>NZ_BAAAMJ010000057.1:0-62156 GCF_039529215.1 Streptomyces sodiiphilus | reverse complement strand
CACCGCACGCGACCCCCACTGCCGGTTCCCCACCTGCTCCATGCCCGCCCACCGCTGCGACCTGGACCATGTGCGGCCCTTCGACCACCAGCGGCCCGCTGCGGGCGGGCTGACGGTTCCGGAGAATCTGATGCCGTTGTGCCGCCGTCACCACCGGCTCAAGCACACCCCGGGCTGGCGCACCCACCGCGACCCGGCCACCGGCCGCGTCACCTGGACCACCCCCACCGGTCACACCCACACCACCGAACCCCACCACTACCCCACCCACCGGCCAACGCCCGCCCCCACAGCCGGTAAACCCCAGGCCAACACCTGTCCCGCGCAACCGGACACGCCTCCGTTCTGACCTCCCCGGCAGCCGGTGCGCGAATCGGTCGGCGGGAGTGGAAGGAAGAGGAAGGGCCGGCGGGTTTCCGGGGCACGACAGCGGACGACAACAAAGGATTTCATGATGCGCAGCCTTCCCCTCCGGAGCGCCGCCGCGGTGCTCACCGGCGTGGCCCTCCTCGCTCTGACCGGATGCGGCAGCGGCTCGGACGACAATGCGGCGGAGCCCGCGGACACCGGCAGTGCGGACGGCGCTGGGGGCGACCCCGACGCCGACGCCGACGGTGAGGGCGCGGGTGAGCCGGGTGGGGCGGAGGTGCCGGAGCACCTGTCCTTCACGACGACCACCGTGGACGGCGCGGTCTTCGAGGGCTCCTCGCTCGCCGGGGAGAAGGCGGTGCTGTGGTTCTGGGCCCACAACTGCCCGGTGTGCCAGGCCGAGGCGCCGGGCATCAAGGCCGCGCAGGAGAAGTGGGGCGACGAGCTGACCTTTGTCGGCGTACCCGGCAACGGCAGCCCGGACCAGGACCGGGAGTTCGTGGACGAGTACGGGCTGGACGGCTTCGTCCACGCGCGGGACGAGGACGGGTCGCTGTGGACCACCTACGGGGTGCCCGCGCAGCCCGCCTTCGCGTTCCTCGACGAGGACGGCACCATGAACGTCGAGCTCGGCACCCTCAGCGAGGACGACCTGAACGGTCATCTCTCCGCGCTGGCCGGACGGTGAGTGCCGCCCGATGACCGGGATACCTCTGACGCTGGCCGTCACGGCAGGCATGCTGGCCGCGGTGAACCCGTGCGGCTTCGCCCTGCTGCCCGCCTATCTGACCCTGTTCGTGAGCGGCCGGGGGCAGGACGACGGCCGCGCCGGAGCGCTGCGGCGGGCCGCCGTGGCCACCGGGGCGATGACCGCCGGCTTCGTCGTGGTCTTCGGGGCGTTCGGACTGGTCGTCGCTCCGCTGGCGCTCGCCGTGGACGGGTGGCTGCCGTGGGCCACCATGGTGATCGGCGTGGTGCTGATCGTGACGGGCGGCTGGCTGCTGGCCGGGCGCGAGCTGCGGCTGCCGCTGCCCAAGGCCGGGCCCAGCAGCCGTGATCCGGCGGGGTCGGCGCGCGGCATGGCGCTGTTCGGCGTCTCCTACGCGGTGGCGTCGCTGTCGTGCACCGTCGGGCCGTTTCTGGCGATCACCAGCACCGCCTTCCGCGGCGGCAGTATCCCTGGGGTGGTCACCGTGTTCCTGGCCTACGCCGGAGGGATGGGCGCGGTGGTGGGTGTGCTGACGCTGGCCGTGGCGCTGTCGCGGCAGGTGCTGATCGCCCGGCTGCGGCAGGCGCTGCCGTACGTGACGCGGGCCTCCGGGGTCCTGCTGCTGCTCGCCGGTCTGTATGTGGCGTACTACGGCTGGTGGGAACTGTTCGGCGGACCGGGGGATCCGGTGATCTCCCGGGCCACCGAGTTCCAGGGCGAACTGACCCGCTTCCTGCGCGGGCTGGGCGTCGGCCCGCTGCTGGCCGTTATGGGCGGGCTGGTGCTGGCCGCCGGGGCGGCGGCGGGACTGACGTCCCGGCGGCGGCACCGGAGGGCGGAGAAGGAGGCGGCGGCCGACGGTGAGGCGCGGGTGGCCGGGTAGCGGTTCGTCACCCATGACGGCCTCCGTGTTCCGCCGGGGCGCGGACATCCGGTGGAATGCGGGGGTGACCGAGCAGGGTTCCTCAGGGGTGGAAGACCTGGCCGGGGACGCGGAGGAGAGCAGGCGGAGGGCGTTCGCGCGGTTTGTGCTGCCCGAGGTCGAGGTGCTGCTGAGGGTGGCGAGAACCCTCACGACGCAGCCGGCGGACGCCGAGGACCTGGTGCAGGACACGCTGCTGCGCGCGTACCGGGCCGTGGACCGGTTCGACGGCAGGCACCCGCGGGCCTGGCTGCTGACGATCATGCGGCGCGCCGAGATCAACCGGCACCGCCGCCGCAGGCCGCACCTGCTGGACGATCCCGACGACGACCTGGAACGGCTCGCGGCCGTGCCCGCGGGCCGGGCCGGCAGCCCGGAGGAGACGGTGGTGGACGAGACCTTCGACGAGGTGCTGGAGACCGCCTTCCGGGCGCTGCCCGTCAAGCACCAGCAGGTGGTGCGGCTGGTGGACATCGACGGCCTCAGCTACGGGGAGGCGGCCCGGCTGCTGGACGTGCCGGAGGGCACGGTGATGAGCAGGCTGCACCGGGCGCGCAAGCGCATCCGGGGCCGGCTGGCCGCGGCCGGCCTGACGGCGGAGAAGCGGGGTGCGCGGTGACCGGCAGGCCGTGGCGGCGGCGCGAGGAGGACCGCCGGATCGGCTGCCTGCGGGTGATGCGGGTGCTGCAGTCCTACCTCGACGGGGAGACCGACGAGGTCACGGCCCGGCGGATGGCCGCACACCTGGAGCACTGCCGGCACTGCGGGCTGAAGGAGGCGACCTACCGGGAGATCAAGGAGGCGCTGGCCCGCAGGGCCGAACCGGACGCGGGGGCGGTGGAGCGGCTGCGCGCCTTCGGGCAGTCCCTGCTGGAGAACGGCGGGGCCGGGGAGGGCCGGTGACAGTGGTCAGGTCACTGCCGGGTCCACGCGGGCGAGCTTGTCCGGGTTGAGTACGCCGTAGACGCGGTGGATGCGCCCCTCGCGGATGCCGAACGTGACCAGCCGGCCGCGGCCCTCCGCTGTCATCCACAGGGCGGGCTCACCGTTGGACTCCACCGTCTCGACGCCGGTCAGCCGGTAACGGGTCAGCAGTCCGCCGAGGAACGCGAGAACCCGGTCCCGTCCCTGGATGGGCCGCAGGGCCGCCCTGACCTTGCCGCCGCCGTCGGACCAGGCGGTGACGTCCTCGCTGAGGAGGCCGGCCAGCGAGGCCAGGTCGCCGCTCCGCGCGGCCCGCAGGAAGCCGTCGGCCAGCCGGGCGTATTCCTCGGGCGCGGCCCGGAAGCGGTCCCGGCCCTCCGCCATGCGTTCCCGGGCGCGGTGGCACAGCTGGCGGCAGTTGGCCGCTGTGATCCGCAGCGTGCGCGCGATGTCGTCGTAGGGGAGGCCGAACGCCTCCCGCAGCACGAACACCGCGCGCTCGGGCGGGGTGAGCCGCTCCAGCAGGTGGACCGTGGCGTAGGAGACGGTGTCCCGCAGTTCGGCGGTGTCCATCGGGCCGAGCACCCCGGCGGGCACCGGTTCGGGAAGCCAGGGGCCGGTGTAGATCTCGCGCCTGGCCCGGGCCGAGCGCAGGTGGTCCAGTGCCAGCCGGGACACCACGGTGACCAGGAAGGGCCGCACCTCGCGGACGGTGGCCCGCTCCGTGCGGGTCCAGCGCAGCCAGGCGTCCTGCACGACGTCCTCGGCGTCCCACATGCTGCCCAGCAGCCGGTAGGCCAGGCCGAGCAGCAGCGGCCGGTACTCCTCGAATTCCGCGGCCGGTCCGTTCCCGGTCGCTTCGGTCCCGCCCGGGGCCGGCTGTTCCGCCATGTCAGGCGGCCTTTCCGGCCCCGGCTGCCGGCTCCTCGGCGAAGCCCTGGCGCCAGGAGGTGTAGTGCGGGCGCCAGTCGAGGCTCAGCCGGGCGCGGGAGTTGTCGGCACCGCGCAGCCGGGTCATGAAGGCCACGCCCCACGCGCCCGCGAGGGGCCGGACCAGGGCTGCCGGGACCCGGCGCGGCGGCCGGACGTCCAGCAGCCGGGCGAGATGCGGCAGCCAGACGTGCATGGGTGCCGGGTCGTCGTCGGCCACGTTGAGCACTCCGGTGACGTCCTTGTCGAGCGCGGCCACCACCGCTGTGGCGGCGTCGCGGGCGTGGAGGAAGGAGAAGACCGCGGTCCCGCCGCCGGCCAGCGGCAGCCCGCCCTTGCGGACCTGCTCGGTGAGGGAGCCGTCGGGGGCGAGGACGGAGCCGGGCCCGTACAGGTGGCCGAAGCGCAGCACCAGGCCGCCGGCCTCGGTGGTCTGCCGTTCGAGGTCCCGCAGCGCCCCCAGGACCGGGGCCATGCGCCGCGGCGGATCCGGCCACAGCGGGGTGTCCTCGTCGGCGGGGGAACGGCCCGGCTCGTAGGCGAAGGCGATGCTCTGCGCGATGATCCTCCGGGCCCCGGCCTCCTGGGCGGCCGCCAGCAGGTTCGCGGTGCCCTCGGTGCGCAGCCGGTTGGTGGCCGCGAAGTCGCGGTCGACCCGCCGGGGGCTGACCTTGGGCGGGATGGCGGTCAGCATGTTGACGACCGCGTCCGGGGCCGCCCGCGAGACCGCCGCGGCCACCGCTGCCGGGTCGAGCGCGTCGGCGACGACCATCCGTGCGTGGCCGTTCCGTTCGGTGTCGGCGGCCCGGCGGGCGGACCGGGTCATGCCCGTCACCTCGTGGCCGGCGGCGGACAGGACGGGAAGCAGCTGCCGGCCGATGACTCCGGTGGCACCCGCGACGAAGACCTTCATGGTGTCCTCCTGTGGACCGGACTCCGGCTTCGATCCGGAGGTTCCGCCCGGATGACGGGCCGGCGCGGCCGGGTGTGACGGGTTCCGGGGTGATGTGTGCCACACCGGCCCACGGGCCGGGCCCGGGGGGAGTGTCGCACGTCACACCCCAGGCGGCACGCTGTGGCGTGGAGGCCGCGCCGGCCGGCCCTGCCGACCCCGTGGCGGGCGGCCGGCGTGCACCGACATCGTTGACGTGACCACATCACCCGCACAGCATGGCCTGGGACAACGCGACCGGCGGGTTCGTCGACAACGGCAACCCCGGCCGGCTGGTGACCGAGCGCTCCACGGCCTGGCGCAACGGGGGCACCGGCTTCGGCTTCTCCCGCTTCCAGTCCACGCTGAACCGGAACCTGGCCGTGGCCAACGGGGCCGACGTCTCGCTGGGGTCCGGCTCCGGCGGCAGCGGCAACTCCTGGAATCTGGGCGGCAGCTGGAGCTTCGTCAGCACCGGCCCGGGGGTGATCACCGGCCCGCGGCGGGCCGACGGGTCCATTCCGTCCTCCGCCTTCCTGCGACCGGCGAACGGGGCGGACGCGGGTGCCCGGTTCTGAGGCCCTCCGGACGACGGTCAGCCGACGGCCAGCACGACCTTGCCGCGGCCGTGACCACTGGCCACATCCCGGTGGGCAGCGGCGGCTTCGGCCAGCGGGTACACCTGGCGGAGGTGGACGCCGACCAGCCCCCGGGTGTGGAGATCCACCAGCTCGGCCAGCCGCGCGGCGGACCGGGTGCCCTCGACATCGCGCAGCCCCAGCTCGGTGGCCTCCGCCATGGCGACCACGGTGACCACCCGGTTCCGGTCCCGGACCAGTTCCACCGAGGCGCGCAGGGCCTCCGGGCCCGCCGCGTCCAGGGCGGCGTCCACCCCGCCGGGGGCGATGTCCCGCACCCGCTCGGCAAGGCCCGCTCCGTAGGTGACGGGATGGGCGCCCAGCGACCGCAGGTACGCGTGATTGCGGAGCGAGGCCGTGCCGATGACCTTGTCCGCGCCCCAGGCCAGGGCGAGCTGTACGGCGAAGCTCCCCAGCCCGCCGGCCGCGGCGTTGATCAGTACCGTGTCCCCGCCGGTGACGCCGATCGTGGACAGGGCCATGTGGGCGCCCTGGCCGTTGCCCGGGAAGCCCGCCGCCACCTCCCACGGCATGTCCCGCGGTTTGCGGACGATCTGGTCCGCGGGGACGGTGAGGTACTCGGCGTAGGCGCCCAGCACGGTGTAGCCGAGCACCTCGTCACCGGCGGCGAACTCCGTGACGCCCGCGCCCACCTGGTCGATCACCCCGGCGAACTCGTTTCCCAGGACCATGGGGAACTTCCGCTCGATGAACGGCGGCGTCCAGCCCTCGCGCACCCGGACGTCGAACGGCATCACGCCGGCTGCCCTCACCCGTACCCGGACCTCACCGGTGCCGGCCCGGGGCTCGGTGATCTCGGTGAGTCTCAGTTCCTGCGGCGGTCCGAAGGCGGACAGTGCTGCGGCTCTCATCATGTCTTCCCTTCCCCAAGGGGTGGCACGGCGCCGGGGTGACGCGGCTCCCCGGCAGTGCAACGCCGTCCGCCTCCGTTCTCGTCCCTGCCCCGGGGTGTTTCCAAGTCCGTACCGGTGCACGGGTATTGACGCGGGACCGGGGTGACGGGGAGAGTCGAGGCGGGTTGGGAGCGCTCCCATGAACTCGTGTCAGGAGTCGTACGTGTCGCGTCAGGAGTCGTACGTGAAGAACGGACCACGCAAGCGCACCCTCGTCCTCGCCGGCGCCCTCGCGCTGGCGCTGACCACCGGCCTGGCCGGGAGCGCCGGTGCCGCCGGTGCGGAGAGCGGCAAGGGGAACGGGAAGGGGAACGGGAAGGGCGGCGGCGACACCCGTCTGTACGTACCGCCCCCCAACCCCGGCGCGCTGGACCAGATAGCCGGTCTGCTGCGGGCCGGGGAGTGGCGGGACGCGGCGGGCCTCACCAGGATGATCACCACACCGCAGTCCGTCTGGCTGACCGGCCAGGAAGGCAGCGACGTCCGCAAGGACGCCCGCGCCGTGATGAAGGGCGCCAAGCTCCAGCGCGCCCTGCCCGTCCTCACCCTCTACAACGTGCCGGGCCGCGACTGCTCCCAGTACTCGTCCGGCGGCGCCGCCAACACCGCCGAGTACAAGGCGTGGATCGACGAGGTCGCCCGCGGCATCGGCAAGGGGGAGGCGGTCGTCATCCTCGAACCCGACGGACTGGCCCTGATGCCCTCCGACTGCGGGCAGGACGACGACGAGGGCACCCTGACCGCCGCCCGCTTCGTCGAGCACAACTACGCCGTCGACACCCTCGCGACCCTGCCCGGCACCACGGTCTACCTGGACGCCGGCCACAGCGACTGGCACAGCGTCAACTCCATCGCGCCGCGGCTGATCGAGGCCGGCGTGGAGAACACCGCGGGCTTCTACCTCAACCCCTCGAACTACCAGACGGACGAGGACCTGGCCCGCTACGGAACGCTGATCTCCGGCTGCCTGAGCTACGCGGCCGGCGGCGGCGACCCCGCCGACTGCCCCAACCAGTGGTGGGAGCCGGAGGACGCCCAGGAGTGGCTGGACGAGAACGTCACCGCCGACCCGGCCGACCAGCCGCACTTCGTCACCGACACCAGCCGCAACGGGCAGGGGCCGTGGACCGCTCCGGAGGACGCCTACCCGGACCCGCAGGAGTGGTGCAACCCGCCGGACCGCGGACTGGGCCAGCGGCCGACCACCGACACCGGTCACCCGCTGATCGACGCCCACCTGTGGATCAAGATCCCCGGTGAGTCCGACGGCGAGTGCCTGCGCGGCACCGAAGGCCCCGAGGACCCCGAGCGCGGGATGGAACTCCCCGCGGCCGGAGCCTGGTTCCCCGAGCAGGCGCTCGAACTGGTGCGGTACGCGCAGCCGCCGCTGCGCTGACGGCTCCGGCGGGGCCACGGCTGACCGCACGCCGAGGCATCCGCCGGTCACCACGCGCCCCGGCCGGGCACCACGTATGCCCGGCCGGGGCCGCTCAGGGCCTCACGACCGTGCCGTCGCGCAGGACCGGCAGCACCAGGCCGCCGGCGCGCACCTCGACGAAGGCGCAGCCGCCGGTTCGCACCACCGGCCGCGCCGAGGAGAACGGCTCCGGCACCAGGTCCGCGGGCCCGTAGTGCTCGACGGTGGTGTGGAAGAGGTTCAGCTGATGGTCCACGTACGGTCCGCCCAGCGCACACCGGGCCAGGAAGCCGACCGGTGCCACGCCGTGGGCGGCCTCGTACTCCTCCCGCAGCCACTGCGCCATGTCGCGGCAGGCGGCCGGGTCGGGCTCGTCGTCCAGCCGGCCCAGGCCCTCCAGCAGGGCCACGGAGCGCGGCGCGTACAGATGGTCATCGTCCGCCGGTGCGGGCGGGCCCTCGACGGGACGTAAAACGGGTCCGGCCCCCGCGGGCCGGACGGGTCTGTGCTCGATCGGCACCATGCGATCCCCCTGCTCCTCCGCGCACCCCACTCCTGTGCGCGGCCGACCTGTCGTCCTGACCGAAGAGGTTAATGACGAACGGCCGGCCGGGAAGGGGAAGCGCACACATCCGTGCGGGGGCGGTCAGCCGATGTCGAACGCCGGGGGCGTGACCGTCAGCCCCAGATCCGTGCCGACGTAGGAGAAGAAGGCGAACAGCATGAGCGAGGCACCGGCCAGGCTCATGTCCTTGCCGAAGTGCAGCGCTTCCGCCTGCCTGTTGCCCGAGTCCCGCTCCTTCCAGAAGGGGTGCATGAGCAGCGCCGTCGGGAAGAGGAACAGGAACAGCAGCAGTGCGCCGAGGTCCGGCCAGACGCCCAGCAGCACACTCAGTGAACCCACCATCAGGACCACCCCGCTGCCCAGCGTCGCCGGCCGGGGGGACGGAACGCCCTTGGACTCGGCGTAACCGGCCATCGCCGAGGTGTTGGCCAGGTGGTTGAAGGCGGAGGCGAGGAAGAACGCCGCGAAGAGGACGCGGCCGATCAGTACGAGAACGTCCATGATCCGTGACCTTCCGGATGCGGACCGGGTGGCGCCCGC
Source organism: Streptomyces sodiiphilus (assembly GCF_039529215.1). Taxonomy (NCBI): domain Bacteria; kingdom Bacillati; phylum Actinomycetota; class Actinomycetes; order Kitasatosporales; family Streptomycetaceae; genus Streptomyces; species Streptomyces sodiiphilus. The sequence goes on along the minus strand of NZ_BAAAMJ010000057.1, from coordinate 53,297 downwards.
GGCGGGGAGCGGCGGGCACGCACACGGCATCTGCGCTGTTCCTCCGACGGTAGTGGCAGCCGGGAGGCCGTGCATCCCGGCCGGGGATCACGGGTGGAGGACCGTCTTCACCATGCCGTCCCGCTTCTCCTGGAAAACGCGGTAGGCCTCCGGGGCCTCGCCGAGCGGCAGGTGGTGGGTGGCGAAGCCGTCCACGCCCAGCGGGTCGCCGTCGCCGAGGTGCGGAAGGATGTCCGGCAGCCACCGGCGGACGTTGGCCTGCCCCATCCGCAGCTGGATCTGCTTGTCGAACAGCGTCAGCATCGGCAGCGGGTCGGCCATGCCGCCGTAGACGCCGCTGAGCGAGATCGTCCCGCCGCGCCGCACCATGTCGATGGCCAGGTAGAGCGCGGACAGCCGGTCCACCCCGGCCTTCGACATCAGCTTCTCCGCCACCTTGCCCGGCAGCAGCCCGCTCATGTCCTGCAGCAGCTTGCCGCTGGTGCTGCCGTGCGCCTCCATGCCGACCGCGTCGATGACGGCGTCGGCGCCGCGCCCGCCGGTCCGGTCGGCCACCGCGGCGACGATGTCCTCGTGCAGCGTCAGATCGAGGGTCTCCACGCCGCGGGAGCGGGCCCGCTGGAGCCGCTCGGGCACCAGGTCGATGCCGATCACCTGGGCCGCGCCGCGCAGCGTGGCGATCCGGCAGGCCATGTCGCCGATCGGGCCCAGGCCCAGCACCACGACGCTGCCGCCCTCGGGGATGTCCGCGTACTCCACGGCCTGCCAGGCGGTGGGCAGCACGTCGGAGAGGTAGAGGTAGCGGTCGTCGGGCCCCTCGGCCGGCACCTTGACCGGCCCGTAGTGCGCCTGCGGCACCCGCAGGTACTCGGCCTGCGCGCCGGGGACCCGGCCGTAGAGCTTGGTGTAGCCGAAGATCTCCGCGCCCGAGCCGTGCTCGCGGACCTGGGTGGTCTCGCACTGGGTCTGCAGCCCGCCCTCGCACATGAAGCAGGAGCCGCAGGCGATCTGGAACGGCACCACCACCCGGTCGCCGGGCGCCAGGTTCGTCACCCCGCTGCCCACCTCCTCGACGATGCCCATCGGTTCATGGCCCAGGATGTCCCCGGAGGTCATGAAAGGCGCCAGGACCTCGTACAGATGGAGGTCGGAGCCGCACAGACCGCTGGAGGTGACCCGGATGATCGCGTCCAGCGGCTGCTGGATCCCGGGGTCGGGGACCTCCTCGACCCGGACGTCCCGCCTGCCGTGCCAAACCGTGGCCTTCATCGAAAGATCGCCTCCGCCTCGCCGTCACTGGACGGTCGCGGGTACCCGGCCGACCGGGGGCCAGTCATCCCGGCGGAGAGGCCGGAGTTTGACCGGGGGACAGGTGAGGCACTCGGGGGCTCATGTTTCTGCTGAAACCTCCAGGTGTGTACGCGCCGCAGGGCGACACATGGCTCCTCCACCGCGTCCTGGCCGAATCCGGGGTGGCCTCCGGGGCCCGGGTGCTCGATCTGTGCACCGGTACCGGGGTCCTCGCCCTCCAGGCGCTGCGGCTGGGCGCCGAACGGGCCTGGGCCTGCGACACCTCCCCGCTGGCGGTGGCCGCGGCCCGCTGCAACGCCCGGCTGCGCCGGCTGCCGCTGACCGTCCGGCGCGGGCACTTCGACCGGGTCACCGGCGGACGGTTCGACGTGGTCCTCGCCAACCCGCCGTACGTCCCCTCGCCCGCGCGCCGGCTGCCCGGCCGCGGCCGGGCGCGCGCCTGGGACGCGGGCCCGGACGGCCGCGCGGTGCTGGACCCGCTGTGCGCGCGGGTGCCCTCCCTGCTGAACCCCGGCGGGACGCTGCTGCTGGTCCACTCCGGCATCAGCGGCACCTACCGCACGCTGGAACGGCTGCGGGATCACGGGCTGCGGGCCGAGGTCGCCGCCCGGACCGTCCAGCCGTTCGGGAAGGTCCTCGGCGGCCGGGCGCGGTGGATGGAACGGGAAGGCCTGATCGCCTCCGGGCAGCGGACGGAGGAACTGGTGGTGATCCGCGGTGACCGCCCCCGATGAGCGCCCGGCCGGGGCCGGTGCGCGCCGGGTCCGTCCGGTGCCGGGCGGGCCGCTGCTGATCGAGGGGCCGGTGGAGGTGGAACTGCCCGACGGCGGCACGGCACGCTCGGACCGGTTCGTGACGGCCGTGTGCACCTGCCGGCGCAGCCGCCGCTACCCCTGGTGCGACACCAGCCACCGGCGCCGCAGCAGGGACCGGTCACCCGGCGGGCCCGGTGAGGGGCCGCAGCAGTGAGGAACGGCCCGCCCGCCACGCGGTCATCAGCCGCTCGGCGAGGCGGGCCTCCAGGAACTCGGTGGCGCGGATGCCGAAGACCACGTCGGGGGCGAGCCCGGGCTGGCGCTCCAGCAGGTCACCGATGACGTCGTGGCGCATGACCTGCTCGTGCACGGCGTCCGCCTCGATGTGCTCGGTGTAGAAGTGCACGCAGGCGGCCGGGGCGTCCATCCTCTCCAGCGCCCTGGCCATGGTCCGCGCGGCGGGCGCGGTGGAGATCTCGGCCGCGGCGAAGTGCCCGACCAGCGCCCCGCGCAGCGCCCGGTGCAGACCGAACAGGGACATCAGATTCACCAGGGCGAGCGCCGGTGCCGGCACGGCGTCCAGATGGCCGAGGTAGGAGGCGTCGAGACCGGCCTCGCGCAGCAGGTCGGCGTACAGACGGGAGTGCGCGCGTTCGGCCCGGCCGCCGCCGAACTCGTCGAACTCCACGGCCACCAGCGCCGCCTTGGCGCGGCCGTCGAGCCGGGGGATCACCCATGCGTGCGGGTCGGCCTCCTTCAGGTGGTACACCGAGCGGTGCGTCAGGTACTCGCGCATCTGCCACCAGTGGCCCTCCGTCAGGAGATGGCCGGCGACACCGCCAACGTTCACCGGTTCGGTCAGCAGCTCCTCCAGCTCCGCCCGCACGTCGTCGCCGGGCGGGACGTCACCGCGCAGGGCGTCCAGGAACCGGTGTTCCAGTTCCCGGCGCAGGCCCAGCAGCTCCGGGTCCCACTCCCAGCCGGGATCGACCCCGCGGAACCCCTGGTAGTGCAGCTCGTAGCAGGTGTAGAGGGCGAGCTGGAGATCGTCCCCGTAGGGGTCCGCGCCGTCCACCGGCGGCCGCGTGACCGGGGACCGCGGGCCGGCCGCGGGGCCACCGGAGGCGAGGAGCGAGCGGACCGCCTCGCCGAGCGGGCCGCGGGGCTCGGGCAGCGGCGCGGAGTCGGCCGCGGCGGCGGCGTCGGAGGGGGCCACGGGGGGTGCTGTCATCAGGTCGGTTCTCCCATGTCTGCCGGTACGTCGTCTTCGGGCAGGCCGCTCCCGGGCGGGCCCGGGGTGCCCCGCGGTCCGGGGCCGCCGGCCGGGTCGGTCTGGTCGGCCAGCAGGTCCACCACGGCGCGGGGCCCGCCCAGCATCCAGCCGGCACGCTGCCGTTCCGCGCCGGTGCCCCAGCGGCACACGGCGGCCAGTGTCCGGCGGACCTCGGCGGTGTCGCCGGTCTCCTCCAGCGACCCGGCCACGTGGTCGAGCAGCGCCTGGACGCGGGCGACGGCAGGCCCCCGCGCGCCGGTCAGCGGATCCACGCCGGGCCCGGCCAGGCCGTGCCGGGCCGCGGTCCAGATGGCGGTGTCGCCCACCTGGGCGTCGAGCAGCGGCACCGGACGGTCCTCGGCCGGCCCGGCCAGCGCGGTGCGGACCAGTGCCCGGGCCAGGGCCGCCTGGAGCACCGCCTCGTCGACCGTGGCCGCGGCGTCCGCCACCCGGAACTCCACCGTGGGGAAGCGCGAGGAGGGGCGGGCCAGCCAGAAGGTCATGGCCGGGTCGGAGATGGCCCCGGCCTCCACCAGTCTGTCCACCTCGGCGTCGTGGGCCGCGGCGGAGGCGAAGCGGGGCGGGATGCCGGCGCTGGGGAAGCGGGCCTGCTCCACGATCCGCCAGCTCGCGTAGCCGCGGTCCTTGGTGCCGTCCGAGGGCGAGTTCACCGACAGGGACAGCAGCACCGGCAGCCACGGGCGGATCCGGTTGACGACGGCCACCGCGGTGTCCCGGTCGGGCACGCCGATGTGCACGTGGCAGCCGCACATCTGGTAGTCCTCCAGAGCCGTGCCGTACAGCGCGACGATCCGCGCGTAGCGGTCGCCCTCGGTGACCGGGCACGGTCCCTGGTGGCCGAGCACGGGGGACCCGGAGGAGACCAGCCGCAGGCCCTCGGCGCGGGCGGCCCCGGCCAGTCGGCGGCGGCCGGCCGTCAGCTGGCGGCGCAGCTGGCCGAGCGTGGTGCACACCCCCGTGCTGGCCTCGATCTGGGTGGTGAGCAGCTCTGTCTGGTAGGCGCCGCCGTCGCCGGGAGGGGGCTCGCGCAGGACGCGCCGCAGTACCGCCGGTGCCGCCGGGGCGGTGCGGGCGGTGGCGGGATCGACGAGGAGGAACTCCTCCTCCACGCCCATGCTCAGTCCCCGCGCGACGGCGCTCCGTATCGCGGGCACCGTCACAGCAGCGAGATGGCGTGGGCGACGAAGAACACCAGGAACAGCGCCGTGAGCACGATCAGGACCGCCACCGGTGCCTTGCTCCAGCCGCGGGTCGGGTTGTGGGTCTCCCGGGGGCCGGCGTCGACGGTGCTGCTCTCGACGGGCGGTGTCTCCCCGGAGCGGACCGCGCCGCCCGGCTCCAGGCCGGTGCTGGTGCGCGGGTCCGGGTCGGCGGGGTCCGCGTGCGGGTCGAGCCGGTGCCGGTGGCCGTGCGCGTCGTGATGGCGGCCGCCGTGCCGGCGGGCGGGCCCGTGGTGGGATGGTTCGCGTGTCATGGCCTGCGTTCATCGCCCTTCGGTTTGCCCCGCTGGTGCGGGGAGCCGTGCGGTGGGGAGGAGAACGGCTGGGGAGTGGTGGCGGGGTCCACCGGGGAGCCGCCCCGGGTCGCCTCGGCCTGGCCGGGGCGGGGGCTGCCGCCCGGTGAGGGGGTCGCCCCGGCGTCGAGTTCGCCGAGCCGGGCCTTGATCACTTCGGTCACCTGCACGCGGTCGGCGTGCTCCCGCTCGTGGTCCAGGAGCCGCCGGAGGTCCTCGACCTCCAGGGACCGGATGCGGTGCTGGATCTCCCCGGCGGCGAGCTGGTCGTAGCCGGGGACCGGAAGGTCGTCGTGCTGCGAGGTAGCCATGACCGCCGGGTTTCCGTCCGCCGGGTGCGGAAACCTCCCCCGGCACGGGCCGGGCCGTGCCGTGCCGTGCCGTGCCGTGGGAAGGGTTCCGGAGGGCAGGGCTCAGGGCAGAGGTGTGCCGCCGGTGGCGTTGACGATCTCGGCCGTGATGTAGCCGGCCTCCTGCGAGGCGAGGAAGACGAACGCCGGGGCCATCTCCACCGGCTGGGCCACCCGTCCGATGGGGGCCTGCTCCCCGAAGCGGGAGGTCTCCGGGATGGTGGAGGGGATCAGCGGGGTCCACACCGGTCCGGGGGCGACCCCGTTCACCCGGATTCCGCGATCGATCAGGTGGGCGGCCAGCCCCTGGGTGAAGGTGATGATGGCGCCCTTGGTCGTGGCGTAGTCCAGCAGGTGGGGCTTGGGCTGATAGCCCTGGATGGAGGTGGTGTTGATGACGCTGCCGCCCTCCGGGATGTGCGGCAGGGCCATCTTGCACAGCCAGAACATGCCGTACAGGTTGGTGCGCATCACCCGGTCGAACTGCGCGGTGGTGATGTCCTCGATGCTGCCGGGCCGGGACATCTGGTAGGCCGCGTTGTTGACCAGGACGTCGATGCGGCCGAAGTCCTCGACCGCCTTGGCCACCAGCCGCTCGCACTCCTCCTCGAAGCGGATGTCGCAGCTGATGGCGACCGCGCGCCGGCCGGCGTCCTCCACCAGCGCGATGGTCCGCTCGGCCTCCTTCTCCTCCTCGGGCAGGTAGGTGAACATCACGTCGGCGCCCTCGCGGGCGTAGGCCAGCGCCACCGCGCGGCCGATCCCGGAGTCACCCCCGGTGATGACGGTCCGCTTGTCCTTCAGCCTGCCGTGACCGCGGTAGGACTCCTCCCCGTGGTCGGGAGCGGGGTCCATCTCCGCCGTGCTTCCCGGGTGCTTCTGGGACTGCTCCGGGTATTCCGGGGTCGGGTATTCCTCGGCGGGGTTCTGCTGCGGTCGGTCGGTCATGGTGTGTGCCCTTCCGGTGTGTGGTCGTCTCGTCGTTCACTGGGGTGCGGCCGGCTGCCGGGCAGGAACTCCTGGGCCTTGGCCCGCGGGCCTGCCTGAGCACCGAGGCGCGGTCGGAGTCGCCCTTCAGCAGGGAGCGGGCCGTGGACTCCAGCTGGTCCCAGTCGGTGGAGGGGGGGATGGGCGGGACGGCCGGGTCGGTCATGAACTCCACGACCGCCGGGCGGTCGGCCGTCAGCGCCTGCCGCCAGGCGTCCTCCACCTGTTCCGGCTTCTCCACCCGGATGCCCAGCAGCCCGAGGGAGCGGGCGAACGCGGCGGTGGAGACATCGGGGATCGACTGCGAGGGGAGGAACCGCGGGGAGCCGGACATCGCCCGCATCTCCCAGGTGACCTGGTTGAGGTCCTGGTTGTTCCACACTCGGCCACCAGCCTCGGGTCCTGCCAGGAGCGGTAGTACTTGGCGATGGTGGTGAGCTCGTTCATGCCGTTCATCTGCATCGCGCCGTCGCCGCTGAGGGCCACCGCGGGGCGGTCCGGGCGGGCGAACTTGGCACCGATGGCGTACGGCACCGCGCAGCCCATGGTGGCCAGCGTCCCGGACAGGGCGGCGCGCATGTCACCGCGGATCCGGATGTGCCGGGCGTACCAGTGGTGACCGAGGCGGAGTCGACGGACAGCATGACGTCGTCGGGCAGCAGCGGGTCCAGGCAGTGCGCGACGTACTGCGGATTGACCGGATCGGCCGGGACCTCCGCCTGCCGGCGCAGGACCTCGCGCCACCGGTCCACCCCGGCCATGATCTCCTCGTGCCACTCGGTGGCCTCCTCCTTGCGGCGCAGCAGCGGCAGCAGCCGGCGCAGGGTGGCCCGGGCGTCCCCGACGAGGTTCACCTGCCTCCTCGTCCGGCTCGGTGGTCCACCCGCTCGGTCCCGGCTGGAGGGCACCATCTTGAACTCGTGCGCGGGGGGCCTCGTACTCCAGTTCCTGGACGTCCGCCGGCATGATCACGGCGGTGGGCGCGCTGCGGGCGAGCGCGGTGCGGATGGCCCGGTCCAGCACGTTGGGCAGCTGCTGGGGGACCGTGACGGTCTCCACGAAGTCCGAGGCGACGTCCTTGAACAGGGCGTGGAGGTCCACCTCCTGCTGGTAGGCGCCGCCCATCGGGCTGCGGCAGGTCTGCCCGACGAGGGCGACCACCGGCACGTGGTCCAGCTTCGCGCCGTACAGCCCGTTCAGCAGGTGGACCGCGCCGGGGCCGGAGGTCGCCGCGCAGACGCCGAGCCGGCCGCCGTACCTGGTGTGACCGACGGCCTGGAAGGCGGACATCTCCTCGTGCCGGGCCTGGATGAAGCGCGGGTTGTCGCCGGCCCGTTCCCAGTCGGAAACCTTCTCCACCATGCTCGTGTGTGGTCCCTCCTCGCCCCGCCGGCGCCGGGCCACGGGCCGCTGATTTTCGAGTGCGGTTTCGAATTGCGGTGCTCCGGAAAAGCCTGGCGCCGTTGTCACCGCCCGGTTGTGTCCGGCGTGTGTCCGTGCGGTGACCCGGCGGGGTCGGCGTGCGCGGCCGATGACCGGATGGTGACCCTGTGGAGCCGCCCGGCCGCGTTCGTCTTTGCGTGCGTATTCACTCGCGAGTAACCCGGAAAGGAATCGGAAAACCTCGTTTGAGGGGTATTCGGCCGGGCATGTGCCCCAACGTGCTTCGGACAGCAGGCACCTCCGCCGGCACATGCAGCGGGTGCCTGGGTACTGCGATTGCCCTGGTCGGCTTGCACATGTCGCGGCGGTGATCACAGATTGCTAAACAGGAAGACGCGGCCGAAGTCTGGAGAGCGCGATGAGCACGTCTGCACGGACCCGAACGAAGCCCGGAAAGCACCCCCACGACGACGCCCCGGACACCACCCAGAAGTTCCGGAGGATAGCCTCGCTGCCGGACGGCCCGGAGCGCGAGGGGCTGTGCCAGGAGGTGGTTACCGCCTGGATGCCCATGGCCGGCCGGCTCGCCCGGAACTTCCGCGACCGCGGCGAGTCCCTGGAGGACCTGGAGCAGGTCGCGGCATTGGGCCTGGTCAAGGCGGTGAACCGGTACGACCCGGACCGAGGCTGCGCGTTCGAGAGCTATGCCGTCCCGACGATAGTGGGCGAGGTCAAGCGGCACTTCCGTGACCATCTGTGGGGAGTCCACGTCCCCCGCCGCACCCAGGAGCTGCGCAACCGGGTGCGTGCCGCCTACCGTCAGCTCAATTACCGCCTCGACGACCGGGGCCCCGGCATCGAGCAGATCGCGGAGCACACCGGACTCACCGAGGACGAGGTCCGCACCGGTATGGAGGCCCTGGAAAGCTACAGTCCGCTGTCTCTGGAGGCCGAGCTCCCCGGTGCCGACGACGGGTACGCGCTGAAGGACACCCTCGGAACTTCCGAGCCCGGCTTCGACCAGGTCGTCTATCGCGAATCGGTCAAGCCCAAGCTGGAGAAACTTCCCGAACGCGAACGGAAGATCCTCTACCTCCGGTTCTTCCGTGAGATGACGCAAAGCCGTATTGCCGAACAGCTCGGCATCTCCCAGATGCACGTCTCCCGGCTCATCAGCCGGACCTGCGAGCGCATCTACGAAGAGGTCGAGGGAACCGACCGGCCCCGCGAGAAAGCGGGCAACCGGAGCCGTGCCCGGACCGGGGAAACCGCAGGCGACCGTACCGCCGCCTGAGCGGGCCCTGGCCGGAGGGCCGCGATACGCCTGCCCCGGCCAGTCACCCCGCACACCCAGCCCTCTGTCCTGGAGGCCGTATGCCCTTGCTGCGGACGCCCTCCGCTCCGCCCTCCGCCCTGCCCCGGGCCAGCGCCCGGGACGAGATGAGGATCGCCGGTCAGCTGATCCTCCCCAAGATCCTGGAAGGGGTCATCGTCCGTCACCGGTTCGGGATGGCGCCCTCCGAGCGGTTCCAGTGGGACCGGCGCGGCATCGACCTCGTGCGGGAGATGCGGGAGCGCTACGGGCCGGGGCCGCTGCACCTGCGCGCCGGCGGACGCTCGATGGCCCTGCTGCTGGAACAGGAGGACGTCGCCCGCGTCCTGGACGGGACACCGGAGCCGTTCACGCCGGCCACGGCGGAGAAACGCGGGGCGCTGGCGAAGTTCCAGCCGCACGGCTCCCTCATCACCAGAGGGGAGAAGCGCGAACAGCGGCGGCGGTTCAACGAGGACGCCCTGGAGATGGACAAGCCGCTGCACCACCTGGCGCCCGCCGTGGTGCGGGTGGTCCGCGAGGAGGCGGCGCGGCTGGCCGAGGATGCCGCGGCGGCCGGGGGAGTCCTGGACTGGGACACCTTCCACCAGGCGTGGTGGCGCGGCGTCCGGCGGATCGTCCTGGGCGACGACGCGGCAAAGGACACCGGCCTGACCCGTGGGCTGGACAGGCTGCGGGCGGCCGCCAACCTCTCGGTCTTCGCCCCGCGCCGCAAGCGGCTGCGGGCGGAGTTCCTGGTGCAGCTGCAGCGGTACGCCTTCAGCGCCGGACCGCAGACCCTGGCCGGCAGCCTGCAGCAGATGCACACCGACCCGGACACCGACCCCGTGGGACAGATCCCGCACTGGCTGTTCGCGTTCGACGCCGAGGCCATCGTCACGCTGCGCGCGCTCGCCCTCCTCGCGGGCCACCCGGCGGAGGCCGGCCGGGCGAGGGAGGAGACCGGAGGCGCGGACCTCGACGAGCCGCGGGAACTGCCGTTCCTGAGAGGAACGGTGCTGGAGTCGGTGCGACTGTGGCCGACCACGCCGATGGTGCTGCGGGAGAGCACCGAGGACACCCGCTGGCGCGGGACGGTCATCCCGGCCGGCACCGGATTCGCCGTCTACGCCCCCTGGTTCCACCGGGCCGAGCCCGCCGGAGCGGTCGCCGACCGCTTCGTCCCGGACATCTGGCTGGACGGGCGGGCACGTGAGAACCGCGGTTTCGTGCCCTTCAGCGGCGGGCCGGGACGCTGCCCGGGGGAGAACCTCGTGCTGTTCACCGCCGCCACCTGGCTGGCGTCCCTGCTGGACCACCGGGACTTCGAGCCGGCATCCACCCCTCGCCCGGAGGCGGGTACCCCGCTGCCGAAGACGCTCAACCACTTCACCTTGCGCTGCACCGTCCGGGACCCGGCGCGCGGGTCCTGAGCGCACGGGTCCTGAGCACACCCGGCGGCAGTCAGTCGTTCTTGTCCACGGCCCGGGCCAGTTCGTCCTTGTTCATCTGCGAGCGGCCCTTGACGTTCTTCCGCCTGGCCTCCTCGTAGAGCTGGTCGCGCGTCATGCGCTGCGGACCGTGCGTCGCCCGCTGCGCGCCGCGGCGGCCGGAGGACATGTCCTCGCGGGACTGCCGGCTGGAGGTCCTCGCCTCCCCGGTGCGGGCCCGCTCCTTGTTCACCGTCCGGGCGGCGATCTCCTTGGCCCGCTCGGTGCCGCGTCCCTGCTCCTCCTGACTCTCCTTGATCTTCTCGTACTGCCGTTCACGCTTCGGGCTCGATCCTGCGGGCATGGTCGCCCTCCTTCCCGCGGCCGGGAGCCGCGTGCGGTGGTGTGCGGGTACTCGGGCAGGTCCTCAGGGCCGGGAGCCGACGCCGGTGGCCAGCTCGTTCGCCCGGCCGCCCGGCAGCCGGGCGGCCAGCGGCGGGGTGTCCATGCCCGCGCCCTCGCGCAGCCCTTCGAGAAACTCCGCCAGCGTCTGCGCCGCGCTGTGGCGCGGCGTCCATCCCAGTTCGTCCGCGGCCCGCGCGCAGTCCATCAGCGGCAGCCGCAGCACCGCGTCGAACAACTGCGGCGAGGCGGGGGCCAGATGCGAGCGCCAGGCCGCGGAGACCGCGCCGCGCACCAGCGGGCGCGGCAGCCGCACCGTCCGGGCGTCCAGCAGCTCGGCCAGCAGCCGGGCGTCCACCACCGGACCGGCGGCCAGGTTGAACGCCCCGCGCACCGGCCGCAGTACGGCCTGACGGTACGCCTCGGCGGCGTCGTCGGAGTGCAGCACCTGGAAGAGCAGTCCCGGGATGTCGGGCACCACCGGGACCAGGTCGGAGCGGACCAGCCGGTGGGGCAGCAGCGGGCCCAGGAACAGCCGCCGCTGCTCCATGGCCGACTCCCGCTTGAAGATGAAGCCGGGACGCATGCGGACCACCCGCACCTGCGGCTGCTCCAGCTCGAAGGTGTCCAGCAGCCGTTCCAGGTAGGACTTCTCCCGGCAGTAGGCGGCCTCCGGCCAGCCGTGGGTGGGCCAGTTCTCCGGCACCGGGCGGTCCTTGGGGCCGGGGGAGTAGGCGCCCACCGAGGAGGCGTACACCAGCGAGGGCACCCCTGCCGCCGCGACCGCGCGCAGCACCCGGATGCTGCCGAGGACGTTGGTGCGCCAGGTCAGCAGCGGATCGTGGGTCGGCTGGATCAGCCAGGCGAGGTGGACGACGGCGTCCGCGCCGCGGAAGTGCCGGGTCAGTTCGGCCTCCGCCAGCTCGCCGGTGCGGATGTCGACGCTCGCCCACTCGGTCTTCTCCGGCTGCCAGGCGGGTATCCGGCGGCTCAGCCCGAGCACGGATTCCACGCCGGGATCCTCGGCCAGCGCCCGGACCACACTGCTGCCGACGTTCCCGGTCGCTCCGAGGACCACCACTCGCCGCCGCTTCTCGCTCATCGCTGCACCCCTTCTCGCTCGGCCCGGGCGCCCGGCACGCCGGCACCCATGCCGGCGGGTTTCCCGGGAGGGCGTCCCGAAACGGTGCCGCCTGCCGGGGCTGCCGGTCGGGTGACCACGGGTGGTGCCACGGCGTGTCCATGCGCCGTCACGCCGAGCACATGGCAACTATCGGCTCGTGTGGCCAACCGCTCGTAAGCTCAGCTGCCTGGTAGCGGTGGGCTGTGCCGTCCTCACGGCAGTGGCCCCCGCCCAGGCCGACAGCAGCACGCCCACTTCGCCCCGGAACGTCGAGGCCATAGCGACCGAGATCGAACGCCTGCGCCAGGAGGCGGCACGGGCCAGCGAACGGCACGAGCGCGCCAGACGGCAGGAGGTTCGCCAGCGCTCGGAGGTGCAGCGGCTCCGGGGCCGCCTGGAGGGCGCGCGCGAGGAACTCGCCGGGCTGCGGGAGATCGCCGGCCGGCAGGCACGGGAGCAGTACCGCAACGGAGGCACCTCGGGCCTGGCCCGGCTGATGCTGTCCGACTCGCCGGAGCACTTCCTGGACCAGGCCACCCGGATCGGGCGCGGCGAGAACGCCGCCCGGCAGCTCCTGGAACAGGTCCTGGAGGCCGAATCGCAGCTGGTCCGCGACAAGACCGCCGCCGCGCGGGCGCACGCCCGGCTGCGCGAGCAGGAACAGCGCCAGCGGGAGCGGAAGGAGGGGATCGACGCGAAGCTGGCCCGCGCCGAGCGGCAGCTGCGGGAGCTGAAGGAGGCCCGGCAGCGTGCGGCGGCCCGGGCCGCGCCCGCACCGGGCCGGGTGCGGCACACCCCCTCCGGCTGTCCGGCCGCCGTCCGGGACGCCGCCGCGCTCGCCCGGCGGGCCGGTACGGCGGACTGGGTGGCGCCGGTGGAGAGCTACGTGATCTCCGCGAGCTTCGCCCAGGCCGGGGGGCGCTGGCGCAACGGCCACACCGGGCAGGACTTCGCGGTCCCCACCGGCACCCCGGTCCGCGCGGTCGGCGACGCCACCGTGGTGACCACCGGCTGCGGGGACGCGTTCGGCAACAGCATCGTGCTCGCCCACGACAACGGCTACTACAGCCAGTACGCCCATCTGTCGCTGCTGGAGGTGAAGGCGGGCCAGCGGGTGGGCGCGGGGCAGCGGATCGGACTGTCCGGGTCCACCGGCAACTCCACCGGCCCCCACCTGCACTTCGAGATCCGGCTGACCCCCTACCTGGGCTCGGCGATCGACCCGGTGCCCTGGCTGCGCGACCACGGTGTGACCATCTGAGGGGCCCGGCGGGCCGGCGGGGCGTCAGCGCGCCGGGGTCGGCTCCGCACCGGCCGGTGCCGGTTCGGCGTCCTGGGCGGGCTCCGGCCGGCCCTCACCGGCTTCCTCGGGCTCCGGCCTCGCGCCGGCGGCCCGGACGCTGCCCTCCAGCATCCGGCCGAGCCCCAGCACCGCGCACAGCGCCGGGTCGCCGGCCACCCGCACCGGCATCCCGGTGTTCTCCCGGATCGTGGCGTCAAGACCCGGCAGCAGAGCGCCCCCTCCGGTCAGCACCACGCCCCGGTCCGCCAGGTCCGCCACCAGGTCCGGGGGACAGCGGTGCAGCACGGCGCGGATCGCGTCGAGCAGCGAGGTGACCGGCATCCGGACCGCCTCCCGCAGCCGCTCCGGATCGACGCGCACCGTCCGGGCCCGGCCGGTCACCACGTCCTGGCCGTGCACCTCCGTCTCCTGGTGCGCCGTCCGGGCCAGGGCGTCGTGCAGCGGGCGCACGGCGTGCCGCAGCAGCAGCAGTTCGTGGGTGTTGCGCAGGTACTGGGTCAGGGCCCGGTCGATGGTCTCGCCGCCCATCGGCACCTTCTCGGCCGCCACCACGGACCCCAGCGACAGTACGGCGACCTCGGTGGTGGCCGCGCCGCACTGCACGATCATGGCCGCTTCGGGCTCCTCCACCGGCAGCCCGCAGCCGATTCCGGCGGTCAGCAGGCTGTCCACCAGCTCGACCCGGCGCGCCCCCAGACCCGCAAGGGTCTCCCACGCGGCCCGCCGGGCCAGCGGGTCCGCGTCGTGGGGCACGCAGACCGCGGCCCGCTGCACCGTCCTGCGCCGCCAGCTGCGCCGGAGCCGTGAGCCGATCATCGCCCGCAGCATCCGCTGGGCCATCTCGATGTCCACCACGGTGCCGCCGTTCACCGGCCGCACCACGCGGATGCTGTCCGGGGTGCGGCCGGCCATGCGGTCCGCCGGGGTGCCGACCGCGATCAGCGCCCCGCTGCGGGTGCTCATGGCCACCACCGACGGCTCGTCGACGAGAAGACCGGACTGCTTGAGGTAGACGCGGGTGCGGGAGGCACCGAGGTCGACGGCCATGGTGCAGCGGCGCAGGTGGTCGAGGGTCAGAAGGCTCATACCGCCATGGTGTGGGCCCCTGCCGCACCCCGCCCGCTGGGATGGCCCGCCCGGGGGAGGGCGCGGCCGGGCGGCGGGCGCAGGCCGGTGACGGGGTGGCGCCGTCTCCTGGGCTGCGGGCTCAGCGCTCCGGCGGGGTTCCTCCCCGAGGCCGTCCCGGGACGCCGGGCCGGCGCTGCCAGGGCCTGGGACCGGACGGCGGCCGGTACTCGACGCCGAGCGCGTCCAGACGCGCGTAGTGGGCGGCCTCCATCCGGTGCTCGAAGTCGGTGAAGTCCCGCCCGGCGGCCGACGGCAGAGGCCGCCAGGCGACCTCTGCGAACGCTGCCAGGCGCGGGAAGGTCATGTAGTCCACGGCCCGGGGGCTGTCCATGGCCTCGGTCCAGACGTTGGCCTGTACGCCGATGACGTGCGCGGCCTCCGTCTCGGTCAGCGCGTCCGGCACCGGCTCGAAGCGGTAGACGTCCTCCAGGGTGCGCACATGCGCGATCGGGACGGGCTCGTCGGGGCCGTCCGCCTGGCGCCAGTCGAGATAGGTGTGCTGCTGCGGGCACATCACGACGTCGTGTCCGGCGCGCGCCGCCGTGACGCCGCCCGCGTAGCCCTGCCAGGACGCGACCACGGCGCCCGGTGCCAGGCCGCCCTGCAGGATCTCGTCCCAGCCGACGAGCCTGCGGCCCCGGTCCGCCAGCCAGCGGTCGAAGTGGCCGACGAACCAGCTCTGGAGCTCGTCCTCATCTGCCAGCCCCAGTTCCTGGATGCGCTGCCGGGCGGCCGGGGAGGCCCGCCACTGCTCCTTGGGGCACTCGTCGCCGCCTATGTGGATGTACGGGGAGGGGAAGATCTCCAGCACCTCGGTGAGTATGTTCTCGTAGAACTTCAAGGTCGCGTCGGAGACGTTCAGCACGTTCGGGTTGATGCCCCAGCGGTCCAACGGCGTGAGCGCCGAGGTGTCGACGACATCGGTGTTGCCCAGTTCGGGGTAGGCGGCGATGGCGGCCTGTGAGTGGCCCGGGATGTCGATCTCGGGGACGACGGTGATGTGCCGTGCGGCGGCGTAGGCGACAATCTCGCGCAGGTCGTCGCGGGTGTAGTAGCCGCCGTGCGGGCGCTCTTCCCACTGCGGAGGATCACCGAAGCCGGCCCGCTGCGGGCGCGCCAGGCCCCCACCTCGGTGAGCCGCGGGTAGCGCTCGATCTGGACGCGCCAGCCCTGGTCGTCGGTGAGGTGAAGGTGCAGCACGTTGAGCTTGTGGGCGGCGAGGAGATCGACGTAGCGCAGCACGCCGTCCTTCGGCATGAAGTGCCGGGCGACGTCCAGCATCATGCCGCGCCAGGCGAAGCGGGGGGCGTCCGCGATCCGCACCGGGGCCACGGTCCAGGGGCTGTCACGCAGCGGTGCGCGCCTGTAGGCGTCGGGGCCCAGGAGCTGCCGCAGGGTCTGTGCGCCCCAGAACACCCCGGCCGAACCACCGCCCTCGATGAGGACCCCTGAGGCGTCCACCGTCAGCTCGTACGCCTCGGGACCGCGGGCGGCGAGGTGTTCGCCGATCCGCAGGGTGATGGCTCCCGGGGTGCCGTGCGGTGCCGGGGGCAGCGGGAGACCGGTCGCAGCACCGAGCACCGACCTCAGCCGGCACGCGACCGCACTGCTCGCGGCATCCGTGGCCACGCCGGTGCCGGTCCCCAGGACGAAGGCTTCCGCCTCCCGCGGACCGCGCCGCAACTCCCTGGGCGCGGGGACCAGATGCATGGGGTTGTCCTCTCGGCCGGGAACCAGGGAGCGGGAGCTGATGGTACTGAGGCGCGACCGTCGGGACACCGGCAGCCGCCCGGACCTTACCCGGCCGCTGCCGCTGCCGCTCACGAAGTGCAGGGTGCCGGGCGAGGAGAACCGGAGCGCGAGCGGCGTCCGGGGCAGGGAGATCTCGCCCATCTCGGCACTGTCCGGCAGCCGCCAGGCCCGCACCTTCCCGCCCCGGGTGCCGGCCGGCAGTATGGCGGCACCGTCGAGCGCCTGGACGGTGAGCGTCACGACTTCGGCATCAGCGGTGTCGAGTGTCGCCAGTTCGTCTCCCGAGACCGCGTTGCGGACGCGGATGCTCTCCAACCCCCGGACCGGCGGCGCGCGTCCGATCGGCGCCCCGCACCGCCGCGCTCACACCCGGGCCGCCGGCTCCTCCCCGGCCCGCGGCCCGGCCTCGCCCGGCTCCGCGAACTGGGTCCGGTACAGCTGCTCGTAGCGCCCTGCGGCCGCCAGCAGTTCGTCGTGCGTGCCGCGCTCCACGACCCGGCCGTCCTCGATCACCAGGATGAGATCGGCGGCCCGCACGGTGGAGAGCCGGTGCGCGATGACCACCGAGGTGCGGCCGGCCAGTGCCTCGGCGAGCGCCTCCTGCACGGCCGCCTCGGAGGTGGAGTCCAGATGTGCGGTCGCCTCGTCGAGGATCACCACCCGCGGGCGGGCCAGCAGCAGGCGGGCGATGGTCAGGCGCTGCCGCTCCCCGCCGGAGAGCCGGTACCCGCGCTCCCCGACCACGGTGTCGAGCCCGTCCGGCAGGGAGGCGACCAGCTCCTCCAGGCGCGCCCGGCGCAGCACCTCCCACAGCTCCTCCTCCGCCGCTTCCGGCCTGGCCAGCAGCAGGTTGGCGCGGATCGTGTCGTGGAAGAGATGGCCGTCCTGCGTCACCATGCCCAGCGTCTGCCGCAGCGAGTGCGCGCTCAGCTCCCGCACGTCCACCCCGCTCAGCCGCACCGCGCCCGCGTCGGCGTCGTACAGCCGCGGCAGCAGCTGGGCGATGGTGGACTTTCCCGCGCCCGAGGAGCCGACCAGGGCGACCAGTTGCCCGGGCTCGGCCCGGAACGAGACCTGGTGGAGCACCTGTTCGCCGCCCCGGGTGTCGAGCACGGCGACCTCCTCCAGGGAGGCGAGCGAGACCTTGTCGGCCGACGGGTAGGCGAAGTCCACGGCGTCGAACTCCACCGAGACCGGCCCCTCGGGCACCGGCCGGGCGTCCGGACGGTCACTGATCAGCGGCTTGAGGTCCAGCACCTCGAAGACCCGCTGGAAGCTGACCAGCGCGGTCATCATCTCCAGCCGGGCGCCGGCCAGGGCGGTCAGCGGCGCGTACAGCCGGGTGAGCAGCATGGCCATGGCGACGACCGCGCCGGCGTCCAGCGAGCCGCGCAGCGCGTAGAAGCCGCCCAGCCCGTAGACGAGGGCCAGCGCCAGCGCGGAGACCAGGGTGAGGGCGGTGACGAAGACCATCTGCAGCATGGCGGTGCGCACCCCGATGTCCCGCACCCGGGCGGCCCGCGCGGCGAACTCGGCGGACTCCTCGGCGGGCCTGCCGTAGAGCTTGACCAGCGTCGCGCCGGGGGCCGAGAACCGCTCGGTCATCTGCGTGTTCATCACCGCGTCGTGGTGGGCGGCCTCGCGGGAGAGCCGGGCCAGACGGACGCCCAGCCGCCGCGCGGGCAGCACGAAGACCGGCAGCAGGACCAGCGCCAGCAGGGTGACCTGCCAGGAGATGGTGAGCATCACGCCCAGGGTGAGCAGCAGCGTCACCAGGTTGCCGAGGACTCCGGAGAGGGTGTCGCTGAACGCCCGCTGGGCGCCGAGCACATCGTTGTTCAGGCGGCTGACCAGCGCGCCGGTCCGGGTGCGGGTGAAGAAGGCGATCGGCATCCGCTGCACATGGTCGAAGACGGCGCGGCGCAGGTCGTAGATGAGGCCCTCGCCGATCCGGGCGGACAGCCAGCGGGCCAGCAGGCCGAGGGCGGCCTCGCCGACGGCGATGGCGGCGATCAGCAGGGCCAGCCGGACGACCACCGCGGTGTCGGTGCCCGCCACGATGGAGTTGACCACCCGCATGGCCAGCACCGGGGTGGCGACGGCCAGCAGCGCGGTGGCGACGCTCAGCACCATGAACAGCGCCAGTTCCCGGCGGTGCGGCCGGGCGAAGCGGGCGATGCGGCGCAAGGTCCGGCGCGAGAAGGGGCGTTGATCGTCCTTGGCGTGCCTGGCGTGATACAGGGCGTGCCAGGCCGTGATCTCCATGCTCATTGCGGTCTCCGGGATCGGGTGCCGACGGGACCGGTCCGGGGTCCCGCACCGGTCCCCGGAACGGTAGGACCTCATGTCAACTTGAAGTCAAGGCCGTTCCCGGCCGCGAGCTCTCAACCGTAGTTGTCCGAGTGTGAGTTCACGAGTCGGTGAACAGGAACCAGACCGGTCCGGTGGCGAACGGCAGCGGATCGCCGTCCGCGGTGGTGAACGTCGTGCCGCCGTCCGCCGCCGAGCGGGACCACCGGGCCTCGTGGGCCTGCCCGTCGCGCAGCACCAGAGCCTCCCCGGAGCCGATGGTCTGGGTGTAGGGCGTGATGTTCCCGGAGCGGTCCTGGAAGGCCGAGGGGCGGATCTGGACCTGCTGGACCACCAC
The DNA here is from genome assembly GCF_039529215.1 of Streptomyces sodiiphilus. Lineage (NCBI taxonomy): Bacteria > Bacillati > Actinomycetota > Actinomycetes > Kitasatosporales > Streptomycetaceae > Streptomyces > Streptomyces sodiiphilus. The sequence continues at coordinate 34,607 of NZ_BAAAMJ010000057.1, read as the reverse complement.
CGTCGCCGCGCTCAGCCGCTCCCCGCCGGTGGTGACCGCCTCCGTGCCGTCCATGGAGACCAGCCAGCGTCCGTCCTCGCCGGACCAGCCGAAGTCGTAGGAGGCGGCCTGGTAGGTCACGGTGTACTCGGAGGTCTCGGTGCCGCCGTCGGGCGCGTCCCCGAAGCGCAGCCCGATGTCGGCCGCCTCGCTCGCCTCGGGGGCGGCGAGCAGCAGCGCGTCCGGGCGGAGGTAGAGATTGTGCGGGGCGGGCCGGTCGCCGCTGCGCTCGTAGGCGGCGGACGCCCGGTCCGGCGGCACCGCGTACAGCGGAGCCTCGTCGATCAGCGGCTGGAGAGCCGACTGGGCGCCGGAGTACGCCAGGGCCGGCCGGCCGAACTGCCGCAGCAGCTCCAGGTCGGACTCCCGCGCGCTGCGCACCGGCCCGGCGGTCTCCGGCAGGCTGCCGGAGAACACCACCAGCAGCCTGGTCAGCCCGGACTCCACCGGCTCGACGTAGACCAGGTCGGCGTCCTCCAGGCCGGTGTGCGGCCGGGCCCGCTCCACGTTGTCGATCTTCACGGCGAGCACCGGGCCCGCCTCCGCCTCCTCGCCGGTGAACGGCGAGACGCCGTCCGGCGGTGTCTCGTCCTCGCCGTTCCCGGTCTGGCATCCGCCGGTCAGCGCTGCCAGGATCACCACGAACGCGGCCATGCGTACCCGCAGCCTCATCACCATCACCCCTGGTGCTCAGTGCACCATGCCGGAGGCCCCGCCGTCACCGGGGCGCACCGGACACAACGGGTGACCCGGCGGGCGCGGGCCCGCCGGGAGCCGTCACCAGCTCGACTTGCGCACCCCGGGCAGGTAGCCGGCGTGGGCCTGCTGCCGCAGGCTGATCCGCGACAGGCCGAAGGCGCGGAAGTGCCCGCGGGGGCGGCCGTCCACGCTGTCCCGGTTGCGGATCCGGGTGGCGCTGGCGTCCCGCGGCTGGCGCCGCAGTTCGCGCTGGGCGTCCGCCCGTTCCGCCTCGGTGCTGCGCGGACTGCGGATGATCTCCTTGAGCTCCGCCCGCCGCGCGGCGTAGCGGGCCACCACGATCCTGCGCTGCTCGTTCTTCGCGATCTTGCTCTTCTTCGCCATCAGACCGAGCCCCCTCGGGCGCGGATGCGGGCGACGGCCCGCTCGATGCCGATGGCGTCGACGGTCTTGATGCCCCGGGTGCTGAGCGTCAGCCGCACATACCGCCGTTCGCTGGGCAGCCAGTAGCGCTTGCGCTGGATGTTCGGGTCGAAGCGCCGCGGGGTGCGCCGGTGGGAGTGGGAGATGGTGTTGCCGAAGCCCGGCTTGCGGCCGGTCAGCTGGCAGTGGGCGGACACGGGGTGCGGCCTCCTCGGTGGTCGCGAAAATGAAAATGGTTTCCGTTTCTGTATAGTACCGCCCATGGCCCGCAACGACATCCGCCCGGTGGTGAAGCTCAAGTCCACCGCGGGCACCGGCTACACCTACGTCACCCGCAAGAACCGCCGCAACGACCCGGACCGGCTCCACCTGCGCAAGTACGACCCCGTCGCCCGCCGGCACGTGGTCTTCCGCGAGGAGCGCTGACCCGTCCGCAGCGGGCCCTCCCGGGGCCCCGACACAGGAGAAGAACCTTCATGAAGCCCGGCATCCACCCCTCCTACGGGCCCGTCGTCTTCCGCGACCGGGCCGCCGGATTCGCCTTTCTCACCCGGTCCACGGCCGCCGGCGACCGGACCGTCGAATGGGAGGACGGCAACACCTACCCCGTCATCGACGTCGAGGTCTCCTCGGCGAGCCACCCCTTCTACACCGGCACCGCGCGCGTGATGGACACCGCCGGCCGGGTGGAACGCTTCGAGCGCCGGTACGGCCGCACCGGGAGCCGCTGATGCTCCCCGTGGTCGTCGTCGGCGGGCTGCACACGGACGCCCGCCGGGCCGCCGTCGAACGCCTGCTGCGCCGGGTGCCCGGCAGCGTCGCCCTCCACCACGACCTGTCCACCGCCTCCTCCGGGTCCGTCACCCGCACGCTGCGCACCGCCGGCGGCCCGGTGGAGGAGTCGCAGGCCGGGCTGGTCAACGACTGCGCCTGCTGCGCACTGCGCGAAGACCTGCTGCCGCAGCTGGAGCGGCTGGCTCAGGACGGTTCCTTCCGGCTGGCCGTGGTGGATCTGTGGGACTCCGTCGAGCCCCGCTCGACGGCCGAGCTGATCGCCTCGCAGGGGGACGGGCTGCGGCTCGCCGGAGTGCTGACCGCGGTGGATCCCGCCCTGGTGCTGCCCTGCCTCGGCTGCGGCGACGACCTGGCCGACGCCGGCCTGGCCGCGGCCCGCAGCGACCGGCGCACCATCGCCGACACCTGGGCCCGGCAACTGGAGTACCCCGCGCTGCTGGCCCTGGCGGACGGCCCCGAACCGGCCGACGAGACCGACCTGGAGCTGCTGCGCCAGCTCCACCCGACGGCCCGGCATGTCCACATCCACGAGGCGGACTTCGCCTCGCTGGCCACGGCCGGCATCGGGTGCGACACGGGGGTGGCCCGCGAACGGCAGCACCCCGCCTGCGCGCTGCTTCCGCAGGAGGCCGCCGCGCACGGCGTCGCCACCCTGGTCTGGAGGAGCCGCAGGCCGTTCCACCCGGGGCGCCTGTATGCCGCGCTGGAGGAGCTGACCTGCGCCGCGGTGCGCAGCCGGGGCAGGTTCTGGCTCGCCGACCGGCCCGGCACCCTGCTGGCATGGGACGCCGCGGGCGGTGCCCTGTGCGTGGAGTCGGCCGGCCCCTGGCTGGCCGGGCTTCCCGACACCGAGTGGGAGAGTGTGCCGGCGTCGTGCCGGGTGGCGGCCGCCCTGCGGTGGCATCCCGAGCACGGCGACCGTGACCAGCACCTGGTCTTCGTCTCGCCGGGCCTGGACGCCGCCGCGGTCTCGGGGCTGCTGGACTCCTGCCGGCTCACCGATGCCGAGTTCGCGGCCGGGCCCGACGCCTGGCGGACGCTGCCCTCGGCCTTCGACGAGTTCCTCGATCCGGTGGGCTGAACCGGGAGGTGAGGTGCCGAGGGCCGGACCCGGGGTGACGGGGTGGGGACGGCCGGTATGCACGTGCATCTGCGCGTGCATATGCCACAGGGCCCGGTTATGATCGCGGGAAGTTGAGTCGCACAGCTATCTGCCGGCGCGCCGCGCCGGTGTCTTCGCGTGCCCGGCTCGACGACCCCCGCACCCGCACCCCCGGGAGACTGTTGTGCCCGACATCAGCAACGGCATGGCCGCCCACCACCTGCAGGACGTGGTGTGGCTCAAGAGCAGCTACAGCAACTCCCAGGGAACCTGCGCCGAGTTCGCCAGACTCCCCAGCGGAGACGTGGCGATGCGCAACTCCCGTTTCCCCGAGGGGCCCGCGCTCGTCTACACCCCGGCGGAGATAGAGGCACTGCTGAGGGGAGTGAAGGACGGGGAGTTCGACCACCTCGTCACCTGACGGCCCGCCCCTCAGCAGGTGCGGAAGGCGGCCCAGACGACCTTTCCCGGGCGCTCGCCCGACAGCGGGCGCCAGCCCCAGGCGTCGCTGAAGCTCTCCACGAGCTGCAGGCCCCGGCCGCTCTCCGCGGAGCAGTCGGGCCTGCCCAGCCTCGGGACCGCCTCTCCCGGATCGCGCACCGCGCACACCAGCCGGCGGGAACAGCGCATCAGCTCCAGCTCCACCGACGCGCGCAGCCGCCCGGCGGCGGCAGGCCGGGTCCGCACCCCGTGCCGGAGGGCGTTGGTGACCAGTTCGGAGACGACCAGCCCGACGGCGTCGAACTGTTCGGGAAGCCGCCAGCCGTGCAGCGTGCTGCGCGTGAACTCCCTCGCGCTGCGCACGGATTCGGGGCGGCCGGGCAGCCCGAGGCAGGCGGTGCCGGCCAGCGAACGCGGATCCACCGGCGGGAGTTGCTGCCTTAACACGTCGAGCACGGGCGTTCCTTCGATCCCCATGGCGCGGCACTCCTGGCGTTCGCGGCGGCGACACTGCGATGTGGGGGTACGCCCCCGTGCCCGCCGAGGCGGGAGACCGCGGCGAGACCTGCGCGCGCACCGGCCGACGGTGCACGCGCCTCATGGTTCCCAAGGCTCACAGCAAATGCAAGGGAAGATGCACGTGCACGCCGAAAAATCGATGGAGGGTGACCGCACGGGCACACAACGGTGCCCGGAGATGGCACACTGCCCTGGTTCGCGAGTGGAGGGCTGAGGAAATGGCGGCAGGGCAGACTCCGGAAGGCGCCGGCGGCGCGGGACCGGGTGAGGCCGGCGGGCCGATGGTGCGCCGCATCCTGCTCGGTTCGCAGCTGCGCCGGCTGCGGGAGGCGCGCGGCATCACCCGCGAGGAGGCGGGCTATTCGATCCGCGCCTCCGAGTCGAAGATCAGCCGCATGGAGCTGGGCAGGGTGGGATTCAAGCCGCGCGACGTGGCCGACCTGCTGACGCTCTACGGCGTCACCGACGACGCCGATCGCGAGCCGCTGCTCTCCTTGGCCCACACCTCCAGCGTGGCCGGGTGGTGGCACAGCTACAACGACGTGCTGCCCGGCTGGTTCCAGACCTACGTCGGCCTGGAGGCGGCGGCGAGCGGGATAGCCGCCTACGAGCTCCAGTTCGTGCACGGCCTGCTGCAGAGCGAGGACTACGCCCACGCCGTCGTGGTCAGCGGCCACCGCGGTGTGCTGCCCACCGCCGAGGTGGACCGCCGCGTCGCCCTGCGGATGGAACGCCAGAAGCTGCTGCTGTCGGAGAACGCGCCGGACCTGCACTGCGTCCTGGACGAGTCCGCGCTGCGCCGCGCCTACGGCGGCCGGGCGGTGATGACCGAACAGCTGCGGCTGCTTGAGGAGTTCTCCGAACGGCCGCACGTCACCCTGCAGGTCGTGCCGTTCGCGCGGGGCGGGCACGGGGCGGAGAGCGGCGCGTTCACCGTCCTGCGGTTCGCCCAGCGGGAGCTGGCCGACATCGTCTACCTCGAACAGCTCACCAGCGCGCTCTACCTGGACAAGAAGGACGAGGTGCGGCAGTACCTGCGGGTCTTCGGCCGGCTCACGGAGTTCGCCGCCTCACCGGAGGAGACCCGCACCCTTCTCCGCGATCTCCGCCAACAACTGTGATGTGCAAGTAAGATGACCGGCCATCAGGGCGTGGGATCTCCACAGGATGGGATGGGCATGGCTTCGTTCGCGGATCTGGCACAGCAGTACATAGACGGCGACTGGCGGCCCGGCAAAGGCTCCTGGGACATCATCGACTTCAACCCCTACAACGGGGACAAGCTCGCCTCGATCACCGTGGCCACCACCGAGGAGATCGACCAGGCGTACCGCGCGGCGGAGCGGGCCCAGAAGGAGTGGGCGGAACTCAACCCCTACGCCCGCCGGCAGGTCATCGAGCGCGCGCTGCGGATCGTCGAGGAGCGCGAGGCCGAGTACGCCGAACTGATCATGGCGGAGCTCGGCGGCACCCGGCTCAAGGCCGGCTTCGAGCTGATGCTGGTCAAGGAGATGCTCCGCGAGGCCACCCACTGGGCGGTCGGCGCGGAGGGGCGCATCCTGCCCTCCATGACCGACGGCAAGGAGAACCGCGTCTACCGCCTGCCGGTCGGCACGGTCTGCGTCATCTCCCCCTTCAACTTCCCGCTGTTCCTCGCCATCAAGTCCGTCGCCCCGGCGCTGGCCCTGGGCAACGCGGTGGTGCTCAAGCCCCACCAGAACTCCCCGGTGACCGGCGGCTCGCTCATCGCCAGGATCTTCGAGGAGGCCGGGCTCCCCAAGGGGCTGCTCAACGTCGTCATCACCGACATCGCGGAGATCGGGGACGCGCTGATCGAGCACCCGGTGCCCAAGGTGATCTCCTTCACCGGCTCCGACAAGGTCGGCCGCCACGTGGCCACCGTGGCCGCCGCCAACTTCAAGCGGTGCGTCCTGGAGCTCGGCGGCAACAGCGCCCTGATCGTGCTGGACGACGCCGACGTGGACTACGCCGTCGACGCGGCCGTCTTCAGCCGCTACGTCCACCAGGGCCAGGTCTGCATGGCGGCCAACCGGGTGCTCGTCGACCGCAGTCTGGAGCAGGAGTTCACCGAGAAGTTCGTGGCCAAGGTGAAGACCCTCAGGACCGGGGACCCCACCGACCCGCAGACCCACATCGGCCCGCTGATCAACTCCACCCAGGCCGACGCCGTCACCCGGGTCGTGGAGGACGCGGTCCGCGACGGCGCCACCGCGCTGCTGCGCGGCGAGACCCAGGGCAACGTGGTCCAGCCCACCGTGCTCACCGGCATCCCCGAGAACTCCTCCGTGCTGAACCAGGAGATCTTCGGCCCGGTCGCGCTGATCATCCCCTTCGACGGGGACGACGACGCGGTGCGGATCGCCAACGACACCCCCTACGGACTCAGCGGCGCCGTGCACACCGCCGACACCGACCGTGGAGTGCGGATCGCCAAGCGCATCGACACCGGCATGATCCACATCAACGACTCCACCGTCGCGGACGAGCCGATCGTCTCCTTCGGCGGCGAGAAGTCCTCCGGCGTGGGCCGGCTCAACGGCGACGCCACCATCGAGGCGTTCACCACCACCAAGACCATCACCGTCCAGCACGGACGCACCGCGTTCCCGTTCTGACGCCTTCCGTCCCGTCCCCCGCCCCTGCCCGGCCGCCCCGCGGCCGCCCCGCGGCCGGGCAGGGACGCGCCGGGTTGCACCTCACGCGACGTGAGGGGGCACGGTGGTTCCGTACGGAGAAGCCGTACGGACACCGAGGAGGCGGACGTGTGCCATTCCGTCGGCCGGGTCGCCGCGCTCGCGGGCGTCACGGTGCGCACCCTGCACCACTACGACGCGATCGGCCTGCTGCGGCCCGGAGGACGCTCCCCGGCCGGCCACCGGCGCTACACAGACGCCGATCTGGACCGGCTGCAGCAGATCCTCTCCTACCGGGAACTGGGCTTCCCGCTGGAGGAGATCGCCGTGCTGCTCGACGACCCGGAGGCGGACCCGGTCGAGCACCTGCGGCGGCAGCACGAGCTGCTGACGGCGCGGATCGGCAGGCTGCGGGAGATGGCCGACGCCGTCGAGTACGCGATGGAGGCGAGAAAGATGGGCATCCGGCTCACCCCGGAAGAGCGTTTCGAGGTCTTCGGCGACGCGCACGACTGGCAGGAGTACGACCGCGAGGCCGAGCGGCGCTGGGGCACCACCGAGGCCTGGGAGCAGTCCCGGCGCCGGGCGGCCGCGCTCGGCAAGGAGGACTGGCGGCGGATCAAGGAGGAGAGCGACGGGCTCCACCGGCGCCTGGCCGGCCTGCTGGCCGCCGGCGAGGCCCCGGACGGCGAGGCGGCCATGGAACTGGCCGAGGAGCAGCGCCGGCAGATCAGCCGGTACTTCTACGACTGCACCTACGACATCCACACCGGCCTGGCCCGGATGTACATCGAGGACCAGCGGTTCACCGCCACCTACGAGGAGATCCACCCCGGGCTGGCGCGCTACCTGCACGACGCGATCCTCGCCAACGCCGCCCGGCGGCGGTAGCGGCGGAACCCCGCGGCGGCGCGGCGCGCCCGCCGGTGCTCAGCCGACCCTGGCGTGCCGGCCGCGGCGGGGGGAGGGAGCGCCGCGGCGCCGCGCCGCCACCAGGATGGCCACCACCACCGAGAAACCCAGCAGGGCCAGCGCCACCGTCAGCCCGACCCCCTCGTCGGGTGCGTACAGCCGGCGGTCGTGCTCGTCGCCCTGCCAGGGCCACAGCGCCCGCAGCGACCCCGCCATCACGCCGGTCAGCACCACCAGCGTCAGATGGTGGTGGTTCTCCAGCAGCCAGCGCAGCAGCTTGACGAAGAGCGCCAGGCCCAGCAGGCAGCCCAGCGCGAAGATCCCCAGATAGGCGAGGTTCCGCTCGTTCGCGGCGTCGATCGTCGGCTCGTACATGCCGAGCGCCAGCAGCAGGAACGACCCCGAGAGCCCGGGCAGCACCAGTGCGCAGATCGCGACCGCGCCCGACCCCAGCACCGCCAGCGGATTGTCCGCGGCACCCCCCAGCGACAGCGAGGTGAGCCAGAAGGCCGCCACCGCCATGGCCAGGGCCAGGGCGTAGTGCGACCCCTTCCACCGCTGCTTGGAGCCGGTGTACGGGATCCACAGCGAGGCCAGCACGAGACCGAAGAACACCGCGTAGGCGTACTGCCGGTGATCGGTCACCAGCGGGGCCAGCAGCCGGGCGCTCAGCAGCAGGCCCGCCACCATGCCCACCGCCAGCGGCACCAGCAGCCCCCAGTCGGCCCGCCGCAACTCGTCCGCGGCGCGGCGGCCGCCCCTGCCCCGGGGCAGATCCGTCACGGCTATCCGCAGCCCGCTGGTGATGTGGCCGGCCGCGGCGATCAGCCGCTCGTAGACCCCGGTGATCAACGCGACGGTGCCACCGCTGATGCCGGGCAGCGCCTCGGCGGTCCCGATCAGGGACCCCCGGAACGCGTTGAAGACGCGGCTGTCGGCTTGCTCGGCCATGCTCTCCACTCTCGCTGCTGCCGGGGGTGTCCTCGCACCCGGATGTGTGGATCATCCTATGCTTCGCGACAGGGGCCCATAGCGGGGCCAACCCCCCACTTCGCCGGGGGAAGACCTCAAGCGCGGTGCCGGGCGATCCCCGGACCGCCCGCCGAGCGACCGAGGAGCGATCAGCACGTGGCCGGGGACGACAAGCGGCCGGAGGACGGCCGGGCCACCGGGCGGCCGGAGACCGGGGACGGACACAGCGCGTTCACCTCGCCGCAGCTCATGCCCGTGATACGGCTGGAGGAGGACGAGCAGAGCTCGGGGTTCGCCGTCCCCGAGGGCCTGGAACTGCCCGGGCCCGCCGAGGAGCACCCCACCTCGGAGTTCGCCGTCCCGGAACGGCTGCGCGTCCCGGAACCGGAGGAGGAGGAGCACAGCAAGTTCGCCTTCACCCCGGCGACCGGCATACCGGCCCTCGGGATCACCCGGAGCGCGCCCTGGCAGGACCGGATGCGCAGCATGGTGCGTCTGCCGCTGGCCGAGCGGCCCGCGCCCGAGAAACCGGCCGCCGAGGCGGAGACCCCGCTGCCGGTGCCGCGCGTGCTCGACCTGACGCTGCGCATCGGCGAACTGCTGCTGGCCGGGGGAGAGGGAGCCGAGGACGTCGAGGCCGCGATGTTCGGCGTCGCACACTCCTACGGCCTGGACCGCAGCGAGGCCACGGTCACCTTCACCCTGCTGTCCATCACCCACCAGCCCTCGCTGGTGGACGACCCGGTGACGCTCAGCCGCACGGTCCGCCGCCGCGGCACCGACTACACCCGGCTGGCCGCCGTGTTCCGGCTGGTCGACGACATCACCTCCGGTGACGTCACGCTGGAGGAGGCCTACCGCAGGCTGGCCGACATCCGCCGCAACCGCCACCCGTACTCCACGTGGCAGCTCACCGTCGCCAGCGGCCTGCTGGCCGGGGCGGCCAGCACCCTGGTCGGCGGCAACTGGCAGGTGTTCCTGCTGGCGGCGGCCGGGGCGATGCTCGGCGACCGGTTCGCCTGGGTGCTGTCCCGCCGCGGACTGCCGGAGTTCTACCAGTTCGTGGCCGCCGCGGTGGCACCGGCGGCGATAGGGGTCGTCTGGGCGGTCGGCCACCCGGCCGGCCAGGCCGCCTCGGTGATCACCGGCGGCCTGTTCGCGCTCATCCCCGGACGGGCCCTGGTCGCCGGCGTGCAGGACGGGCTGACCGGCTACTACATCACCGCCTCGGCCCGGCTGCTGGAAGTCGGCTACCTGATCGTGGGCATCGTGGTCGGTGTGCTCGGGGTGCTCTACATCGGCGAGGTGAGCGGGGTCGGCCTCACCCCGGACGTGATGGAGCGGGCCGTCCGGCCCGCCATCCAGCTCGGTGCGGCACTGCTGCTGTCCCTGTCCTTCTGCGTGCTGCTCCAGCAGGAGCGGGACACGGTGCTTCCCGCCACGCTCAACGGCGGGATCGCCTGGCTGATGTTCGGTGCCATGCACGACACGGCCGGGCTGTCGCCCTTCGCGGCGACCCTGGTCGGCGCCGGGATGGTGGGACTGTTCGGACAGCTCCAGTCCCGGTACCGGTTCGCCTCCGCCATGCCGTACATCACCGCCGCCATCGGCCCGCTGCTGCCGGGCAGCGCCGTCTACTTCGGGCTGCTGGGCTTCGCCCAGGGGGACATCGACCAAGGGCTGGGCCATCTGCTCCGGGCGGTCACGCTGGCGCTGGCGATCGCCATCGGGGTGAACCTGGGCAGCGAGATCGCCAGGCTGTTCATCAGGACCCCCGGCCTGCTCAGCCGCGAGCGGCGCCGGGCGGCCAAGCGCACCCGGGGCTTCTGACTTCCGGCGCTCGGGCCGGGAGGGCGTCAGTGGTGCTCGCCGCCCTGGTCGGCCAGCCGCTTGAAGGAGGCCTCGATCTCCGCCTCCGCCTCGGTGCGGCCGACCCAGTCGGCGCCCTCGACCGACTTGCCCGGCTCCAGGTCCTTGTAGACCTCGAAGAAGTGCTGGATCTCCAGCCGGTCGAACTCGCTCACGTGGTGGATGTCACGCAGGTGTTCCATCCGGGGGTCGGAGGCCGGGACGCACAGCAGCTTGTCGTCGCCGCCCGCCTCATCCGTCATCCGGAACATGCCGATCGCCCGGCACTTGATCAGGCAGCCGGGGAAGGTGGGCTCGTCCAGGAGCACCAGCGCGTCCAGCGGGTCGCCGTCCTCGCCCAGAGTGTTGTCCACGAACCCGTAGTCCGCCGGGTAGACGGTCGAGGTGAACAGGTGCCGGTCCAGCCGGATCTTCCCGGTCTCGTGGTCCACCTCGTACTTGTTGCGTGAACCCTTCGGGATCTCGATGGTGACGTCGAACTCCACGGGGAGGCTCCTTAAGCATATGTGCAGCCAACAGGTGATTAAGTGTCCCCCACGCAGGTATGCGCTCGCGAAAGGGGCTGGTCCCAAGTGCTGCGGAGGGCGTCCGAGACGGTGCGGGGGCACCGCGCGGCCGTACGGCTGGCGGTGGGTTCCGCTGCCGCGGGACTGGCGGTGGCCGCCGTCACAGTGGCTCTGACCGGCCCGTGGGACCACGGCCAGCGTACGGCCGAGCGGGTGAGCGCCGCCGAGGCGTCCGACGGGCGGGACGGCCTGCCGCCCGCGCGTCCGGCGGCGGGCGGCCCCGCGCCGGCCGGCGCCGTTCTCACGCCGCTCGCGCCCCTCGGTGAAGCGCCCCCCGGTGACGCCCCGCAGGGGCGGCAGGAGGCGCTGCCGGACCCCGCCGCCCTGGCGAGGGAACTCAAGCCGCTGCTGGCCGACGAGGCGCTGGGGAAGGGGGTCGCTGCCGCCGTGGTGGACCTGGGCACCGGTGAGCAGCTGTTCGCCCTCCGTCCGGACGCCGCCTCGTCGCCGGCCTCCACCACCAAGCTGGCCACCGCCGTGGCCGCGCTCGATGCGCTCGGCCCCGACCACCGGCTCGACACTCATGTCGTGTGGGACGCCGGGAACCGGCGGGTGATCCTCGTCGGCGGCGGGGACACCACGCTCACCGCCCGCCGGCTGGAGGAACTGGCCGCCCGCACCGCGGAGGCGCTGCGCGAACGGGGCGAGCACGAGGCCGGTGTCGGCGTCGGCTACGACGTCACCCGCTACCGGGGCGGCGGCACCCGGCATCCGATCGGCGTCAACGCCAACATCGCCCCGATCAGCCCGCTCATGGTGAACGCGGGCCGGCTGGACGACAGCACCCGGGGGCCGGCACCGCGCACCGGGGACCCGGCCGGCGAGGCGGCCGCCGCCTTCACCGGCCATCTGCGGGAGCACGGGATCACCGTCCAGGGGGCCTCGGCGGCGAAGCGCACCGCCCCGGCCGGTGCCGAACGGCTGGCCGGCCACCGCTCGGCCCCGGTCTCGGTGCTGGTCGAACGGATGCTGACCGACAGCGACAACGACCTGGCCGAGTCCCTCGCCCTGCAGACCGCGATCGCCGGCGGCCACCGGGCCGACCGGGCGGGGGCCGCCCGCGCGGTCACCGAGCGGCTGGAGGATCTCGGGCTGCCGATGCGGGGGGTGCGGATCGCCGACGGCAGCGGGCTGGACCGCTCCGGGCGCCTCACCCCCGGCCTGCTGACCGGCCTGCTGGTGACGGCCGCGGACCCGGGGCACCCGGAGCTGCGCCCGGCTCTGACCGGGCTGCCGGTGGCCGGATTCACCGGAACCCTCAGCGGCCGGTACGCCGAGGAGGGCGGCGGGCTGGTGCGCGCCAAGACCGGCACGCTGACCGGCGTCAACGCCCTGGCCGGCACGGTGGTGACCGGGGACGGCCGGGTACTGGCCTTCGCCTTCCTGGCCACCGGAACCCCGGGAGCGCGTGCCGCCGAGGAGGCGCTGGACCGGGCGGCGGCCCGCCTGGCGGACCACTGACGCCCTTCCGCCGAGGTACGGGGCCCGCTGACTGTCCGTCCCCCGGGCCGGGGCCGTACCGTGGAGGGCATGACGCGTCTCGGTGGTACGGACATGGTCGACTGGAATCTCGCGGTGTCCACGGCGACCCGCCTCGCCCGTCCCGGTCCCGAGGTGACCCGGGACGAGGCCCGGGAGGCCGTGGCCGAGCTGCGGCGGCACGCGACGGCCTCCGAGGAGCACGTCCGGTCCTTCACCCGGATGGACACCGGTGGCGCGGACACCCCGGTGCTGATCGTGGACCGGCCCGGCTGGGTCAGGGCCAATGTCGCCGGCTTCCGGGAGCTGCTGGCGCCGATGACCGACCGGATGAGCCGGCGCCGGGCGGAGATGCCCGGCGGTGCCGCGCTGGGCGCGGTCGGCTCCAGGGTGACCGGCGTCGAGGTCGGCATGCTCCTGGCGTTCCTGTCCTCACGGGTGCTCGGCCAGTACGAGACCTTCGCCCCGCCCGGGCCCGGGCTGCCCGCCGGCAGCGGGGGCGGACGGCTGCTGCTGGTGGCGCCCAACATCGTGCACGTGGAGCGCGAGCTGGACGTCCATCCGCACGACTTCCGGCTGTGGGTGTGCCTGCACGAGGAGACCCACCGCACGCAGTTCACCGCGGTGCCCTGGCTGCGGGACCACCTGGAGGGCGAGATCCACGCGTTCCTCTCGGAGGCCGATGTCGATCCGGCCACGCTGCTGGAGCGGTTCAAGGAGGCGGCCCAGGCGGTGGCCGGGCGCCCCGCCGAGCAGGAGGCCGCCGAGCGCGGGAGCGGCCAGGACGGCGGGAGAAGCCTGGCCGACCTGGTGCAGACCTCGCGGCAGCGGGAGATCCTGGAGCGGCTCACCGCCGTGATGTCGCTGCTGGAGGGCCACGCCGACTACGTCATGGACGGGGTCGGGCCGCAGGTCGTGCCGTCGGTGGTGGAGATCCGGGAGAAGTTCACCCGTCGCCGTCAGATGGGCGCCGGGCGGCTGGACCGGGTGCTGCGCAAGCTGCTGGGCATGGACGCCAAGCTCCGGCAGTACCGCGAGGGGGAGCGTTTCGTGCGCTCGGTGGTGGACGAGGCCGGCATGGCCGGTTTCAACAAGGTGTGGACATCCCCCAACACCCTGCCGACCAAGGACGAGATCGCCTCCCCGGCGGACTGGGTCGCCCGCGTGCGCCCGGGGCTCTCGTAGGGACGCGCCTCACGGGGCGCATGCTGTCCGTTGCGCCGGCCGACGGGTGGTGAACGCCACCGCAATCACTCGTACGAGGGACCGCCCACGCATGCCTGGCGTGCGATGCTCGGGGAGCACCACTCTTCTGTCACCATTCAGGCACTCAGTGTGACGGCATGCCTCGGCTCCCGCCGAGTGCCCTGCCGAGAATGCTCCCCCTGCAGAAAGAAGTGATCCGGACATGGGTCCCCATCCCGCGGTCGCAGCGATACGCCTGGCGGTCCGCCGCGTGCTGCGTGACGTGCTCGCCTCGCTCCCCGAAGCGCCTCCCGCGCCCGCCGGTCCCGCCTCCGCCGGCCGCGCGCCGCTCGTGCTGGCCGCCTGCTCGGGCGGCGCCGACTCCATGGCGCTCGCCTCCGCCCTCGCCTTCGAGGCGCCGCGCGCGGGTGTGCGCGCCGGCGCCGTCACCGTCGACCACGGCCTCCAGGCAGGTTCGGCGGCCCGCGCCCGGGAGGTCGCGGACCGGCTCACCGCGCTCGGCCTGGACCCCGTCGAGACCGCCGCCGTGCGCGTCGGACGCGGCGGCGGCCCGGAGGCCGCGGCCCGCGACGCCCGTTACGCCGCGCTGGACGCCCTGGCCGAACGGCACGGCGCGGTGGCGGTCCTCCTCGGCCACACCCGGGACGACCAGGCCGAAACCGTCCTGCTCGGCCTCGCCCGCGGCTCCGGCACCCGGTCGCTGTCCGGCATGGCCGCGGTCTCCGCCGGCCCCGGCGCCACCCGCCGCTACCACCGCCCGTTCCTGGCGGTGGACCGCCAGACCACCCGCAAGGCCTGCCTGGAGCAGTCGCTGCCGGTGTGGGACGACCCGCACAACGCCGACCCCTCCTACACCCGCTCCCGGGTCCGGCACGAAGCCCTCCCGGTGCTGGAGAAGACGCTCGGCCGCGGCGTCGTCGAGGCGCTGGCCCGCACCGCGCAGCTCTCCCGGGACGACGCCGACGCCCTGGACGCCTGGGCGCGGGAGGCCCAGCGGGCCGTCACCGGCCCCGACGGCGCCCTGGAGGTCGCCGCGCTGGGCGCCCTGCCGCCGGCGGTGCGCCGCCGGGTGCTGCGCCGGGCGGCCATCGCCGCCGGTGCCCCGGCCGGATCCCTGTTCGCCCGCCATATCGAGGAGACCGACCGGCTGGTCACCGCCTGGCACGGCCAGCGCCCGCTGAATCTCCCCGGCCGCGTCGAGGCCCGGAGGCAAGGTGGCAGACTGGTCCTCCAGCAAGCCGACCGACAGCCGATAGAGAGTGGCACGGGTGCGAGAGACGGACATGGGTGACGACCTCAGGTCGGTGCTCATCACCAAGGAACAGATCGACGCCAGACTCGCGGAACTGGCCTCCGGGATCGACGAGGCGTACGGCGGCCGGGAGCTGCTGCTGGTCGGTGTCCTGAAGGGGGCGGTCATGGTCATGGCCGACCTGGCCCGGGCCCTGTCCTCCCCGGTCACCATGGACTGGATGGCGGTCTCCTCCTACGGCGCGGGCACCCAGTCCTCCGGGGTGGTGCGCATCCTCAAGGACCTGGACACCGACATCAAGGGCAAGGACGTCCTGATCGTCGAGGACATCATCGACTCCGGGCTGACCCTGTCCTGGCTGCTGTCCAACCTCGGCTCCCGCGAGCCCGCGTCGCTGGGTGTGTGCACGCTGCTGCGCAAGCCGGACGCGGCCAAGGTCGACATCGACGTGCGCTGGGTCGGCTTCGACATCCCCAGCGAGTTCGTCGTCGGCTACGGGCTGGACTACGCCGAGAAGTACCGCAACCTGCCGTTCGTCGGGACCCTCGCCCCGCATGTGTACGGAGGCTAGGGCGACGGCAGGGGCCGTCGCGCACAGGCGGCCCGTGCCCGGCTGCCGGCGGGGAACAACCGCCGTCCGTGCGCCGTTGGAGCATCAGGAGCGACAGCTTCCGTTCTCCGGCAGCGCCGGGGGACCAGGCTGCGGTACCGTCGCAAGAGGTCAGCAAGTTCAGGTGCCGGGCGCGCGCCGGCCGGGTAGGACACCGCACGCACAGCAGATCCCGTCCGGGGGCTGTGCCTTTATGTGCCAGGAGGGACGGGGCTGCGCCGCCCCGTGTGGAGAGACGTGAAGCGCTACTTCCGTGGGCCAGTGATGTGGATCGTGCTGGCCGTCCTCGCCGTCATTCTGCTGATGCAGGTGTTCAGCTCGTCCGAGGGCTACAAGACCGTCGACACCGGCGAGGTCATCCAGGCGATCAGCCAGAACCGGGTGCAGTCCGCCGAGCTCACCACCGGTGACGAGCAGAACATCAAGATCGAGCTGATCGAGGGCGAGGAGATCGAGGGCAGCAGCCAGGTCCAGGCGAGCTACCTGGACTCCCAGGGCGAGTTCCTGGCCACCACGCTGCAGTCCAAGTTCCAGCACGAGGACGAGCTGCTGCCCAACGGCTACACCGTCACGCCCAAGTCGCAGAATCCCTTCGTCGGCATGCTGCTGTCGATCCTGCCGTTCCTGCTGATCATCATCGTCTTCCTGTTCCTGATGAACCAGATGCAGGGCGGCGGCTCCCGGGTGATGAACTTCGGGAAGTCCAAGGCCAAGCTCATCACCAAGGACACCCCCAAGACGACCTTCGCCGACGTCGCCGGCTCGGACGAGGCCGTCGAGGAGCTCCACGAGATCAAGGAGTTCCTCCAGGAGCCGGGCAAGTTCCAGGCCGTCGGGGCCAAGATCCCCAAGGGCGTCCTGCTCTACGGCCCGCCCGGCACCGGCAAGACGCTGCTGGCGCGTGCCGTGGCGGGCGAGGCCGGGGTGCCGTTCTACTCCATCTCCGGCTCCGACTTCGTCGAGATGTTCGTCGGTGTCGGCGCCTCCCGGGTCCGCGACCTGTTCGAGCAGGCCAAGGCGAACGCCCCCGCCATCGTCTTCGTCGACGAGATCGACGCCGTCGGCCGGCACCGCGGCGCCGGTATGGGCGGCGGCCACGACGAGCGCGAGCAGACCCTGAACCAGCTGCTGGTCGAGATGGACGGCTTCGACGTCAAGGGCGGGGTCATCCTCATCGCGGCCACCAACCGCCCGGACATCCTGGACCCGGCGCTGCTGCGGCCGGGCCGCTTCGACCGGCAGATCGCCGTGGACCGCCCCGACATGCAGGGCCGCCTGGAGATCCTGAAGGTCCACCAGAAGGGCAAGCCGGTCGCCCCGGACGTCGACCTCCAGGCCGTCGCCCGCCGCACCCCCGGCTTCACCGGCGCGGACCTGAACAACGTGCTCAACGAGGCCGCGCTGCTGGCCGCCCGCGGCAACGCCAAGGTGATCGACAACAAGTTCCTCGACGAGGCCATCGACCGGGTCGTCGCCGGGCCGCAGAAGCGCACCCGGATCATGAGCGACAAGGAAAAGATGATCACCGCCTACCACGAGGGCGGCCACGCCCTGGTGGCGGCGGCCTCGCCGAACAGCGACCCGGTGCACAAGGTCACGATCCTCTCCCGCGGCCGGGCCCTGGGGTACACCATGGTCCTCCCCGAGGAGGACAAGTACTCCACCACGCGGAACGAGATGCTCGACCAGCTCGCCTACATGCTGGGCGGCCGGGCCGCCGAGGAGCTGGTCTTCCACGACCCGACCACCGGCGCCGGCAACGACATCGAGAAGGCCACCGCCACCGCCCGCGCCATGGTCACGCAGTACGGCATGACCGAGCGGCTGGGCGCGATCAAGTTCGGCTCCGACAACTCCGAGCCCTTCCTGGGCAAGGAGATGGGCCACCAGCGCGACTACTCCGAGGAGGTCGCCGGGCTGGTGGACGAGGAGGTCAAGAAGCTGATCGAGGCCGCGCACAACGAGGCCTGGGAGATCCTGGTGGAGAACCGGGACGTCCTGGACAACCTCGTCCTGGAGCTGCTGGAGAAGGAGACGCTCAACAAGGAGGAGCTGGCCGAGATCTTCGAGCCGGTGATCAAGCGTCCCCCGCGGCCCGCCTGGACGGGCTCCTCGCGCCGGACCCCCTCCACCCGCCCGCCGGTCTCGGCCCCCGCCAAGGAGCTGACCATGGCCAACGGCAGTGCGAACGGCGGCCCGGCGGGCAAGCCGTCGCTGGAGAAGGAGCCGCCGCCCAGGCCGGCCGACCCGCCGTCCGGCCAGGGCGGAGCCGGCTGACCCGGCCCCCGGAATGACCGTCGCGCCCCTCGGGTTCTACCCTGAGGGGCGCGCGTGCTTGTGCACGGCGCCGCGCACGCTGCGGGAGAAAGAGGATCGATGACCGACCCGGTGACGCTGGCGGGCGAGGGCTCCATCAGGGAGTACGACGAGAAGCGCGCGGAGAGCGCGGTGCGGGAACTGCTCATCGCGGTCGGGGAGGACCCGGACCGGGAAGGACTGCGGGACACCCCCGCCCGGGTGGCCCGCGCCTACAAGGAGATCCTCTCCGGCCTGTGGCAGGAGCCCGAGGACGTCCTGACCACCACCTTCGATCTCGGCCACGACGAGATGATCCTGGTCAAGGACATCGAGATCGTCTCGTTGTGCGAGCACCACCTGCTGCCCTTCCACGGTGTCGCCCACGTCGGCTACATCCCGGCGACCTCGGGAAAGATCACCGGGCTGTCGAAGATCGCCCGGCTGGTCGAGGTCTTCGCCCGTCGCCCCCAGGTGCAGGAGCGGCTGACCACCCAGATCGCCGAGTCCCTCACCCGCATCCTGGAGGCCCGCGGCGTGATCGTCGTCATCGAGGCCGAGCACATGTGCATGTCGGTGCGCGGCATCCGCAAGCCGGGCGCCAAGACCACCACCTCGGCCGTCCGCGGCCAGCTGCGCGAGGCGTCCACCCGCGCCGAGGCGATGAGCCTCATCCTCGCCCGCTGACCGCCCCGGGCCCGACGGCCGCCGCGGCGCTCAGCGCCTGGGTGAACCGTTCGCCGCCGGCCGGCCGGCGGCACCCGCGCGGGAGTCCGGGCCGTGGCCGGATGCCGGGCCGTCGCCGCCGGTCCCGAAGAAGTCGAAACCGCCGATGCGCCCGCGCCCCTGTCCGTGCTGCTGCGCCGGGGAACCGTCCGGCCGGCGCGGGGGCACCCCGGAGGACACATAGGGCTCGCGGCTCTCCGCCTCCCGCTTCCGCTCCTCCTCGGCCCGCTGGCGCGCCACATTGCGGGAGAGCCGGCCCAGCGCCTCGTACGCCTGGAGGTAGGTCAGCCTGGTCGGAGCGCCGGCCGCGTTGCGGTGGTCGGCGGCGTGCGCGGTGAGCGCCTTGGCCGGCTCGGAGGCCTCCAGCTCCAGTTGGCGCCTGCCCTCCAGCGCCTTGACCCGCTCGCTCTCGGCGTGCGCGTAGCGGCGCAGCAGGTCCGCGTGCTCGGTGCGCATCCGCCCGAGCTCGCCGCGCTTGTCCCGGATCTTCTCCTCCAGGGCGCTGACGAGCTCCTGAGCCTCCTCCAGCTCGGCCTTGCGCTCCTCCACCTGCCAGCTGATGCCGGCCTTCGCCGCGCGCTCCCGGGCGACCTTCCGGCCGGCGTCGAGGTCCCAGCGCCGTATCAGCAGGGCCACCGTCACGGCGGCGGCCGCCACCAGGGTGATCAGCAGTCGCAAAGCCAGCTGGGTCCCGTCCCCCAGGTCTCCCACCAGCCAGGCGATCAGGGCGCACAGCACGGCCAGGCCGCCGGCGGCGGCGGGGATCAGCAGGCGGTGCAGCGGTGCGTGTCGGTGACGTCCACGGGCCATGTCCGAAACCTACCGTGACGCCCGGCCGGACGGGAGAGCCCCAGGGAGACCGTTCTCCGCCGGTTACCCGATCCGGGCCCGGCCCCGGGCGGCCCCGGGCGGGGTCAGCCGGAGATCAGGCCCTTGTCGGTGAGGTAGTCCCGGGCCACGTCCACGGGCTTGTGGCGCTCGGCGTCGACCCTGCGGTTCAGCTCGATGAGGTCCTCGGTGGTCAGGACCCGCGTCAGCCCGTCCAGGGCGGCGGCGATCTCCTCGTCCCCGGCGCTGTCGGCGTTGACGACCGGCAGCAGGTTGTCGGCCTGCTGGAGGTTCCGGTCGTCCTCCAGCAGCACCAGGCCGAACTCCTCCAGGGTGGCGTCGGTCGTGGTCACCAGCACCATGTCGTCGGTGCCGTTCTGCACCGCCTGCTTGGCCTGGGTGGAGCCGACGCCCTTGGGGTCGATCTCGGTGATGTCGATGCCGTAGGTGTCCTCCAGGCCGGGCCGGCAGAACGGACGCTGCTCGCAGTCGTCACCGGCGGCCAGCCGGACCGGAAGCCCCGACTCGCCCAGGTCGCTGAGGGTCGTCAGACCGTGTTCCGCGGCGAACTCCTCGGTCACCGCGAAGGCGTTCTGGTTCACCGCTTCCCCGGCGTCCAGCACCTCCAGGCCCAGTGGACCGGCCAGTTCGCGCAGTGCGGCGACCGTGGCGTCCACGTCGCTGGAGGCGACGGGCTCGGCGTCCGGGCCGTTGACCTTGGCGTTCAGGAACTCCGCCATGGTGGCGGCGTACTCCGGGACGATGTCGATGGCGCCGCGCTCCAGCTCCGGCGCGTACAGTTCGCGGCTCTCGACCCGGGTGATGGTGGTCTCGTACCCGGCCTCCCGGAGGACCCCGGCGTACAGCTCGGCCATGACGGCGGCCTCGGTGAATCCCGCGCCGCCGATCACCAGGTTCTTTCCGTCACCGGTCCCCCCGGTGCCGCCCTCCGCCTCCAGGCTGTCGGCGCCGCAGGCGGTCAGGGAGAGGGCCAGGGCCATGGCGCCGAGGGCCGCGGCCGCGGTGCGTAGCTTCACGGTGTCCACCCATTCTTCGGTTCGGGTCACGCGGGGTGCGTGCCCGGCTCCACTGTGTCTGCCCGGTTCTCCGGGCGTCGAACGGATTGCCGGTTCTCCCGGGGGTGCCGCGGACGGCGTGCCATCGGGTCGAGCAGCCGCTGGCCGAGCACCAGCAGGCCCTCGACCAGCAGGGCGAGCAGGGCCACCAGGACCGCACCGGCCACCACCTGCGCCGTGCGGTGGGTGGCGAAGCCCGCGGTGATGATGCGGCCGAGCCCGCCGCCGCCCGGCAGTGCGGCCAGGGTCGCGGTCGCCACGATCTGCACCGCCGCGGTCCGCACCCCGGTCGCGATGAGCGGGAAGGCCAGCGGCAGCTCGACGCGGGCCAGCAGCTGGCCGGGCGACATGCCCATGCCGCGGGCCGCCTGCACCACGTCCCGGTCGGCCTCCGCCACCCCGACGTAGGCGTTGGTGAGCAGCGGGGGAACGGCGAACAGCACCAGCGCGATGATCACCGGGAGGTCGCCGTGGCTGCCCAGCGGGCTGAGCACCAGCAGCACCAGCACGGCGAAGGTCGGCACGGCGCGCCCGGCGTTGGAGATGTTGACGGCCAGTGCGCCGCCGCGGCCGGTGTGGCCGAGCCACAGGGCCGGCGGCAGCGCCACGGCGCAGGCGAGCAGAAGGGAGACGCCGGTCAGATAGAGGTGCTCGCCCAGCCGCTGCCACACGCCGCCGGTGCCGTACCAGTGGTCCGCCGTGGTCAGCCAGGACCAGCTGTCCGCGATCACGTCCATGCCGCCCCCGGGGTCCGCTTCTCCGGTGTGCGGGCCGCCTGCGGCCGCCGCCCCGCGGCGCGCGCCCGGGCCCACGGCGTCAGCAGCCGCTGCACCCCCAGCAGCAGCACGTCGGCCACCACCGCGAGCACCACGCACAGCACCGAGGCGGTCAGCACCTCGGCCTTGAAGTAGCTGTTCATGCCGCTGTAGATGAGGTTGCCCAGGCCGCCGTGGCCGACGATGGCGCCGACCGTGGTGAGCGAGATCGCCGACACCATGGCGATCCGCACCCCGGCCATCACCGTGGGCAGCGCCAGGGGGAGCTCCACCGTGAGCAGCAGCCGGCCGGGCCCGTAGCCCATGCCGCGCGCGGCCTCGCGGACGTCGGCGGGCACGGACTCCAGGCCGGTCAGCATGTTCCGCACCAGGACCGTCAGCGAGTACAGCACCAGGCCGCACACGACGACGGCGGCGGAGATCCCGAACACCGGCAGCAGCAGGGCGTACATGGCCAGCGTCGGCACGGTGTAGAGCACGGTGGTGAGGCCCAGCACGGGCCCCGCGGCGGACTTCCGGCCGCGGGCCAGCAGCGCCAGGGGGAGGGCGACCAGCACGGCGATGCCGACCGCGGACGTGCTGATCAGCACGTGCTGGGCGGTGGCGTCGACGAGTTCCTGGCCGCGGGTGCGGAGGTACTCCCCGCAGATCCAGTCGTTGGCGGCCAGGCAGCCATTCGCACTCACGCACAGGACCCTAACCGTTACGACTGTCAGAATGTGGTACATGCTGCTGTTCGAGGACGTCACCAAGCGCTACCCGGACGGGACCGTCGCGGTGGACGGGCTGTCCCTGGAGGTGGCCGAGGGCGAACTGGTCACCCTGGTCGGGCCGTCGGGCTGCGGCAAGACGACCACCATGAAGATGGTCAACCGGCTGGAGGAGCCCACCGAGGGGCGCATCCTGCTGGCCGGCGAGGACATCGCGGGCATCGACCCGGTGCTGCTGCGGCGCCGCATCGGCTACGTCATCCAGCAGGCCGGGCTCTTCCCGCACCGCACGGTGCTGGACAACACCGCCACCGTCCTGCGGCTGCTGGGGTGGCGGCGGGCACCGGCCCGGGAGCGCGCGGCCGAACTCCTGGACCTGGTGGGCCTGGACCCCTCCGTCCACGGCGACCGCTATCCCGACCAGCTGTCCGGTGGGCAGCGGCAGCGGGTCGGGGTGGCCCGGGCGCTGGCCGCCGACCCGCCGGTGCTGCTGATGGACGAGCCGTTCGGCGCGGTGGACCCGGTGGTGCGCGAGCACCTGCAGAACGAGTTCCTGCGGCTCCAGGCCGAGGTGCGCAAGACGGTGCTGTTCGTGACCCACGACATCGAGGAGGCCGTCCGGCTCGGGGACCGGATGGCCGTCTACGGGCACGGCCGCATCGAGCAGTTCGACACGCCGGCCACCGTGCTCGGCGCCCCCGCCACCGACTACGTCGCCTCCTTCGTCGGCGCCGACCGGGGCCTGAAGCGGCTGTCGGTCACCCCTGTGGAGGAGGGAGACCTGGAGCAGCCGCCGGTGGTCCGGCTGACGGACACCATGAGCGACGCCGTCGCGGCCATGCGCGACCAGGGCGCGCGCTGGGCCGTGGTCCTGGACGGCAAGGGCGCACTGCACGGCTGGGTGCCCGCCGAAGGGGCGGACGGCATGGTCTCGCCCGCCGGGCAGGTGGCCGCGCACGCCCGGCGGATGGAGGCGTGGCTGCCCGTGGGCGCCCCGCTGAAGCAGGCATTCAGCACGATGCTGCAGTACGACGCGGGCTGGATAGCCGTGCTGGACGGCGACCGTTTCCTGGGGGTTCTCACCCCGGCCCGGCTGCATGAGGCGCTGCGTCGCTCCATTGACGCCGACGCCCGGGAGCTGGCCCGCGCGGATGTCCTGCTGGAGACCGTTCCGGACGCCTGAGGCATCACACCGGGCTGCCCAGGGGGTCGTCGTCATCGCCCGGGAGCCTGCACACCCGCTCCAGGAAGACCGCCACCGCGCACACCGCCGCACCCGCGAGCACCGAGAGACCCGCGTAGAGCGCCTGGCTGCGGCGGTTGGCCACCTCCATGTACTCCAGCACCAGGAACAGCCCGAAGCCGCCGTACATGCCCGCCACCACCGACGAGACCAGCGCGCTGGCCTGTCCGAGCACCACCGCGCGGGCCGCCATCAGCGGCTCCACCCCCCGCGCGCCCGGCACCCGGTCACGCTGGGCGCGGAGCCGGGAACGCAGCGACAAGGCGGTCGCCAGCAGCACCACCGCGATGGCGCCCAGCACCACCGGGGCCAGCAGCGGGACGGCGGGCGGCGTTCCCCAGGTGTCCCACAGCCCGGCACCGGCCCAGGTGAGGGCGAACGCCGCGACGAACAGTCCGATCAGCGTACGGATCCGCAGTTGCTCCACCGCTGTGTGTGCCCCTCGTCGTGGTCGGTCCTCGGCGCATCCGGCCCGGCCCCGGTTCAGTCCGGCAGGACGAGCTCCAGGTCGGCGCGGAGCGTCACCTGCTGGCCGGACAGCTCCGGAAGCAGCCCCGCCACCGGCCCGTGCCCGGGCACCTCGGCGCCGGGTTCGACATCGTGCCACGGCACCAGCACGAAGGCACGCTCATGGGCCCGGGGGTGAGGAAGCGTCAGCGCGGGGTCGCCGGACACCACACCCTGGTAGGCGATGATGTCCACGTCGATGGTGCGCGGCCCCCAGCGCTCGTCCCGCACGCGCGCGAACGCCTCCTCGACGGCGTGCGCGCGCTCCAGCAGGGAGGAGGGCGGCAAGGTGGTCCTCACCAGGACCACGGCGTTGAAATAGGTGGCCTGGCTGCCGGGCTCCACGCCCCACGGTTCCGTCTCGTAGACCGGGGACACCGCCTTGACCCGCAGGCCGGGGGTGTCCGCGAGCGCGTCGATCGCGCCCTGCAGGGTCTCCAGCCGGTTGCCCTGGTTGCTGCCGAGGGAGAGCACGGCCCGTTTCGGGTTGTGCAGCGTGGAGTCGGCGGCGTCGACCTGGCGCACCACCGAGGCCGGGACCGGCTGGACGGTCGGGTCGGGGGATGACGCAGTGCTCGGGGTCATGATCGGCTCCGCTTGATGGTGATGGTCACGTCGTCGAAGGGAACGGGGATCGGGGCCTTCGGCTTGTGCACGGTCACCTCGGCCTCCAGCACCGCGTCGTACGTGAGGCAGTGATCCGCGATCCGTTGTGCCAGCGTCTCGATCAGCCGGCACGGCTCACCGGTGAGGACAGCCGTGACCTCCTCGGCCAGGGTGCCGTAGTTCACCGTCAGGGTCAGGTCGTCCTCGGCCGCGGCCGGGCGGGTGTCCAGCCACAGCTCGACATCCACCACGAAAGGCTGGCCGTTCGCGCGCTCGTGGGGGAGCACGCCGTGGAAGCCCCGGCCGCGCAGCCCGCGCAGGGCGATACGGTCCATCGTGCGTCACTCCCTCGGGTCGGATTGTCCTTCCGGCACGGGATCCGGCGTCCGGGTGCGCCGCGGCGCACCCGGCTTTCGAATCTACCTGCGAGCCGTGCACCGCCCCGCCCGTGGGGTCGGGAAGGGGCCGGGCCATGATCATCAGGCGTCGCCGCGCATACCCGGCCGTGCAAGGACCTACGCGGTCACCCCTCCGGTACCGCTCGAACGGGTGACCTGCGATGTCGTCGCACTCATGCGCCGGAGTGCCGCATCCCTTCCCCGTGCCGGCGCCCGCTACTCCCGGCCGCGCCCCGGCGGGCAGCACAGGACCTACTCTGGGGACATGAGGAACTCGCGCGGCCAGGTGAGAGGGCTGCCCCGGTGGAATCGCTGCGCGGTCATGGGGGTGGTCAATGTCACACCCGATTCCTTCTCGGACGGCGGACGCTGGTTCGACCCCGAGACGGCGGTCAAACGCGGTCTGGAACTGGTGGCGGAGGGCGCCGACCTGATCGACGTGGGAGGGGAATCCACCCGGCCGGGCGCCTCCCGAGTGGACGAGGCCGAGGAGCTGCGCCGGGTGATCCCGGTGGTGCGCGACCTGGCCGCCGAAGGGGTCACCGTCAGCGTGGACACCATGCGGGCGTCGGTCGCCGGGCAGGCCGTCGCCGCCGGCGCCCGGCTGGTCAACGACGTCAGCGGGGGGCGGGCCGACCCCTCGATGGTGCCGGTGGTCGCCGACGCGCGGGTCCCCTATCTGGTGATGCACTGGCGAGGCCGGAGCATCGACATGAACGACCGGGCCGTCTACGGGGACGTCGTCACCGAGGTGATCGGCGAACTGCGGGCCGGCCTGGACCGGGCCGTCGCCGGCGGTATCGAGGCCGACCGCATCGTCGTCGATCCCGGCCTGGGCTTCGCCAAGCGCGCCGAGCACGACCTCGCGCTGGTGGCGGCGGCCGGCAGGCTGCGCCGCGAACTGGGCCGGCCGCTGCTGATCGCCGCCTCCCGCAAGCGGTTCCTGGGGCGGGTCCTGGCCGGTCCGGACGGCAGCCCGCCGCCCGCCCGGGAGCGGGACGCCGCCACGGCCGCGGTCTCGGCGCTCGCGGCCCACGCCGGGGCCTGGGCCGTGCGGGTGCACGAGGTCCGGGCCAGCGCGGACGCGGTACGGGTGGTGCGGGCCGTGAACGAGGCCGCGGACGCGGAAGAAGCGGGGAGCACGGAAAGGACGGCCACGAGCACGAACGGGGCGAAGACGGCACACCCGGCAGGCGGACCGGCCGCGGAGGGAGCGGAGGGATCGGTATGAGCAGTGCCCGCACCGACATCGAAGCGGTGGAAGCCGCGAACACCGCGCTGTACGACGCTCTGGAGAAGGGCGATCTCGAGGCGATGGCCGGCCACTGGCTGGACGAGGAGATCAGTGTCGTCCACCCCGGCTGGCCCGTGCTCACCGGGCGCGACGAGGTGATGCGGTCCTACGCCCTGATCATGGCCAACACCGAGTACATCCAGTTCTTCCTCACCGACGTCGAGGTGTCCGTCCTGGGAGACACCGCGCTGGTGACCTGCACGGAGAACATCCTCAGCGGCGGCCCGGCCGAGGACGACGGCACCGCCGGTCCTCTGGTCGGCGGCCTGGTGGTGGCCACGAACGTCTTCCGGCGCACGGAGGACGGCGGCTGGAAGATGTGGTCCCACCACGGATCACCCGTCCTGATCGACCGCGAGGACGAGGACGACGAGGAACCGGGCGAGGGCGGCATCGCCGAGATCGGCTGACACGCCTACGCCTCCTTGTCAGGACGGGTCCGCCGGAGGGACGGCGGGGGGCGGGCCGGTGGTGAGCCAGCGTTCCGGGGCGGCGGTCCGGCGGCCCAGCCGGGACCGGTCCGCCTGCGCGGACACCTCGCCCGCCGCGTACGACGCGTCCTGCAGGCGGGCGGTGGCCGTTCCGTTGGCACCGTGGTCCACGTGGATGTCGGCCAGGCGCAGGCGCTGCTCCCAGGGCCCCTGCGTCATCCGCACGCTCTGCACCTTCGCGTGCGGCACCAGCGTGTGCACCCGGCGCAGCCGGCCCCGCCGGGCCACGAAGACCGTGTCCGTCACGCCGTGGCCGAAGCCGCGGCGCCAGACGGGCACCGCCCAGCGCGCCCGCCGCGGCGCCAGGCGCACCGAGGCCATCGCCTCGTCGATGTCCACCTGCGGCAGGATCCGGCCGATCAGCGCCGCACACACCTGCCGGCTGGCGACCGGGACCAGCAGGCCGCTCTCGTTCCCCGCTCCCGCGACCTCCAGCTCCAGCCGGGCCCAGCCGCGCGGCCGCCACAGCATCGGCTCGACGATCCGCACGGACTGCACCCTGCCCGGCGGGACCGTCGCGTGGTCCTTCTGCAGCAGGCCGTGATCCAGCCTCAGGCCGTCCGGGGACTCGCTGACCGTCCAGCCGTACTGGGTCAGAAAACCGCCCACGCTGCTCTGCCAGACCGCCGCGATCATCGGCAGACCCACCACGACCGCTGCGAAGGCGCTGGAGGTGAACTGCCACACCAGCGGGGGGATGACCAGCACGGCCAGCAGGGCGCCCCAGCCGCTGCCCAGCAGGGCCAGGGCCAGGGCCAGAGTCCTGGTCTCGACCCGGAACAGCTCCCGGGCCGGCGCCTCCCCGGCCGTCGGCGCGGCCTCCGGGGCTATGCCGGCGGCCCGCGCCAGCAGTTCGGCCCGCAGATCGCGGGCCTCCGTCTCGCCCAGGAACGCCAGTTCGTCGTTGGAGCCGGAGCCCACCACGTCCATCTTCAGCTTCGCCACGCCGAGCGCCCGCGCCAGCAGCGGGCGGCTGACGTCGATCGACTGGATGCGGTCCAGCCGCAGATGGGCGGTGCGCCGGAACAGCAGGCCGGTGCGGATGCGCAGCTCGGTCTCGGTCACCAGGTAGCGGGTGACCCGCCAGGAGAGATAGCCGTAGGCCGCCGCGGACGCCAGGAACAGCACGACCAGCAGCAGGATCCAGCCCAGGTCCAGGGCGGTCACCCAGGCGCGGAGCCGCTCCGGGTTCTGCATGAAGATCGCGAACAGGCCGGCCAGCGGCGCCCAGGCCCGCCGCCACGGTGTCACCGGGTGCAGGCGCTTGCCCCGGCCGCCGGGGAACGCGGCGGCCGGGTCGTCGTCCCGCACGGCGTCCTGGATCGTCCCCGGCACCTGCGCCGCCCGGTCCGGTTCCGGGGCGGTCCCCCCGGGCCCGGGGGCCTCCGGTCCGGTGTCCTCCTCGCGCGGGACGGGCCGGCTGGCCGGGGAGCTGTCCGGTACGAAGTCCTCCATGGCGCTCACAGCCCTGCCGAGCGGGCCTCGCCCAGCTCCGTCAGCCGGTCCCGCAGCCGCTCGGCCTCCGCCGGGTCCAGGCCGGGGATGGCCGCGTCGGTCGCGGCCGCGGCGGTGTGCAGTTGCAGCCGGGAGAGCCCGAACCTGCGCTCCAGCGGGCCCGAGGTGACCTCCACCAGCTGCATCCTTCCGTAGGGCACCACGGTCAGCTGCCGCCACAGGATGCCCCGCCGGATCAGCAGGTCGTCGGCGCGCTCCAGATACCGCCAGGAGCGCCAGTTGCGGCCCAGTACCCACCAGGCCCAGCAGACGATGCCGGCCGGCAGCAGCCCCAGCAGCGACCACCGCGGGGCGCCCAGCAGCGCGGGCAGCACGGCGGCCGTCGCCACCACCGGCCCCAGCCACAGCGCCAGCAGCAGCCGCCGCATGGTGAGCAGCCCGGGGCGCACCCCCAGCCACTCGCCGGTTCCCGGCCGCTCTCCGCCGTCCTGCTGCGGCCCATCCGCCACGGTGTCCATGCCGTCGAGCTTAGAGGGCCGGGCGTGACAGCGCGTAGGCATCGGTCCGGAGAGCTGCCACACTGTCCGGCATGGCGGACAGCACGGGCATCACCGAGGCGACGGTCGGCGTGGGCGGCGCGGCGGAGAGCACCGACATGGTGCTCAACATCGGCCCCCAGCATCCCTCCACCCACGGGGTGCTGCGGTTGCGGCTGGTCCTGGACGGCGAACGCATCTCCCGGGCCGAACCGGTGGTCGGCTACATGCACCGCGGGGCGGAGAAACTGTTCGAGGCCCGGGATTACCGGCAGATCATCGTGCTGGCCAACCGGCACGACTGGCTGTCGGCGTTCTCCAACGAGCTCGGCGTGGTGCTCGCCGTCGAGCGGATGCTCGGCATGGAGGTCCCCGAGCGCGCCGTGTGGCTGCGGACGCTGCTCGCCGAGCTGAACCGGGCCCTCAACCACCTCATGTTCCTGGGCTCCTACCCGCTGGAGCTGGGCGGCCTCACACCCATCTTCTACGCCTTCTCCGAACGGGAGGACCTCCAGCACGTCATGGAGGAGGTGTCCGGCGGGCGGATGCACTACATGTTCAACCGGGTCGGCGGCCTCAAGGAGGACCTCCCGGCAGGCTGGACGGGCCGGGCGCGGCAGGCCGTGGCGAAGGTGCGGTCGGGCCTGGGCCGGATCGACGACCTGGTGTCGGGCAACGAGGTGTTCCGGGCGCGCACCAAGGGCGTGGGCGTGCTCGCACCGGAGACCGTCCACGCCTACGGGGTGTCGGGACCGATCGCGCGCGCCAGCGGCGTCGGCTTCGACCTGCGGCGCGACGAGCCGTACCTCGCCTACGGGGAGCTCCAGGACACGCTGCGCGTCGTCACCCGGACCGAGGGCGACTGCCTGGCCCGCTTCGAGGTGCTGCTGGACCAGACCCGCAACGCGCTGGAACTGGCCGACGCCTGCCTGGACCGTCTCGCCGAGCTGCCGCCGGGCCCGGTCAACCAGCGGCTGCCCAAGGTGCTGAAGGCCCCGGAGGGTGCCACGTACGCCTGGACGGAGAACCCGCTGGGGGTCAACGGCTACTACCTGGTGTCCAAGGGTGACAAGACCCCGCACCGGCTGAAGCTGCGGACCGCCTCGTTCAACAACATCCAGGCACTGAGCCAACTGCTGCCCGGCACGCTGGTGGCCGACATGGTCGCCATCCTCGGGTCGTTCTTCTTCGTCGTCGGCGACATCGACAAGTAGCCCTCTCAGCGCGGGGCGCCGGGCGGCAGGGGGGAGGGGACGCCCACCGGCTGGACCAGCCAGCCGAAGGCGCCCAGCCCCGCCGGGTCCAGCAGTTCCGCCGCCTCGCCCGCCCGGACCAGCGCGGCGACGTACCCCGCGGGGTCCCGGGAGGCCAGCGCGAGCGGGGGCCGCCGGCCGTCCACGCCCAGCGCGCGCAGCGCCTCGCGCTGCGAGGAGAGCACCGGGGCCGCGTCCCCCGCCGCCCCGCCCGCCGGGCGTCCGGCGGCCGCGCACGCGTCCAGGGCCACATGGGCGGTCAGGTCGCAGCCGCCGTCCGGCACCGGAGCCACCGCCCGCCCGTCCCGGTAGCCGGTCAGGGTGCCCGCCGGCGGCCGGCTCTCCCTGCTGTGCGCGTAGTCGGCGGCGACCGCGACACCGCGGCGCAGGCATCCCACCGCGGCGGCCCAGGCGGCGTCCCTCGGCCGCCCGATCTCGGCCCGCGTCCCCGGCCGGGCAGACCCGGGCCACCAGCGGCGCAGCCACGCGGCGTCCGCACCGGTCACCGGGTCCCCCGGGGACTCCCGGCCGGAGCCGTCCACCAGCACGTACCGCGGCACTCCCGCGGGGTCCGTCTCCGCGACGTCCACCGGCACGTTGTCCAGCCACTCGTTGGCGAACAGCAGGCCGGTGACCGGGCCGGGCAGCCGCTCCCGCCACCTCACGCGCCGATCCAGGCCCTCCGGGCGGGGCGCCCGCTCCACCGCGCAGGCCCGCACCCGGCCGGCCACGGACGCCGGCAGCTCCTCCAGCACCCCGGCCAGCAGTTCACCGCGGCCCGCGCCGACGTCCACCAGCGCCAGTTCTCCCGGGCGGTCCAGCGCCTCGTCCACCCGCAGCAGCAGCCGGGCGACCGCGCCGGCGAACAGCGGCGAGGCGTGCACGGAGGTCCGGAAGTGGGCGGCGGGCGCCTCCCGGACGAAGAAGCCGCCGGGGCCGTACAGCGCCCGCTCGGCGGCGGTCCGCCAGCGGACCGGCCGCCGCCCGTCCCACGCCTCACCAGTGCTCACGCAGGACACGGTACGGCGCGTTGTCCACCCTGAGGACTAGTTGGCGGTCTCGTGGATCGGTCGTCCGGGTGACTCCTCTCGCCTCCCGGTTGCCTACGCTGGGTGACGTGAACCGGCTGTACGACTTCCTGCGCCGTCACCCCACCGGGGTGGACGGGTGCTGGGCGTTCATCCTGTTCGTTCCCTCGGCCCTGCTCGCCGCCGACTCGCAGATGTCCGTCGAGCCCCTGCCGGGGCTGGCGGTCCTGGGAGCTCTGACCACCGTGGTGACGCTGCGGCGCCGCTTCCCGGAGGCCATGCTGGCGCTGGCCCTGGCCACCGGGGCGCTGCAGCTGATCACCGACCTTCCGCCGCTGCCGCTGAACTTCGCTTTCCTGCTGATCACCTTCACCGTCGCCTCCCGCCCGCCGCGCCTGCCCTCCCGGGCGGCGCTCGCCGCCTCCCTGATCGCGCCCTCGCTGGCCGTGCTGCGCTGGTCCGGGGGTGAGGAGTCGCCGGCCGCCACGGCGGTCGAGACCGTCTTCCTCACCGTCGCCTTCTGCCTGGCCTGGGTGCTCGGGGACTCGCTGCGCACCCGGCGCGCCTACTACGCGGAACTGGAGGAGCGCGCCGCGCGGCTGGAGGAGGAACGGGAGACCCAGGCGCGGATGGCGGTGGCGGCCGAGCGCGCCCGGATCGCCCGTGAACTGCACGATGTGGTGGCGCACAACGTGTCCGTGATGGTGGTCCAGGCCGACGGCGCCGCCTACGTCCTGGACACCGCGCCGGAGCAGGCCCGCGGCGCCCTGGAGACGATCTCCGAGACGGGCCGGCAGGCGCTCACCGAGATGCGCAGGCTGCTGGGTGTGCTGCGGGCGCCGGCGGAGGGCGACGAGGCCTCCGCGCAGGGCTACCATCCGCAGCCCGGCGTGGGGCAGCTCGCGGACCTCGTGGACCAGGTCCGCGACGCCGGGCTCCCGGTGGACTTCCGGATCGAGGGCACCCCCCGGCCGCTGCCCAGCGGGGTCGAGCTCACCGCCTACCGGATCGTGCAGGAGGCGCTGACCAACAGCCGCAAGCACGGCGGTCCGCTGGCGGGCGCGACGGTCCGGCTGACCTACGACGGCGGCCTGCTCACCGTGCTCGCCGAGGACGACGGCCGCGGCGCGCAGCGCGACCTGTACCGGGACGGCGGCGCCGACGGGCAGGGCCACGGGCTGATCGGCATGCGGGAGCGGGTCGGCATGGTCGGCGGCCGGCTGGAGGCCGGACCCCGCCCGGGCGGAGGCTTCCGGATCCTGGCCAGGCTGCCGCTGGGCGACGCGGAGCCGGCCGGCCGCGGAGGCGCGGGACACCCGCCGGGAACGGAACAAGCGGCCGGATCAGCCGGATCGGCCGGAACAGCGGGAGCGGCGGAGACATGACGACGGAGACGGACCGGGAGCACGACGACGGGGCGCGGGACGGCTCGGCGCCGATCCGCGTGATGCTCGTCGACGACCAGGTGCTGCTGCGCACCGGCTTCCGCATGGTGCTGGCGGCCCAGCCCGACATGGAGGTGGTGGCCGAGGCCGGCGACGGCGCGGAGGCGCTCGACGTGCTGCGGACCACCACCGTCGACGTGATCCTGATGGACGTGCGGATGCCCCGGATGGACGGGGTGCAGGCGACCCGGCTGGTGTGCCAGGAGGGGCAGGGCGGGCCGGGCAGCCCGTCGGTGCTGATCCTGACCACCTTCGACCTGGACGAGTACGCCTTCTCCGGCCTGAAGGCCGGCGCCTCCGGGTTCCTGCTCAAGGACGTGCCGCCGGACGAGCTGCTGGCCGCCATCCGTTCCGTGCACAGCGGCGACGCCGTGGTGGCTCCCACCACCACCCGCAGACTGCTGGACCGCTTCGCCGCGATCCTCCCGGCCACCGGTGCCGTCTCCCACCCCGGCCTCGGACTGCTGACCGGCCGGGAACGGGAAGTGCTGCTGCTCGTCGCCCAGGGCCTGTCCAATGGTGAGATCGCCGCCTCCCTCTTCGTGTCCGAGGCGACGGTGAAGACCCACGTCGGGCGCATCCTGGCCAAGCTGCGGCTGCGCGACCGGGTGCAGGCGGTGGTGCTGGCCTACGAGACGGGCCTGGTGCGGGCCCGGGGCGGAGCCTGACGGGACGGGGCCGGCGGGAGCGTTCCGGCCACCGGACGGCGTGCGGGGCTGCCCGGGCGCCGGGGCCGCGGCGTCCGGTGCCCCGTAGCATGGCCGGTACACGTCCGGGACCGCGCCGCGGCCCGGAACGCATGGACCGAAAGAGGCCCTCCCGCCGTGAACGCACCCCTCACCACCGAGGCACACGACCGTCCGGCCCGGCTCGCCGTCGGCGTGGTCGGTGCCGGACGCGTCGGCGCCGCGCTGGGCGCCGCGCTCGCTCTGGCCGGACACCGGCCGGTCGCCGCCTCCGGCGTCTCGGACGCCTCCCGCCGCCGGGCCGCGGAACTGCTGCCCGGGGTGGAGCTGGCCGACCCCGCCGAGGTGCTGGCCCGCGCCGACCTGGTGCTGCTCACCGTCCCCGACGACGTCCTGCCCGGCCTGGTGACCGGGCTCGCCGGCACCGGCGCCGTACGGCCGGGCCAGCTGTTGGTGCACACCTCCGGCCGCTACGGCACCGCCGTTCTGGACCCCGCCCTGCGCAGGGGCGCGCTGCCGCTGGCGCTGCACCCGGTGATGACGTTCACCGGCACCTCGGTGGACGTCCAGCGGCTGGCCGGCTGTTCGTTCGGCGTCACCGCCCCCGAGGAGCTGCGGCTGGCCGCGGAGGCGCTGGTCATCGAGATGGGCGGCGAGCCGGAGTGGATCGAGGAGCGGGCCCGCCCGCTCTACCACGCCGCCCTGGCGCTGGGCGCCAACCACCTGGTGACGCTGGTCGCCCAGTCGATGGAACTGCTGCGCACCGCCGGGGTGGCCGCGCCGGACCGGATGCTCGGCCCGCTGCTGGGCGCGGCCCTGGACAACGCCCTGCGGTCCGGCGACGCGGCGCTGACCGGCCCGGTGGCCCGCGGTGACGCGGGCACCGTCGCCGCACACGTCGCCGAGCTGCGCGCGCACGCCCCGCAGGCGCTCGCCGGCTACCTGGCGATGGCCCGCACCACCGCCGACCGGGCACTGGACAACGGTCTGCTGAAACCGGAGCTGGCCCAGGAACTGCTGGGCGTACTGGGGGACGAGGAGCGATGACCTTCTCCGTGCTGCACCGCGCCGAGGACCTGCACGCGGCGCTGCCCGCCGGGGGCGGACCCCCGCGGGCGGTGGTGATGACCATGGGAGCGCTGCACCAGGGGCACGCCGCCTTGATCCGTGCCGCCCGCGAGCGGCTGCCGCGCGGCGGGCAGCTGGTCGTCACCGTCTACGTCAACCCGCTGCAGTTCGGCCGGGGCGAGGACTACGGCCGGTATCCGCGGACGCTGGAGTCCGACGCCAGGATCGCCGAGCGGGCCGGCGCGGACGTCGTCTTCGCGCCGGGTGACGACACCGTCTACCCCGGCGGCCGGCCGCAGGTGCGCATCAGCGCGGGGCCCGCCGGCGAGCGCCTGGAGGGCGCGTCGCGGCCCGGGCACTTCGACGGCATGCTGACGGTGGTGGCCAAGCTGCTGCACCTGACCCGGCCCACGCTCGCCTTCTACGGGGAGAAGGACGCCCAGCAGCTCGCGCTGATCCGGCGGATGGTCAAGGACCTCAACTTCCCCGTGGAGATCGTCGGCGTGCCGACCGTGCGGGAGGAGGACGGCCTGGCCCTGTCCAGCCGCAACCGCTACCTGTCGGCCGAGGAGCGCTCCACCGCGCTGGCGCTGTCCCGCGCGCTGTTCACCGCCCGCGACCGGCTGGCCGCCGAGCCGGCCCTGGCCT
>NZ_BAAAMJ010000056.1:0-508 GCF_039529215.1 Streptomyces sodiiphilus | reverse complement strand
GCCAAAATTCGACCGCCTCAGCGAACGTATCACGTGGATCGACTTGTCGTTTGTGGAGCGAGATCGAACTCCGCGATGGGCGATTGAAGTAGGGATCCGCTGTCACTTGGCCGGCATGTCACTACGTGAGGTAAGTAAACATCTTGAGTGGTTTGGGATCGAACGAAGTCATGTCGCAATCCACAACTGGGTTCATAAGGCCGATCTACAGCCGATCTCGACCGTCTCGGAGGATCAACTCGCGGTTGACGAGAAGATGATCCGCCTCCACGGCCAGANCCACAGACAAACGAGATCCTTCACGTGAGCCTCTATCCGACCGCAAATAAACAGACGACGCGATGGTTCCTGACCGAGCTGCACCGGCGCTATCAGCTCGACGGCGTTGAATTTCTCGTCGATGATGCAGACTATCTCGGCTCAGTCCTCGCTGAAGATGGCTATCGATTTCAGGTCATTCAACATGGAAATCGGAATGCCATCGAACGTGTCTTTTGGGAAATAGAAC
>NZ_BAAAMJ010000055.1:0-3982 GCF_039529215.1 Streptomyces sodiiphilus | reverse complement strand
CAGTTGCCGACGTATGCGTTCCAGCGACAGCGCTACTGGTTCGAGGCACCTGCAACTCCGGACGCCGGTACCACCGCGGACACCCGTTCCGCGGAAGCCGAGTTCTGGCAGGCCGTCGAACACGCCGACCTGGAGACCCTGGCGACCACGCTGGACGTCGACCCCCACACACCGCTCAGCGGTCTGCTCCCCACGCTCTCCGAATGGCGGCGCAACCAGGGCGACCGCGCCGCCCTCGATTCCTGGCGGTACCGGATCGCATGGTCGCCACTGGCCGGAGCGCCGAGCGGTACGCTGCCGGGCGACTGGCTGGTCGTCACTTCTGCGGACGACGCCGGCCACCGGCTGACCGAAGCCGTCGCCCGAGCACTCCAGGAGGGCGGCGCCCGGGTGCGGACCGTCGTGCTGGCCGGTGCCGACCGGGGCAAGGCAGCGGCCCTGCTGCGAGAGGCGGCCGGTACCGGTCCGGAGCCGGCAGGAGTGCTGTCGCTGCTGGCGCTCGACGAGAACCGGGATCCCCGGTACCCGTCGCTGCCGACCGGCCTGACCGCCAACCTCACCCTTTTCCAGGCGCTGGACGACGCACGGATCGAGGCTCCTGTGTGGCTGGCCACCCAGGGCGCGGTATCGGTCGGTTCCTCCGACCCCCTGAGCAGTCCGGCCCAGGCGGCAACCTGGGGCATGGGACGTGTCGCAGCCCTCGAACACCCCCGCACCTGGGGAGGGCTGATCGACCTCCCGGCCGTCATGGAGGGGCACGCCTCGGAACATGTGCGGGCCGCGCTCGCCGGCATCACCACAGAGGCCGGCAAGGAGGATCAGCTCGCCGTGCGGGACGCCGGGATCTTCGCGCGCAGACTGGTCCGTGCCTCCCTGCGGGAATCCGGCGACCCGAGCTGGCAGCCGCACGGCACGGTCCTGATCACCGGCGGTACCGGAGGCATCGGAGCCCATGTCGCCCGCTGGCTCGCACGTGCCGGAGCCGATCACCTGGTGCTCACCAGTCGCCGGGGGCCGGACGCGCCGGGCGCCGCCGAACTGGCGGACGAACTGCTCGCCCTCGGCGAAGGCCGGGTGCGGGTGACGGTCGCCTCCTGCGACGTCGGGGACCGCGACTCAGTCGCCGGCCTGATCCGGGACCTCACCGCGGCCGGTGAGCCCGTCCGGGCCGCCTTCCACGCCGCCGGAGTCGTCCAGTTCTCCCCGCTGTGCGACAGCACGCCTGCCGACTTCGCGGCGATGGCCGACGGCAAGGTGCGAGGCGCGGAGCACCTGGACGAACTGCTGGAGGACGAGCACCTGGAGGCCTTCGTCCTCTTCTCCTCGATCGCCGCCGCCTGGGGAAGCGGTGGCCAGAGCGCCTACGCGGCCGCCAACAGCTACCTCGACGCCTTCGCCGAGCTGCGCGCGGCACGAGGGCTGCCGGCGACCTCGGTCGCCTGGGGGCCCTGGGCCGAGAAGGGCATGATCGAGCACGGTGAGGTGGAGGAACACCTCAGCCGTCGCGGGCTCATCGCCATGAAGCCCGAACTCGCCGTCCGGGCGCTCGGCGAGGTGATGGGGGCCGGCGATGCAGGTCTGGTCGTGGCGGACGTCCAGTGGGAACGGTTCGTTCCGGGATTCACCGCCGCCCGAACCCGCCCGCTGCTCGGCGACCTGCCGGAGGTGCGGGACGTACTCACCGCGCAGGAACTTCCGGCCACCGCAGGAAAGGAGGTCGTGCAGGCCGGCTTCACCGAGGGCTTGGCGGGTCTGCCGACGGACGAGGTCGAACGCAGACTGCGGGACCTGGTGGCCGTGGAGGCGGCTGCTGTCCTCGGTCACGCCTCCTCCGCCTCGGTCTCGGCCGGGCGGGACTTCAAGGAGCTGGGTTTCGACTCCCTCACCGCCATGGAACTGCGCAACCGCCTGAGCTCGGTCACCGGCGCGGAACTGCCGGCCACGCTGATCTTCGACTATCCGGCACCGGGACCGCTCGCCGCGTATCTGCGGACCGAGCTCTTCCCGGAAGCCGCGGGGGACGGCGCAGGTGTCCTGGAGGACATCGGCCGATGGGAACTGGCACTGCCGGAAATCCTGGCGGACGACGGGGTGCGGTCCGAGCTGGTCACGCGCCTTCAGGACCTGATGGCCAAGCTCGGCGCCGACCCCGGGCAGGCCGCGTCCGAAGCGGTCGGCAACACACTCGCTTCGGCAACCGCCGACGAGGTCTTCGACTTCATCGACAACGAACTCGGGGCGTCCTGATGGCGAACGAGAACGAAGAAAAGCTGCTCAGCTACCTCAAGCGGGTGACTGCCGACCTGCGGCAGACGCGTGAACGCCTTGAGGAGTTCGAGGCCGCCGAGCACGAGCCGATCGCCGTGGTCTCCATGGGATGCCGCTACCCGGCCGGTGTGCGGTCTCCGGAGGACCTCTGGCAGCTGGTCGCCGATGGCAAGGATGCCATCGGGGAGTTCCCCGCCAATCGGGGCTGGGACATCGACGCGCTCTACGACCCGGACCCCTCCCGGTCGGGCACCTGCAACACCCGCGAGGGCGGTTTCCTGTACGACGCCGATCAGTTCGACCCGGCGTTCTTCGGTATCTCGCCACGCGAGGCCCTGGCCATGGACCCGCAGCAACGGCTGCTGCTGGAGGTGGCCTGGGAGACGGTCGAGCGGGCCGGAATCGACCCGTTGTCGCTGAAGGGCTCCCGGACCGGGGTGTACGTCGGTCTGGCCTCCTTCCAGTACGGCGGCGACCCGCAGCACGCCCCCGAGAGCGTCGAGGGGCACCTGCTGATCGGCAACGTCTCCAGCGTCGCCTCGGGCAGAATCTCCTACACTTTGGGTCTGGAAGGGCCGGCCGTCACCCTCGACACGGCCTGTTCTTCCTCGCTGTTCACCATGCACCTCGCGGCTCAGGCCCTGCGGCGGGGCGAGTGCTCGCTGGCCCTCGCCGGCGGTGTGGCGGTGATGGCCACCCCGGGCGTCTTCGTGGAGTTCAGCCATCAGCGTGGGCTGTCCGCGGACGGCCGCTGCAAGTCGTTCGCGTCGGCTGCCGACGGGACGGGCTGGGGCGAGGGCTGCGGCATGGTGCTGCTGGAGCGACTGTCCGACGCCCGCCGCAACGGGCACGAGGTGCTGGCGGTGATCCGCGGCAGTGCGGTGAACCAGGACGGTGCCAGCAACGGCCTGGCCGCGCCGAACGGGCCCGCGCAGCAGCGCGTCATCGAAGCCGCGCTGGCCGGCGCAGGGCTGTCGGTGTCGGATGTGGACGCGGTGGAGGCACACGGCACCGGAACCGTGCTGGGTGACCCGATCGAGGCCGGTGCGCTGCTGGCCACCTACGGCCGGGGACGCGGGACCGCGGAGCCGCTGTGGCTGGGTTCGCTGAAATCCAACATCGGCCACACCCAGGCGGCGGCGGGCGTCGGCGGCGTCATCAAGATGGTGATGGCCCTCCGCAACGGCCGGCTCCCCCGCACCCTGCACGTCGACGAGCCCACATCCAAGGTCCGCTGGTCCTCCGGAGCGGTGCGGCTGCTGACCGAGGCCCGGAGCTGGCCGGAGACGGGCCGGCCCCGGCGGGCCGGAGTCTCGGCCTTCGGGGTGAGCGGCACCAACGCCCACCTCATCCTGGAGCAGGCGCCCGAGCCGGACCCCGTGCCGGAGGCCGGCGGCAATGGCGGAGGCGCCGGGTCCGCCGTCCTTCACGGGCCCGCGGTGCCGTGGGTGGTGTCGG
This sequence comes from Streptomyces sodiiphilus, assembly GCF_039529215.1. Lineage (NCBI taxonomy): Bacteria > Bacillati > Actinomycetota > Actinomycetes > Kitasatosporales > Streptomycetaceae > Streptomyces > Streptomyces sodiiphilus. The sequence goes on along the minus strand of NZ_BAAAMJ010000055.1, from coordinate 256 downwards.
CCCGGTCCGCAGACGCGCTGCGTGGTCAGGCCGAGCGGCTGCTGGCCCACGTTCAGGACCGTCCGGAGGTGCCGGCCGCCGACATCGGGTACTCCCTGGCCGCCGGGCGGGCCGCCTTCGAGCACCGCGCCGTGGTGGTGGGCTCGGGCGACGAGGACTTCCGTGGCGGGCTGGCCGGGCTCGCCCGGGGCGTGCCCGGCCCCACAGTGGCCCACGGCGTGGCGTTGCCCGATTCGCGTCCGGTGTTCGTGTTTCC
>NZ_BAAAMJ010000054.1:69810-83959 GCF_039529215.1 Streptomyces sodiiphilus | reverse complement strand
TGACGGAATGATGTAACGTCGCTCCGCGACTAGAAACGGCTGGCTACGGGGTGAGGTGGGTGTCGTGTGCCCCGTTACAGTTTCTTGTAGCTGGGGCTGGCGCATCGTCGTTACCGGGCCGGCCCCAGGTGGGAGGCGGTCTCTATCTGGCGCCCTCCGGGCGCTCCCTGCCCCATTGTGTACCTAGTATGTCACGCCTACCAGGTCTGACACAAGTTGTAACGGCTACTCTTTGTGTCTGCCATTGGGGCAAGTGGTCTCTACCAATTCGAGAATTGTAGCAGCCTGAAGGGGGTTCGAGAAGTGCGTCCGGGGGAATTCTTGATGCGAATGTGTCCCGGTGTGATTCTTTGCTGTAACGGACCTTTAGGCGTTACAGGATTCCGGGTGCGGATATGCGGGGAAGAGGTCCTGTACCGGCGCTGTGGTACTGCCGGATTTCGGCTGCGGTCCCGGTTTCTCAAGGTGCCGTCTTGGGGTGGTCTGTTTTCGGGTTGAGTTTAGCTGGATATTGCTGGGTGGAATTCTTTTTTCCGGTACGGCACGGGCGGCCGGGCCGGTGAGCCGAAGCCCGATAGTTGTCACCAGATCGGCGCGCTACCTGTCACCAGCAGCGCGAAGCCCGATGGGTGTCACCGGCCACAGCGCTCCGTCGGTCGCCTGAACTGCACAGCGGTCCGGAACGCTGCCCGGCACGCCCCGTCCGGTGGCCCGCGGCCTGGGCCGGGTGGTCAGGCTCCCAGGCCGATGTGGGAGACGTAGGTGTAGGCGCCCCAGTCAGAGTCGAGTTCGGCGATGATCTCGTCCCAGATGTGTTCGAGTTCAGTGACGTCGCCGGCGGCCAGGGCGTCGACCGCGGCGTCCCAGACGTAGCGGACCTGGAAGCGCCGCACGCGCAGGTTCTCCCGGCGCCGCGTCGGCAAGACCACGTCCTGGTTGATGGGGTAGATCTCCACCTTGGTGCCCTGGCCGCCGCGGTTGAGGTGCTGCTTGAAGGCGCCGGGGTTGGCCAGGATGTTGGCCGCGCGCAGGTTCCAGTAGGCGGTGTCGATCGCCTCCGCGTTCTCCGGCCGCGGGCGCTGGGTGCCCTTGGTCCAGGCGCGGATGGTGGGGCGGGTGGCGGTGATACCGGCCTCCGCCATGGCCTGGGCGCCGCCGCTGGTGGTGGTCAGGTAGTTCATCCGGGCCTTCAGGCCGCGGCGGGTGGTCACCGGGGACTTGATACCACCCTCGATGATCATGCGTTCCAGGGCGTCTTCCAGAGCGCGGCCCAGAGCGTATTTGCCGTGGACGTTCCCGGGGTCGAGGTCGGCGCCGTATTTACCGAAGTTCTTCCATCCGTCGGTCGACATGTCAGGCGGTGGGCTTCCTCGGCAGGGTGTAGCGGTTCTTGAGTTTCATGTGGGTGGTGAGGCGGCCTTCTTCGAATACCCCGCCTTCCCGGCCGGGGACCTTCCGCCATTCTCCGCCGGTCACGTGGAGTTCGTCCGTACCGCGGACGCGGACAATGGTAAGGCCGTGCTGGTGGGCTTTGTATGCTTTGTGCCAGAGGTTCGCGAACGCCTGGGAACGGATAATATGCATCCATTCCGGTCGGCGGATGTCCCGGTTCGTGGTGGACTCGCCCATCGTGGACACGAATTTTGAATACATCGCCTTGATGTATTCGACGGTCACGGTGTCCTGGTTTCTGATGGCGGTTTCGCGGGCTTCGGTGAGTACCCGGCGGAACTTCTCCAAAAGCCCCTCGCTCGCGCCGGACGTCCAGCACTCGCTGATCACCGGCACCTCACACAATCCGTAGCGGGCGCAGCGGAACAGCAGACGGACGGTGGCGTCATCGAGGAGGACGGGGCCTTCCTCGCGGCGGTTGCCGATCGGGTCGGGCAGGTCCGGGCGGGACCAGACCGGGCGGGTGGGCAACTGGTAGATCCCGGAGCGCTTGGGGTCGAAGCCGCCCGCGCCCTGGTGGACCAGGGCGCCGATCGGCAGATACGTCTTGAAGGCTGAGAGGTAGCTGGCGTTGGTGTCCAGAGCATCAACCGTGACAGCAGGGGCCTTCCCTGCGTGGAGCTGATCGAGCAGGGCGGTGTTCGTCCAGTTATGACGCCCCTCCCAGATCTCATCCACACCGTCTTTGTTTTTCTTCCGGAGGAATTCCATCAGTTCCGGATAGACTGTGTGCTCGTAATTCCCGCCCACGCGCGTCGCCTCGAAAAGCTCCATCGCGTTCGGTGAGGCTTTCAGGACCAGAGCCTGAGTCGCCGCGTCAACATCCCCTCCATACTCCTCAAGAGCTTGGTCCACCGCCCGCGTGATCATCCCCGTGAAATACGAGTAATCACGACCCGCATAACCACCACTGGCGCGGCCACCACCGCTGCTGGCGGATGCGGACAGCCGTGACGCCCCCGCATCAGCCCCGCCCGCCCTCACAGCCGGGGGCGCAGCCGCGGAGACCTCAGGAACGGTCCGAGAAGCGGCCTGAGAGGCCCCCGGGCCGCTACCCACCACCGGCCCGGACACCCCCGCCAACACCCCACCCCCAACCGGCAACACACCAGCACCAGCCGACGCCGAGGACGAACCACCAACCGACACAGCACCACCCGTCGCCGCAGCCGAGCCGGGGGATGACTGGGAACCCGGCGCCGGCCCAACGGAACCGGCCGAGGCCGGCCCGGACGGGCCGGAGGGACGTCCAGAGGGGACCGACGGAGTACCCGTCGGTCCACCGCCCTCCGGAACTGCGACGGCGGGCCAGTCCGTGGGCGCTTCGCTGGGGCCCGAGATCGTCCCGGGCTCGGGCTCGCTGGGGGGTACATCAGACGCACCGGCAGGCCCCTCCGGTGCGGAACGCCCCTGGGGGCGGAGGGCGGCGAGTTCGTCGGAGGTGAACTCCCGGAGACTGGCATTGGGGTTGATGGGGTCGGTGAGCCGTGCGTGGGCGAGGTCGGCGTGGAGGGTGAGTGTGTCCTGGGTGCCCAAGTCGCGTTCAGTGAGGGTGAGGTGGGCCTGGTCGGTGTCCCGGGTGAGGGTGAGGGTGATGTCGAGGCCGAGGGTGGCGATGAGGTCGGGGGTGTCGGTGTCGAGGGCGGCCAGGACCGGGAGGTGGTGGGTGCGGGCGAGGTGGGCCAGGGCCTGGGCTGCGTCGGTGAGGCGGGGGCCGGACAGGGGAAGGCGGGGGTCGTCGGTGGCCTGGAGTCGGTCAACGACGACCAGGGCAAGGCCGGGCACGTCCGCCGCGGTTTCGGCGATCGCAGTGGTGGTCAGGTCGGTGTCATCGTCGATGTAAAGGGGTGCTGCGGCGAGCTCCTGGTGGAGGGCTGTGACGTCAGCCTGTTCGGTCGGTGTGAGGCGGCTGGCGCGCAGGCGGCGGTAGTCGACCGGGAGGTGGGCGGCGACGATGCGTGCGGCGACATCGGTGCTGGTGAGGCCGGAAGCGGCGTAGAGGACGGGGCGGTGGTGGTCGAGGGCAACGGCACGGGCGGCTCCTGCGGCGATGAGGCTGCCGCCGGCGCCGGGTGCGGCAGCGACGAGGTAGAAGCGACCGGGGTGGAGGCCCCCGAGCGCGGCGTCCAGGCTGGGGATACCGGTGGACAGGCCACCCAAGGCGGTCTCATGTGGAGCGGGTTCGCTCTCAGCACCGGTAGCCGGGGGGAGGATGGTGGTGAGGGCTTGGCTGAGGGGAGCGAGACGGCGCGGAGTGTGGGGCGCTGCCGGCACCGTTGCGGGCGGTTCAGGGGCGGCGGGCGGGGTGGTGGCGGTGGTGGCGGTGGTACCGGGTGGCGGGACAGCTTGCGGCGCGGTGGAGGGGGTCGGCGGCGCAGTGGCGTCGGACCTGGACGGAACTGCGGTGCTGGGCGGCTCGGCGGTGGTCGCAGTGGGCTCAGCCGGTGTGCGGAGGGTGCCGTCGGGGTTGGCGGGGAGCAGCACGGCGACGGGGGTGGTGTGGCGGCGCAGGACTTGGGGGTGGCCTTGGGCGGCCTGTTGGATGAGGTCGCCGAGTTTCTTGCGGGCCTGGGCGGTTGGCCAGGGCGCCGCGGCTGTCAGATCCCAGCCTGCTTCCTCGGCGGCTTGGGGTGACACCAGCAGCGCCTGGTACTCTCGCCCCTCGTTGTGGCGGGTGAGGGGTGTGTACCGGCCCTCGTGTGCGGCCTTCACCAGCTGCGGCAGCATCTTCCGCGCCTGGTGCATGGTCGATGGTGTCGGACTGGTCGGCTGTACACCCTCGTCGGACACCGCAAAGCCCCTTTTCGTCGGCGGATCGGCTGAGCCGCTTCCCCGCTATTGTAACGCCAAATGTAACGGTACAGGGTGCGGAAACTGGGGATACGGAAGGTGGCGGGTCAGTGACGTAGTCGAACCTAGCGGATGGCGGTGTCGCGACGAACGCGGCCTCGCGGCAGAGGAGCATTGCCCCGGTCGGGGCATGGATGAATCCGCCCGTCGGCGGCGGGCCGGGGCGAACAGGCCGGGATCGTCCTCGTCCAGCCAGCCCCGCTCGACCGGCCGTTTCAGCTTCGCGCGCGTGCCCTCGATCTTCCCCGACCGCACCGGCAGACCGATCCGGGGAACGATCTGCTTCGCCCGCACCGGCCCCGGCGCGTCTGACACGACCTCCAGGATGTCCCGGTACTCCCGCGGCAGGACACCCGCGTCTATGCCCGGCTGCCACTTCGGCACCGACAGCACCCCCGCCACCCGCCGCTCGGCACCCGCATACGCCGACACGACCGGATCCCGACAGACACATCCGCCACCGGCGCCGCACCCGACAGCGGCTCCATCTCGGCCAGCACCTCGGCCACCGTCTCACGCGTGACACGCAACCGCTCCAGAACCGCCCGGGCATCCTCCAGATGCCCCGTCAGCTCGGCCAGCTCCGCCTGCAGGGCATCCACCCGCTCACGCTCGGCCGACTCCCGGGCCTCTAACTCCTCGAACAACGAGCCCATCCGCCACCCCTCCTCCACCACCACGGTAGAGACGAGCAGCCCACCCCACAGCCCGATTAGCGTTCTCCCAGGTCAGCCCTTCCCTCCAGAAGAGCTACACCCTATTTAGAAACACCCCGTCCTGACGACGGGCTTCTCGGTTTGATTAGCCCATCACTGCGCGAATCACGAGCATCGGCGCACCGTAGATGGTGAACATCGTGAAGCCCCAGTAGGTCGAGTCGATCGACGTGGCGCCAAGAGCGGTGAGCATGGACTCCCACTCAGCCGCCGATCGATAGGACATGGGGTAGGCGACCGTCTCCTCCTTCATGAAGCAGGAGGCGACATCGATCAGCGACAGCGCGGCAACCTTGTCCTCGTCGCTGAGCTCGCGGTACTGCTGCGTCAGGGCGTTGTCGGTCAGGCCGGGCCGATCGGCCCAGGAGTCCTCGACGATGAGGATCTCCCCGCCCGGGCGCATGATGCGAGCCCCCTCGGCGAGCAGCGCCTCCTGCACCGGCTTGGTCCAGTGGTGGAGAGAAACCCGGAACGCCACGGTGTCTGCGCTGTCATCGTCCAGCGGGATCTTGGTCACGTCGTCCTGGTGCGCGAAGTCGAGATGATCACCGGTGAGGACGTTTGGATCGTTGCGGTGGTCGACCCCGGTGACGTGCTCGACGCTGGGGTTGACGCGCAGAAGGTAGTCGCCGAACCCGTTGTTGTGGTTGCCCATGTCCACCACGTGGCCGTGCGCCCGGTCGAGGCCGCCGACCAGGAGACTCCGGTGCCAGGCGCCCTCCTTGTCCGTGGTGAGACGTGCGCCGAAGCCTGCTTCGTCCCAACTCGCACGGCAGTCCGCGAAGACGGCTTCCACCTCCTCAATGGAGGCGCACGCCTCCAGCCGCTCCAGGCTCGCGCCGACCAGGCGGCCGGCATCTGGACCCGCGTGAAGGGCGTACGTCACCGGCACCACTTCCCGGATCAGGTCGAACGCGGCGGTGCGCTTGCGGAGGTCGTAATAGATCCTCTGGGCTTCGACACCGAGATAGGTCTCTTCGAGAATGGCAGACATGGCCGGTCCCTTACTCGACGCTGAACGCACGTCGCATTGATAGTGGAAATTGGAATGTGAAACATTTCGGCTTAGGCTCGGCAGCTCCGTAGCCCATGGGCGTAATCGCGTGGACCCGGTGGGTCCACGCGCCCCTACGACACCTCAGCCTCGATCAGCGAGGATCCCCGAGAGCACGCGTCGCGCGTCACGGGCGTCAGCGCCGTCCTCGCCCAGGCTGTTGGCGCACGAGACGAGCGTCTTCCACAGCGCCCAGCCGCGTCCGCGCGCCCATGTCGCATCGTCGACGCCCAGCCGCTTCCGGAAGAAGTCGCGGCCGTGGGCCGAGAGCAGGGTCCACGCGATCGCGAGGTCGCAAGCGGGGTCCCCCACGCCACACGTACCGAAGTCGATGACGGCAGCGAGCTGTCCGTCCTCAAGGAGCAGGTTTCCCTTGGCAAGGTCGCCGTGGAACCAAACGTCGACCCCGTCCCACTGCGCCTCGAGCGCCTGAGTCCACAACTCATGTGCCGCGGCGACGTCGATGCGGCCGCGCAGCTCGTCCAGCGCACCGAGCGCCTGCGCCTCGTAGGTCCGCAGCGTTGCTCCACGGAACCAGTTGTGCTTGCCAGGCTGTGGCCCCTCCGAGGCATCGATGCTCTGCAACGCGGCCACGAAGTTGGCCAGGTCCTCGGCGAAGCGGATCGGATCGACGACTGACTCGAACGTCGCGGGCGTGCCGTCGATCCACCCGTAGACCGACCACGCGAACGGGTAGGTCGCACCAGGACTCCCCTTCGCCAACGGCACCGGGATCGGCAGCGGGAGAGCGGATGCCAGCTCGGGTAGCCAACGGTGCTCCTTCTCCACGGCCAAGGCGTACTCCTCCGCGCTGGGCAGGCGGAGCAACATGTTGTCGCCCAAGTGGAAGGTCCGGTTGTCCCAGCCGCCGTTCTCCACAGCCGTCACAGGTAATGCGGCCCATTGAGGGAACTGTTCGGCCACGAGCCGCCCCGCCTGGTCGGCACTGACGGTGACCCGCTGGGGCATGGGCCCGAGATCTGGAACATCGCTCAACGGGTACCCCCTTGTCTAGGCTCTAGGGTGAGCAGACAGACATTGCTCCACGCGAGTAAAGCCCACCCGATACGGGTTCGACAACCCGTAGTCTCGAGCCCCGTGGCGTCGTGTCGACGAGACGCCGTTCAGCAACGAGGAGCAGCTGCATGACGCACACCGGCTTGTCTGGCCTCCAAGGACTCCTCGACTTAGCGGCAACGACTGCGGTTTCTGCAGGGGAGGTGATCGTCGAGCACCTCGACCGACGCCGATCAGTGGGGGTGAAGTCCTCGCCGTCCGACCCTTTGACCGAGCTCGATCGACGCAGTGAGGACCACATCGTGACGCTCCTGGACCGGGCGAGGCCGTACGACGGTCTCCTGTCGGAGGAGGGCACCGAGAGCTCGTCGACGAGCGGGATCCGTTGGGTAATCGACGCCCTCGACGGCAGTGTCAACCACCTCTATGGGATCCCGCACTGCGCTGTCAGCATCGCTGCTGAGGTCTACGACGACGGTGAGTGGTTGACGCTGGCCGGTGTGGTCCGCGACCCGATTCGCGGCGAGTCCTTCACAGCTGTGCGGGGGGGGCGGCGCGGCGCTCAACGGCCTCGCTCTCCGGGTCAACGAGCCCGTGTCGCTGTCGCATGCCCTCGTCGCCACGGAGTTCTCCTACACCTCGACGTCACGGCGCCGACAGGTAGAGGTGTTGAACCGGCTGCTGCCCCGCGCGCGTAGCGTTGTCGGCGTGAATCTGGTTCGAGTCTGCGGCGGCGGTTGTCTTGATGGATGTTTCGACAGCGAGTTTCACGAATTCCCGCACGGTCCCTGAGAGGGAATTACCTTCGAGTTCGCTGTAGAGGTCGTGGGCGTGCGTCTTCGTGGGGTTCGTACGCGCCGTCAGATGCCAATAGGAGACGACAGGGGTCGATGATTTCGTGTGTGGTTCTTTCGATTGCAGGATGTCCGTAACGTGCGGCGACATCTTCGTCAGAATCGGTGCTGCCGAGACATGAAGTGATGACATTGCGATTTCCTCCGTACGGATACACAGCCGTGGGCGGGTAGATGCGGCGCAGATTGTGATCCTGGGTGAGGCGGATTGCGGATCCCCGGTCGAGCAGATAGGCGCGGGAATCGCCACACCATGCGACGCTGAGTGGCTTTCTAGGGGTAGTGACGGCCACGACGGCTGCGGCCTTGGGCTGGATTGCATAGAGGTCGTCTCGGGCGGGTTCGGCAGCGTAGGAGTCGTAGACGGAGCGCAGCGCAGTTTCTGCATCCCGGTGCCGGACTGCGGTACGGGCGAGGCGGACGGCGGCGGCGCGGGTCCAGGCGCGAACGGTCCTGGTGCTGCCGATACCGTCGAGCAGAACGTATGCCCGGGTGCCGTCCTGGCCGGCCCGGACGGCGGTTGCGTCGCATTGGGTCTCGCGGGTGCCGATGAGCTGAGCGGTAGCGTAGGTGCGCATGTCAGGGGCTCCTTGGGGGTGTGCTGCGGGTGTGTGCTGGGTGTGTTGGTGAGTGTGCCGGGGGTGTGTTGGTTGGTGGGCACACCCCCGGCGGTTCTGGCACGTCAGCGGCGCGTGTGGGGTTCGGTGGTGCTGACAGTGGGGGTGTGGTGGCTAGCTGGCCGGGGTGTTGCGAACGGCGTCTTTGGACTGGTCGCCGTCCTTCCATCTGAGGCTGTGTCCGCCTCTGCGGACGGTGGTGATTTCGACTCCGGGGATGGTGCTGATTTCACCGGTTTGGGAGTCGTTGGTTTCTGGGGCGCCGCTTTTCTCGATTTCCCCGAGGATGAGCTTTTGGAATGCTGGGCGGACTTCGCGGACGAATGCGGGTTTGATTTCCTCTGGATGGTGCTCAGATACCCAGTCCTTGAACGCCTTTTCATCGGTGATGACGGCGCGCCGGGAATCATCATTCAGTCCGATGGTTCCGACTCGCGTTCCGTCCGGGAGAGTGACAGCAATTTGGCGGGTGCCGTTTTCTTCGGCTGCTTCCTCTAGCTTTTTCTGGATGGATTCTCGGATGGTCGTGAGCGCGAGCTTCATGGAGGCCAGCTTGAGGGTGAGTTGTGCTTCCTTCAATGCCAGTTCACGGAGATTCACTGCGCCCCCGTCATGAGGTCTCGGGCCTCTCGGAATTCCTGCGTGGTCCCCTGGCTGATGGGGTGGCCGAAATGCGTCTCGAATTGCTCGCCGATCTGGTCGCGGAAATTGACGGAGTGTGCGACGCGCATCATTTCGTCCCTTGCCTTCTCGCGCTCCGGGTCGGCCGGTGCGGGGGGGCCCGGGTGGCCGGGGTGCGGTCGGCGGGTCTTGCTGGGGGGTGGGGCGGTCCTCGGGTGCACACTGAGCTGTGCCTGCCCGGGGCTGCTGCTCTTCCGGGTCCGGCTGAACCGGCGGGTCGCTGGCGGGCGGCTCGGCGCCGGTGGCGTGGGCGAGGGTGCCGAGTACCACAGGTTCGAGCGTGCCGCCGTTGTACAGGCTGAGTCCGAACTGATCGCCGCAGTTGACTGCCGCGCGCTTGAGCGCTTGGCTGTCGGCCGTTTTCAACGCCAAGTCGTGGGCGTCGGCGGCGCTGGGCTGGTTGATGGCGTCGCCGCAGGCGACCCCGTGCCAGCGTCCCAGGTCCATGCCGCTGACCTTGACGGTGAGCCGGACGGCGCAGCGGTATACGACGGTCCAGCGGGAGCGGTTGCCGGTTCCGGGAGTCTCTCGTTCGTGTACGAGCTGGACGGCTAGTAGGTCAGTGGAGTAGCCGCCGAATCCGAAGCACCTGATGAGGTGGCGGCGGATGTCCCACGCTTCGACGTGGCTGAAGCCCTTGCCGTCCCGTCCGACACGGGATGCGTGGATGGGTGAGAGCAGCCATTTCAGCTGCGCTGCGTTGAGTCCTGGGTGGGGTGGTTGGGGCCATGGGGCGTCTCCTTCGCGCGGCTGCCGGGCNCCCGGCCGGGGCGGTGTCGCCCCGGCCGGCCGGGGGTCAGAACGGGGGGTGGTGGATGGCGGCGACCTGGGCGGCGACGGCGCGGCCGGTGTCGGTGACGCGCTGGGCGGCGTCGCGCAGCGCATCACGTGCGGCGTCGGGGTCGTCGGTTTCCGGGCTCGCGAGGGGCGGTGCGGCGCCGGGCTCGGTGTCGAGGGTGAGGGCTGCGAGGTGGGCCGCTGAACCGGCTTCTGCGGGGCTGAGGTCAGGTGCGGCGGAGGTGAGTGCGTGAAGGGCTTCACGGATGGCTTGGGCGCCGGTGTGGAGGGTCTGGGGGGTGTGGATGCGGGTGGCTTCGGCCAGTTCTTCCGGGCGGCGCGGGTGGGGTGGTCCGGGGGGCTGCTGGTCGGTGTCGGCGCCGTCGGCGGGGTCGGTCTGGGAGTAGCGGAAGAGGCTTCCGCATCCGAACCCGCGCAACTTCTCTGGGCCGTCGTCCTCGGCTTTCAGTACCGAGGTGTAAATGAGCGCGCCGTGTTCGTCCTTGCGGACCTGGCGGCCTTCGGTCTGCCACTGCCGGTAGGTGCGGCAGATCTCAAAGGGAGCTTGCACGGCGAGTAGAGCCAGGTTGGTGACGGTGGGCCGGGTCGGGTGGTACGCGGCGGTCCAGAGGAACCGGCGCCATCCTTCCGGATCGGTGAACTGGCGGATCGCCCAATCTGCGGTGTCGTTCATCCAGCGACGCCGGATCTTGCGTGCCTCGGCGCGTCCTTCCTGGCTGATGTGGCGGTTGACGGGCTTGGGCGGGAGTACGGGTGCTGCGGGCATGGTGAACCGTCCTGTCTGGTGTGGGGTGGTCGGGCCGGGCGCTGCGGGCGGGTGCCGTTCCCGCCCGCAGCGGGGCCCTTGGGGTGATGGGGTGATGGCGGGGTGGGGCCGGTGCCGTTCCGGCCTCACCCGGTGACTAGTTCCCTGCGGTCGTGGCGACGGTCTTGGCGGCGGTCCTGAACGAGGCAGCCAGCTGGTCGTAGGTGTGGTGCAGCTGGGCATCAGTCAGTGCGGCGGTGTCGCCGTTGGAGGTGCCACCGGTGATCACGGCACTGCCGGCAATCCAGTCGTCGTCGGCGATGGCGCCGAGGTGCCGAGCGAGCAGCGTTGCCGCCATGTTGGGCGGCAGATCCGTGATCTTGCCCTCTTCGTTGATCACATCACGCGGCGAGGGTCGTCGGTGTCCAAGGTGAGGGCCTGGACCGGTCCGACTACCTGCTCTTCCAGCCAGCCCAGCCAGCTGACGCCGGGGGCGAACGCGACCGAGCCGAACATGACGGCCTCGGGGGTGATGGTGATGACGCTCATGCGTGGTCTCCCTGCTGTAGGTGATGGGGTGTCGGTTCGGGTGCCGCCCCCTTGCCGACAAATAGAACTCTACTGCATTTTGGGGTGGAGTGTGGGAGAAACACCCAGGTCAGAGCATGTTTCTGAAGCTTTCTTGGGGTCTTCACCAGGTGTCCGGGACGGCGGGACCGGCCCGGCACGGCGGGTGCGGTCGGAGGGGCCCGACGGCGGCGCGGGATACGGGCGGCGGTGGGCGGCGCCTTCACGCGGCAGCGTGGGCGGTGACGGCCACCGGCGACGCACCGAGGGCTGACGGCCGCCGTTACCGCCCCGCGAGCCGTCCGGCGGCGCCGCGCGTGTCCACGGACGAGGCGCCGCAGCAGGCCCGCGAAGCGGGTGCGCGCTACGCCCGCCCCGGCGGACCAACCGGCCCTCGGCGGCCTTCCCGTCCCCGCGCCCAGGTGGCGCCGGGCCCAGCCACCTGCGGCCGGTCGCCAGCGATCCCTTGCCGCGGCCACCTCCTCCTTCTCGTAGCTGCCTCATTCGGGGATGTCGGCAGCACCCGCAGACGGCCACGGCGATGCCACGTAAGCCGCTCACCGTGGCCGCCGTGCACAGGCATCACCGGCTGCCGGCCCATGGTGAACAGCGGGTTCAGCTCCACATGTCGGCACCGGGCACGGGCGGTGTCGGCGGTCTCTGGGGCGCCTCGCTGATTGGAGCCGCGGGCTGGCGGGGGGTCTTGGCGAGCGGCACCCCGCAGTGGACTTCCTCGACGGCAGACTGATGCCCTACGGGGGGACATACAGCAACGGGTGCAGGCGCGATCTGCACCACGCGGCTGGTCTCCGACGGGTGGCCGACTGTAATGATCGCCTGCCCGCGTGGCAGGGATCGGAGGATCTGTGGATGTACCAACAGCTCGTCCACCGGCCGCAGCTGCGCGGCTCCGGTCGATGCCGTGACGGTTCCGAGCGGACTGTCGTCATCTTGGAGCGTCAGCGTCTCCTCCCACCCAGGCCGGGTGCCGACGTGCGCGGCGAGCTGCTCAGCGGACGACCGCTGCCGGTGGAGGATCAAGGTGTTGGTGTTGGTGAGCACGGCGGCGCGGAACTGGGGTGAGACTGCGTCCAGGTCCGCAAGGTCCTGGGTGGCGAGCAGCAGTCCACCGCCCGCGGCCCGCACTCGAGCGAACAACGACGTCATGGTGCTTCCGCTGAGCGCGCTGAACTCGTCGACTCCGCAGAGAAAGAACCCGCCGGCCCTGCCCCATCCCTCTGCGAGGAGCCGGTCGCCGACCGCGCCGACGTCGGTCAACAGCAGGCTGCCGATCTGCCGCGCGGCACGTGCATCCGCCGCGGCCGACAGGGAGAACAGGACAATGTCGCCGCCCGTGATCGCGCCGTAGACGTCCACAGCGTCCCGGTGGCCTGCATCGGTGAGTACCCGTCCGGCGTCGCCGGCGACGAGGTTGGTGATGCGGGCAGCAAGGCCCGGGATGCTCGGCAGGAGGCTCCGGCCATCCGACTGGAGGTACTCCAGGTAGGAGTGCACCGTGCGGCCGGTGGTCGCAGACAGCAGGGAGGTCCGCTCGGCGAGCTGGCGCAGGCTCATCAGACGGGCCAGGTCGGGAAGGTCTCGCCGCCACCGGCGCTTTCGCCCGGTTCGAGGGTCCGGCTCGACCACGGCCTGGTCCACGAGGTCATCTAGTGCGGCCATCGCGTGCCGTAGGTAGACCTCCGCCGCCTCCCGGTGGTGCGGCTCGGAGAAGCCGCCGCCAGCGACTTGGTCCAAGGTCTCCACGATCCGGCTGCACACCTGCTCAACCGAACCGTGCTTGATGGGGTTGTACGTCGCGCCGGTCCCGGTGACAGTCACGACGCGGAACCGCTGGCCTGCCCTTTCGGCCATCGTTCCCAGCTCGGTCACCAGCTCCGGGTCCGCCTTCATGTCGAGCAGCACGACCGGGACGCGCAGCGGTTTCGCATGATCGGTGACCACCAGTTCGTACAGCAGCCGCAGTACGGTCTTGGTCTTTCCGTAGCCGGTCGCCCCGGCGATGATCGTGTGCTGCCTCAGCGCGACAGCGGGAAGGTCGTACGGCTCGCTGCTCTGTGCGTCGACGCCCAGGCGCAGCACCAGCTGGTCGACGTCGCCGACGGGCTCCCGGACGTCCTCTTCATCAAGGGCGGCAACCAGGCCGCGCAGCTCGGCTTCGGGCAGGACCTGCGCCGGATCGACACGCCACGGTGCGTTGAACCTCGCCCGCCACGACCGACAGCACGCCGCGGTGACAGTCCCAGCCGCGACCGCGAGCGGCAGTTGAGCCAGCAGCCAACCAGGCAGCCGGGCAAATCCCGCGACGAGCGCGGCTTCGGGCCCAGTACGCAGCAGCAGTTCCTCTCCCACCGCGTCGATCAACGCATACCACGCTTCCTGGTACGGCGACCAGTACGCGCCCCACCCACCCGTGAGCACGACCAGGACCACGGCGACCATTCCCGCGCCAGCGAGCCACCACCAGCAGCGGGCAGACGCACGACGCCCGGCGAGCGCGATCACCACAGAGACGAACACCACCAGCGGCGCGGCCAGCACGGCAACCACGAGGCCCAACCGTGCAGCTGACTCCCACACCGACACCGTCCGCCGTTCACCCCCGCCCCACCGGACCGCAGGCCGCTCCGGACGCACCCCCGCCGACTTCTCACCCAACGCAACCACCTATGCACAAACCGCGAACGCCCCGCACCGTACCGCGAGGCGGGTGCGCAGCACCCGCCGGCCGTGAGCCGCGCAGCGGCGAACGGCCCTGCTGTTAGCCGCCCGCAGGGCGG
>NZ_BAAAMJ010000054.1:0-69785 GCF_039529215.1 Streptomyces sodiiphilus | reverse complement strand
CGCCCGCGCGCCAGCGCGGGCGCCTCACCCACCCACAGCAACCCCGGCCCAACCAGCCCTCGCACTGCCCGCACTCTCCACCAGCACGGCCAGGACAATCAGAGAGAGGCAACCGCCTCCTCCTGGGACGACCAGCCCGCCACCCAACACCTCTGTCACCCGCTCGAGGGACAGATCCGTGCAGGTCAGGGCCGACAGGGCTACGGTGCGGCAGACATACCCGCAGCACACCTACGAGCAGGCCCCGCGCACACCCGCAGCACCCCACAGCGGGGCCGGGAAACCGGCAGGCGATGACTACCACCACGGCCTCACCGCGGCACGCCCTCACCTCCCGCGACCTGGAAATTCTCGCTTGGACCGGGCGCTGGCGAGCCGTCACCACCGACCAGATCGCCCGAGAATTCGACCGGCGCGCCGGGACCGGGCGCCGCCGCTCCATCTACGAACGGCGGGTCCTTGCCCTGCGCCGCCTCGGGCTGCTCCATCAGGACAAGCCGCTGGCCGACCTTCCGCGGGTGAACTGGCTGACCCGGGCCGGGCACCGCGCGGCCGGTCTGGACGGTGCCCCTGCCACGCCCAGCGTCGGCGAGCTGCTGCACGATCTGGAGGTGGTCGAGCTGGCGCTGCACCTCGCGGTGATCCAGCCTGGTCACCAGCTGGTGACCGAGCAGGAGATCCGCCGCACAGAGCCGCATCCGTCCGCTGGCCCGGCCGCAGCCCTGCGGTCCGGTGTGGAGATCAGCGCTGGACGTGGCACTGGCGGCCGGGGATATCCAGACCTCGCTTCGGTCGTCACCGCCGACGACGGCACCGAGCAGGTCTGGGTCCACGAGCTGGAGCGGTCCAGGAAGAGCCGGTCCAGGTGGCTGACCGTCATGCTGGCCTACGTCTACGCCGACCACGTCCACGGCTGCGTCTACTGGGCTTGGCCCGACATCGCTGAGCCGCTGCGCTGCGCCGCCGACGAGGCGAACCGCGTAGCGGTTGAGGCGGGCGTGCGGCCGTGCATCGTGGTCCAGCCGTGGGATCCCCGGCTGCGCCCCTGAGGCGCGATGGGCAGGGTGTGCTGTGCCTCTGTGCGCGGTCTGCTGCAGGGTATGTTCCCGCCGCCGTTGCCTTCTCGCGCTGTGCACCCTCCGACCTGCTCAGATACACAGTAGAACTACTGAAGGAGGAAACGGCAGCAGATTGGGGGTGACGGGACATCTACCGGCCGGGTAGGCGGGGCGGCATCATAGAGTGACAGCCCCGCTGCGGAGGGATGATGATGGTCGGTCAGCAGAGCATGCGCGGTGACAACCTGCCGGGTACCCCGTGGACGCCTCCGGACCCTGAGCCGGACGGTAACGCGCCGCCTGGGGACGGTAAGCACCGCAAGGACGACGACGAGGCCGACGGTAAGTGACCGTGCGGACGGACACCCGGTGGGATGCGGCGTTCTGGCACCAGCAGATCGTCGCTCTGCCTCGCGCCCGGTTTCTGCCAGACCTGATCTGGCCGCACGACATGTCGACCCGCAGCGCGCGGGCGGTGGATCGCCGGAGCGACCCGGACGGCTGGCAGGCCGCCACGCGAGCGGATGTCCCGGTGGTCACCCAGTGGGACGACGGCCGCCATACCGGCACGGAACCTGGCACCACGCCGACCAGCTCGGCGTCCATGCCCTCCGTGGTGGCCACAATGCTGGAGGCCGCCGACCTGGCGCCGGGCCAGCGAGTGCTGGAGGTCGGCACTGGAACCGGCTGGACCGCCGGACTGATGACCCGCCGGCTCGGCGACGCTGCCGTCACCACCATGGAGGTCGACCCGGACGTCGCCGCCGCCGCGAAGAACGCTCTCGGCGGTACCGGGCTGTTCCCGAGGATGGTGGTCGGAGACGGTCTCGCAGGGTTCCCGGACGGCGCACCGTACGATCGGCTGATCTCCACCATGGGCATCCGGGACATCCCGGCCGCCTGGCTGGAGCAGGTCCGCCCTGGCGGGCTCATCGTCACCCCCTGGGGCACCCAGTACAGCAACCGCGACGCCCTCGCCGTCCTCACCGTCAACGACAAGACGACCGCTACTGGGCTCCTTCTCCAGCAGCTGGAGTTCATGAAGGCCCGGTCCCAGCGCCACGTACACCCGGCCTTCGCCCCGGACCTCACGCCGGTGACCGACACCACCGTCGAGGTGGACCCCTCGCTCTTCGACCGGTGGCACCCCTTCGTCTTCATCGCCGGCCTGCTACTGAACGACACGACCCACGCGGTACAGCAGCACGACGACGGCGGCCGGACCCTGTGGCTCTACGCCCTGGACGGCACCGCTTGGACCGCCGCCCTCCTGCGGCCCGAGGCCACGACTGCCACCATCCGGCAGGTCGGGCAACGGCGGCTGTGGGACGAACTCACCAACGCCCACACCTGGTGGTGTCAGGGCGGCGAACCAGGCTTCGGCCGTCTCGGCATCACCGTCACTTCAACCGGCTGGACGGCCTGGATTGACACCCCGGACCACCCGATGAGCAAGAGTTGAGCTAATCCGTTTCCGACCATCGGTGAGCGGTACCGCTCCACAGCAACCTGGCGTCCAGCAGAACGGTCCCCGCCAGGCCGAGGCGGCCACCTCAGCCGGCCACCGGCAGCAACCACGCTGCCCTGCCTGAACCTCAGCCTTCGGCGGCAGCCAGGGCGCGGGCGCGCGCCAGCAGGCGCTGTGCGGTTCGCTCCGTCGCGTTGTACTCCTTCATCAGCTGCGGGACCGTCACGTCCTCCCCGGCCCGGAGGCGGGCGGCGACCTCACCTGCTCGGCGGCCAGCCTGGGATGGCCGGGGGCGTGCCTCGCGGACGTTCTTGGGGCGGCCGCCCCGTCGGGCGGGGTCGGCGCTGGGCGGGTTGTCTCGACGGTGCTCGATCTCAGCTCTGGTCCAACGCCGCGCGCCACCGAGCTTCCGCCCGGCGGGCGCCTGCCCGCGGCTGGCGTAGGTCCGCAGCGTGCCAGGGCGGATGCCGAGGATCTCGGCGGCCTGGGAAGCGGTCAGCAGCTCGGAGTCGTCGTTGGTTTCGTGGTTCATGACGGTGGGGTCTCCAGCGGTATCCTGGTAGCTCGTCACCTGCCTGTGGGCATGGTGATGGGGTATAGGGGCCGGTGGATGCCGTCACCACTTCCGGGTGGTGTCCCGCCGGCCCTCTCTTCATGCGTCAAATAGAACGCTACAGCATTACGGGGTGTCCGGGGCCGTGCCGGTGATGGTGTGCAGGTGGCGGCTGATGTTCGCTAGGTAGGCGTGGACAGTGGCTACACACTCACGGCCGCACATCGCTTCCCCTGGCACCGGGATGCCGGACACTGAGCCCATCACCCTGCTGCATCCGGCGACGTGGCAGACCGCCATCGCCTCCAGCGGGCTGATCGGCTTCGTCGGGTGGCGGAGGAGGTGGGCTGTCATCTCCCGCAGGTTGCCGCAGGCGTGGGTGATTGCCACCCGGAGATGGACGGCCGGCTCCCAGACCGGGTGGCTGGCGGGCGGCCGGCTGCCGCGCGTCCACGTCCCGGCGTCGCCCTCGGCCGCCGCCCACGCCTCATGGGATAGCTGGTAGAGCCCGGCCGCGCCCCCGTTGCTGTCCGACGTCCAGGCGCCCGGGTTCCAACTGGACTCCGCCATCACCTGGGCATGGACCCACTCCAGGGGAAGCTCCGGACAGTCCTCCAGCAGCCGCACAATCGTCGGCGTCATCGCCCGTGCGAGCTCCGGCAGCGCTGCGGTGTCCACCGGCCCGCTGGGCGCTCCGGCCGGCCACAGGCACCCGGAGGCCTGCGCGCTGGTGGGGCCGGTCCCTGCGGCCGACAGTGTGGCAGTAGCCAGGAAGGGCTCGGGGTCCACCGGGAGATGCCTGCCCTTGATCTGCGGCCGGACTTCGAAGTGGAGATGCGGGCCGGTGGAGTTGCCCGTGCTACCGACCGTGCCGATCTGCTGGCCGACAGCCAGCTCCTGCCCCCGGGCGACGGCCGCCTCCTGGAGGTGGGCGTAGACGGTCACGGTGTTGTCGGCGTGCAGCAAGGTGACGAACGTCCCGAACGGGCGGCCCGCGGATTCGTGGACGACAGCCAGAACGACGCCGTCGCTGGCCGCGAAGACCGCCGTCCCGGCCGGCGCCGCGAAGTCGGTGCCGGTGTGCCGGGTGCTCCAGTGCGGGCCGGACTGCCCGAAGCGCGCGGTGACCGTAGCCGGAGCCGGGACCGGGTAGCTCCAAGGCCCGGGCGCGATCAACTCGGGCGGGACCGGCGGCGCAGCATCGGCCTCTGCCAGCGGCAGGTCAATGTGCAGCCCGGACGGCGCGGCGGTGTCCGCACCGGCCGCGTGCGCGAACTCGGCGAACTTCTCCGGCGATCCAGGCGGGCACAGCCCCATGCTGCTGGTGCTCCCGCCGATACCGGCGAGCAGGAGCAGCGGCAGCGCGACGACGGCGAGGACACCGCCGCCACCCGCCCACACCGCGCCCTTACCGGCCCACATCACGCCACCCCACTCACAGGTGAACACTCAAGGCGTACAGACGATAACTAACAGTCGCGGCCTTCGTTGGTCCGAGTACCTGGAGCAGAGGAGAGGCCATGGCCATCGCCCGCCAGCCAGAGATGCCAGCCGGGCCGCCGCCCGCACCGCCGGTACCTGCCGCCGTGGTGAGCTGCCACGGCGGATGCGGCGCCACCGCCGTCGCCCGGATGCTGCCCGCCCGCGAGATCCAGCGCGACCAGCTCGCCGTGGGCGAGGCCCCGCTGGTCCTCGTCGCACGCGGCACCGCCTACGGGCTGCACTGGGCAACCCGCGGCGTCGCCTTCGCGCACCAGCACATCGAGCACGGGTGGCTCGCCGCCCCGCCCCTCCTGGTGCTGGTCGCGGACAGCGCCTTGCGGGAGCCCTCCACCGTGCGGGCCCGGGTCCGGCTGATCGAGGACCGCGTCCAGACCGTCGTCCGCCTCCCCTACGTGAGTGCGTGGCGGGACACCGACGACCCGCTGACCATCCCTCAGCCCAAGCAGCTGGTCGAGCCGCTGGAGCAGCTGCGCGCCGAACTGGCCGCGACGACGGGGGTGCCCGCGTGATCGCCGACGCCCTGGCCACCGCGGCGCCGGAGCTGCTGGCGCAGATCCCCAACCCCGGCGCCAAGACGCCTGCGGGCCTCGAGGGCCCGCGTGACCTGATGCTCGGCATCCTGAAGTGGAGAGGGTTCGCCATCGCGGCGGGCAGCTTGATCTACACCGGTATCCGGATGCAGCTCGGCAGCAGCGGCGGGCGCGGCGCCACCACGGCGGCCGACGCCGTTTCTGAGTTGCCGCTGAAGGTTCTCGGCGCGCTGTTGATCGGTGGCGTGGGGGCTGGCGTGCTCGGCATGTTCCTGTGACCACGAGCCCGGGGCCGGCGGTCGAGCAGCAGAGCACCACCCGCAAACGCCGTGCCCCGATGCTGCTCGTCGGGACCGGGACCTTCGCGCTGGCCGCGATCGTGGCGGCGGCAGTCGGGAGCAGCCAGAACTGGGGTCAGACCCCGGAGCCCGCACCGCCGGCCGCCGCCGCGCCATCAGCCGACAACGGACCCCCAGCCCTCGGCGGGGATGAGCATCAGGGCCACGAGGAGCACGACCACGACGGCCAGGACGGCGGCGACGACCCTGCCGCGCCGGACTGGTCCGGGCTCACCTACATGGACCTTCACGGCGCGCAGCTCCCCGTCAGCCCCGTGCACGGCCCGCGCACGGTGACCGCGGCCGAGGCGAGCGGGTTCGCCCGGGATGAGGCCGGTGCGGCACTCGCAGCGGTGCATCTGGGGACCAGGGTCGGCCCGCACGTCGGCCCTGACATCTATGTGCCGAACATCGAGCAGATGCATGGCGACATCAGCGCCATGATGGCGCAGGTCGATACGGAATACGCAGCTGCCCGCGCCGCCTCCGGCCTGCCGGACAGCGAGCCCTTGCGGATCTACGGGCAGACCATCGGCTACGCGATGCCGCTGCCGCCAACTCCCGGCACCGGACAGGTGACGGTCCATCTGCTCGGCCGAGGTGCGGGCGAGGACGGCGGGGAAGTCCTGGTGACGATCCCTGTCACCCTCACCTGGGCAGAAGACGACTGGCGGCTGGTGGTGCCGCCCGGCGCCCGCTGGTCCGGGCAGCCCGTCGCGGGCACCTCTGGGTACACCCTCTTCCCCGAGGCTGGCGATGGCTGATGTGCGGGGTCACCGACTGGAACGGCTGCGTCCGGAAGGCCGGCACCTCGGCCCTGGAAGCGGTGGCCAACGCGATCGCCGACGCCACCGCCTGGATCGTGGTGGAGTCCTTCACCTGGTGGATCGATACGAGCAGCAGCGGCTTGAACGAGGGAGTGGTGGCGACGCTCACCGCCACGGCACCCCCATCCTCGTCCGCGCCGACAGCGCGGGCAGCGCCAAAGCCTTCCTCGCTCATGTCCGAGCCCTGCGGGAACGCGGGATCCACACCTTCTTCTCCGTCGGCTATCCCGTCACCGACCACGTCCGCAATGCCATTCGCGTGCTGCCCGGCCAGGTCTGGCACCCCGCGCTGGAACAAAACGGTGCCCTGCGCGCCGGTGCCGAGGTCGCCGAGCTGACCGGCCCGGCCGACCTCACCGGATACCCGGACGGCACCCGCATCATCGTCCGCCGTGAGCGTCCCCACCCCGGCGCCCAACTGTCCCTGTCCGACCAGGACGAAGGCATGCGCCACCAGGTCTTCCTCACCGACATGCCCGTCACCGGCGGCGGCTCGACCCAACACCTGGAAGTCCGCCACCGTGCCCACGCCCGGATCGAGGACCACATCCGCTGCGGCAAGACCACCGGCTTCGGCCGCTTCCCCTCCCGCCACTTCGCGATCAACCAGGCATGGCTGGAACTGTCCCTGACCGCGATCGACCTGCCGGCCTGGACCCGAACCTTGCTGCTGGACAGCGAGTTGGCCACCGCCGAGCCCAAGAAGCTCCGCTACCGACTCCTGCATACCGCAGCCCGGATCACAAGCGGAGCCCCTCGCCTACGACTACGGATCGCCGCCACCTGGCCCTGGCGCCACGAACTGACCGCCGCGTTCAACCGCCTCATCGCACTGCCACGACCAGCCACGTGACAGACGAGACCGCCACTGACCACCCACGACCCCAGGACCCAGGAGCACCCGGCCACCGCGCCGGGCCTCCAACACGCCCACCATCCGACAGCAGCCCCACAACCTCCGGCACGGGGTCCACCCCAACTCAGCCGACCCGAACCGAAACACGGAGGCTAGGTCGCGCGGCGTTCCTTGAGCGGCTCGGTGCGGCCTGTCTCCCATACCGCCACCGTCCAGGCGGTCACTCCCAGCGCCCAGCCGATGTCGGCGTGGGAGAGGCCGCCGGCGCCCCTCAGGGACACCTGATCGGCCTACGTGGGCGACGGCTGGGTCTGCTCCGTCCACTGCGGCGAACAGTTCCTCCCGGTCCGAGCTCACCTGCCAACATCCCCGGCCCGGAGGGAACCGGCCGCCGTGCTGATGCCACCACTGATCACGCGCTGCCCCAGCATAGTCGTGGGGGGCCTTGTTCCCGGCCACGCCGGTCCGCGCACCAGCACCGGGCTGCGGCTTTGCGCGGACAGCGCCGAAAGTACCCCAGGGGGTATGCTTGTTCCTGGGTGTACACGGCAGGAGCCGGTGATGAGACCTCACAGCTCTCCGGCGCGGAACAGGAAGACCTCATGATGGTGAAAGAAGTGACCGACGAGTCCTTCGACCGGGACGTTCTGGGCAGCGACAAGCCCGTCCTCGTCGATTTCTGGGCCTCCTGGTGCGCGCCGTGCCGCGAACTCGCCCCCACTCTGGACGCGATCGCCGCGGAGCACGGGGAGAAGCTCGAGATCGTCAAGCTGAACATCGAGGAGAATCCCGCCACCACGTCGCGGTACCGCGTCATGTCGATCCCGGTGATGAAGGTCTTCCGCAACGGCGTGGTGGTCAAGTCGATCATGGGCGCGAAGCCGAAGGCGAAGCTCGAGCGCAAACTGCAGGACTTCATCGGCTGACCCGGCCGGGGCAGGGTTAGAGTCGGGGGTATGCCGTCAGAAGAAGGCACCGTGCGCGTGGACAGCTGGATCTGGTCGGTGCGGCTGGTGAAGACCCGCTCACTGGCCGCGACGGCCTGCCGGGCGGGCCATGTGCGGATCAACGGTGATCGTGCCAAGCCGGCCACCGCCGTGCGGCCGGGGGACGAGGTACGGCTGTTCCACGCCGGCCGGGAGCGGCGGGTGGTGGTCAGGCGTCTGGTGCGCAAGCGGGTGGGAGCGGCGGTGGCCGCGGAGTGCTACACCGATCACAGCCCTCCGCCACCGCCCAGGGAGGAGATCGCGGTAGCGGGCCGCCGTGACCGTGGCACCGGGCGGCCCACCAAGCGGGAACGCCGGGAGCTGGACCGTCTCCGCGGGCAATGAGAATCCCGGAGAACTGCGCAGATCACCGGCCCGGTGAGCCTCATTCGGTGCCGGGCCGGGCTATGGCCGTCACCACCAGACGGCTGTTCGCGGTCCACCGGCCGGTGAAGGTCCGCAGCCCGCTGTGCGGCGCGGCCAGCGGTATCAGAAGCCGGGCCGAGAAGGTGCCCGTCGACGGGCAGACCTCGAGCTCCGCCTCGGTGAAGTCGAGTTCCTGTCCGGTCAGCGGGTACCACGTCTTGAAGACGCTCTCCTTGGCGCTGAACAGCAGCCGGCCCCAGGAGATCTCGGGCCGCCGCGCCTCCAGTTTCCGTATCCATGTGCGTTCGCCGGGCAGCGAGATGACGTCGAGGACCCCGTCGGGGAGCGGACCATTGGGTTCGGCATCGATACCCAGCGAGGAAACGTCCGCACGCCGGGCCACGGCGGCGGCCCGGTAGCCGTCGCAATGGGTCATGCTTCCGACCAGCCCCGCCGGCCACTGCGGGGCTCCCCGGGGGCTGCGGAGTATCGGGACGGGTGGTACTCCCAGCCCGGCCAGCGCCCGGCGTGCGCAGGCCCGCACGGTGCCGAACTCCTCCTGCCGTCCGGGCACGGCTTTCGCGACGAACTGTGTCTCCTCGGGGAGGAGCGTGTGCGCGGGGTCCGGACCTTTCCCGTAAACAACCGCGGTGGCCGCCTGCGGCGGAAGAATCTCCTCTATCACCGGGTACTCGCTTCCACCGGGAAGGGCATGATCTGCCGCAGGGGTGTCCGGGGTGGTCTCGGGCGCCACTCCCGGGGATAGCCGATGGACACCTCCTCGAAGCGCACGCCGTCCTGCCACATCACCCGGGGGATGTGCAGATGGCCGTAGACGACCACTGCCGCGCGGAAGCGGGTGTGCCAGTCGGCGGTGAGTTCAGTGCCGCACCACTGGGCGAACTCGGGATACCGGAGGATCCGGGTCGGTTCGCGCACCAGCGGGAAGTGGTTGACCAGAATCGTGCGGCGGTCCGGGTCGATGCCGCGCAGCCGGTCCTCGGTGTACGCGACCCTGGCCCGGCACCACGCGTCCCGGCTCGGGTACGGGTCGGGATGCAGGTGGTGCTCGTCGGTGCACACGATCCCCGCCTCGTATGCCAGCCGCAAGGACTCCTCCTTGGTGGCCGCACCGGAGGCACGGAAGGAGTAGTCGTACAGCACGAAGAGCGGGGCCACTGTCACGGGGCCGCCCTCACCCCGCCACTGCGGGTAGGGGTCTTCCGGGGTATGGATCCCCAGACTCCGGCACAGCTCGACGAGGGCGAGGTAGCGCTCCTCGCCGCGCAGCCGCACCGGGTCCTGCGGGTGGGACCACAGCTCATGGTTTCCGGGTGCCCACACCACGGTGCCGAACCGGCGGGAAAGGGCACGCAGGGCCCATTCGACGTCCGCCCACTTCTCCGCCACGTCTCCCGCGATGATCAGCCAGTCGTCCCCGCTCTCCGGACGCAGGGCGTCGACGAGCTCCCGGTTCTCCCGGTACGCCACATGCAGATCGCTCACCGCGAACAGCTTTCCCCTGGAGATGGCACAACCCCCTGCCCCGACATGGCCGGCGCCCCGGCCCTCGTCGATCATCATGGAGCCCTCCGGGCTTTCGCGCCAGGGTTCCCGGGGCCGTTCTGCGGGAAGCGGCAATTTCAGCGCGGACGGTGGACCGCGGGAGCCGACGGCGTGCTCTCTCATGCTTTCCGGCATGTCACCGCCCGTCCAGTCGTTCTCCGACGCGAAGGTGTTCCGGTGACCGAAGTACTCCTGCTGGCCGTTGCCGTGGTGCTGGTCTTCCTCTGCGGGATCTTCGTGGCCGCGGAGTTCTCGCTGACGACCGTGGAGCGCAGCGCCCTGGAGGAGTCCGCGGCAGCCGGGGAACGCGGAGCCGCCAGCGCTCTCACGGCAGTGCGCAGTCTGACGTTCCAGCTCTCCGGCGCGCAGCTGGGCATCACGGTGACGGGACTGCTCATCGGCATGCTGGCCGAGTCGTCGGCCGCCGCCCTGCTCGCGGGGCCGCTCACGGCGGTGGGAGTACCCGAGGCCGCGGTCCGGTCGGTTGCCCTGGTGCTGGCCACCGCTGTGTCCACCGTGGTGCTGATGGTGGTCGGCGAGCTGGTGCCGAAGAACTGGGCGATCTCCCGGCCGCTGCCGGTGGCGAGGCGCATCGCCACCGCGCAGCGAGTCTTCACCGGGACGTTCCGGCCCTTCATCCGGCACCTCAACGGGGCGGCCAACCGGTTGCTGCGCCGGATGGGTATCGAGCCGACGGAGGAGCTGGCCTCGGCGCGTTCGCCGCAGGAGCTGATGGCTCTGGCCCGGCATTCGGCGCGGAAGGGCGCGCTGGAGGCGGAGACCGCCGAGCTGTTCGTGCGCACGCTGCACCTGTCGGAACTGACGGCGCAGAGCGTGATGACTCCCCGGGTCCAGGTGACCGCCGTGGATCTGCAGTCCCGGGCCGCGGATGTGGTCCGGGCGGCGCGTGCCACGGGCCTGTCCCGTTTCCCGGTGTACCGCGGCAGCCTGGACACGGTGGTGGGCGTGGTGCACATCAAGGACGTGGTGGCAGTCCCGGACAGCCGCAGGTCCCTGGAGCCGGTCTCCGGTCTTCTGCGAAAGCCGTTGCTGGTGCCGGGGTCGTTCACGGCCGACCGGCTTCTCGATCAGCTGTCCGGCGGCCGGGGCATGGCGGTGGTGGTCGACGAGTACGGCGGGACCGCAGGCGTGGTGACGCTGGAGGACCTGGTGGAGGAGGTCGTCGGGGAGGTACGGGACGAGCACGATCCGCTGGCTGTCCCCGATCTGCTGCCGGCCGGGGAAGGCCCGGACGGGCGGGCCGTGTTCGACGTGGACGGGGCGGTGCGGTCCGACGAACTGGAGGAGATCGGGCTGAGGGTGCCCGAGGGCCCCTACGAGACGCTGGCGGGGCTGGTCGCCACGTGCCTGGGCCGGATTCCTGAACCCGGTGACACCGTCCGGGTGGAGGGCTGGCGGATCGACGTGGTCGATGCGACGGGCCGGCGGGCGGCCCGGGTGCGGCTGCACGCGCCGCCGCCGCGGGAGGCGGACGGAGACGGAGCGGAGGGCCTGCGGTGACGGGGATTCAGCTGGGCGTCGGAGCCCTGATGCTGGCGCTGAACGCCTTCTTCGTGGGGGCGGAGTTCGCTCTGATCTCCGTCCGCCGGAGCCAGGTCGAGCCGCTGGCCGACCGGGGTGACCGCCGGGCGCGGAGACTGCTGTGGGGTCTGGAGCACGTATCGGTGCTGATGGCCACCGCGCAGCTGGGCATCACGCTCACGACCCTGGTGCTGGGCGTGGTGGTGGAGCCGGCGTTCGCCCATCTGCTGGAGCCGGTCTTCCGGGCGCTCGGGGTGCCGGCCGGCTGGGTTCATCCCCTCTCGTTCGTCATCGCCCTGTCGGTGACGACCTACCTGCACATGCTGTTCGGGGAGATGGTGCCCAAGAACATCGCGCTGGCCGCCCCGGAGCGCACCGCCCTGCTGCTGGGGCCGCCGCTGGTGGCGCTGTCCCGGGCCCTGCGGCCGGTGGTGTTCTCGGTCAACGCGTTCGCGAACGGCCTGCTGCGGCTGTTGCGTGTGGAGACGCGGGACGAGGTGGCGGCGGCGTTCTCGGACGAGGAGCTGGCCCGGCTGGTCGCGGATTCCAGTGCGGCCGGGCTGCTGGACACGCGGGCGACAGAGCGCCTGCGGGATGCTCTGGAGCTGGGAAGGCGCCCGGTCGGGGAGGTCGCGAGAGCGGGGCGGGATGTGGTGGCTGCCCGGGAAGGGGTGACACCGGAGGAGCTGGAGCGGTTGTCCGCCGGGTCGGGGTTCTCCCGCTTCCCGGTGATCGACGGCAGGGGCCGGGCCTTGGGGTATCTCCATGTCAAGGACGCGCTGGCCGCGCAGCGGCGCGCTGCTCCGTTCCCGGCCTCGGCACTGAGGCCCATCGCGCGGGTGCCGTCGGTGACGCCGCTGGACGAGGTACTGGCGACGATGCGCAGCAGCACGACGCACTTGGCTGTGGTGACCGGTGCGGACGGACGGACGGCCGGGCTGGTCACCCTGGGCGATGTGCTGCGGGAGCTCGTGGGAGGAGCGCGGCCGGGCTGAGCTCGTGTGCGGCCGCGTCCGGAGGGTCGATAGCATGACGGCGCTATGGAGACCACACCTCGTATCAGCAGTTTCGTCGCCCTCGGTGATTCGTTCACCGAGGGAATGTCCGATGCCCTCCCGGACGGCACCTACCGTGGCTGGGCGGACCTTCTCGCGGCGCGGCTGGCCGAGCGGGAGGAGGGCTTCCGCTATGCGAATCTGGCTGTCCGGGGCAAGCTGATCCGGCAGATCGCCGAGGACCAGGTGGACGTGGCCGCCTCCATGGGGGCGGATCTGGTGACGCTGGTGGGCGGCCTCAACGACGTGTTGCGTCCTCGCTGCGACGTGCGGACCGTGTGCGCGCTGCTGGAGGAGTCGGTGGAGAAGCTCGCGCCGTCGTGCGGGCAGCTGGTTCTGATGCGCAGTCCCGGCCGGCAGGGGCCGGTTCTCGAGCGGTACCGGCCGCGGATGGAGGAACTGTTCTCCTTCATCGACGGTCTGGCGGCCCGCCACGGGGCGGTGGTGGTCGATCTGTACGGTTCCCGCTCACTGGGTGATCCGCGGCTGTGGGCCGACGACAGGCTGCATCTGACGGCGGACGGGCACCGCCGGGTGGCCGAGGCGGTGTGGGAGCGTCTGGGGTATCCGGCGTCGGAGTGGGATGTGCCTCTGCCCCCCACGGCGCCGGTGAGGTGGCCTGCGCGGAGGAGTGCCGACCTGCGGTTCGCCAGGGAGCACCTGCTTCCCTGGGTCGGGCGGCGGCTGACGGGCCGGTCCTCGGGTGACGGACGGCTGCCCAAGCGGCCTGACCTGGCGCCCTGGGAGCGAGGGGCCACCCGTAGAATCCCTGGGTGTGACTGACAAGCCTCGCATTCCGAACGTTCTGGCCGGCCGCTACGCTTCGGCGGAGCTGGCGGCCCTGTGGTCTCCCGAGTACAAGGTGGTGCTGGAGCGTCGGCTGTGGCTGGCTGTGTTGCGGGCTCAGCGTGATCTGGGGATCGAGGTGCCCGAGTCTGCGCCGGCGGACTACGAGCGGGTTCTGGAGCGGGTGGATCTGGCGTCGATCGCCGAGCGGGAGCGGGTGACCCGGCACGACGTAAAGGCCCGCATCGAGGAGTTCAACGCGCTGGCGGGCCACGAGCAGATCCACAAGGGAATGACCTCCCGCGATCTGACGGAGAACGTGGAGCAGCTGCAGGTCCGGCTGTCGCTGGAGCTGGCGCGCGACCGCACGGTGGCGGTGCTGGCCCGGCTGGGAAGGCTGGCGGGCGAACATGCCGGCCTGGTAATGGCCGGCCGGTCCCACAATGTCGCGGCGCAGGCGACGACGCTGGGCAAGCGTTTCGCGAGTGCTGCCGATGAGCTGCTGGTGGCCTTCGGCCGGCTGGAGGCGCTGCTGGAGCGCTATCCGCTGCGGGGAATCAAGGGACCTGTCGGCACCGCTCAGGACATGCTGGACCTTCTCGGAGGCGACGCGGGGAAACTGGCGGAGCTGGAGGAGCGGGTCGCGACCCACCTGGGCTTCGGCAGGGCCATGGTCTCCGTCGGCCAGGTGTACCCGAGGTCGCTGGACTACGAGGTCGTGACGGCCCTGGTGCAGCTGGCGGCCGCTCCTTCGTCGCTGGCGAAGACGATCCGGCTGATGGCCGGGCACGAGCTGGTGACGGAGGGGTTCCAGCCCGGCCAGGTCGGCTCCTCGGCCATGCCCCACAAGATGAACACGAGGTCGTGCGAACGGGTCAACGGCCTTGCCGTGGTACTGCGCGGCTACGCGTCCATGGCCGGCGAGCTGGCGGGCGACCAGTGGAACGAAGGAGACGTGTCGTGCTCCGTGGTGCGCCGGGTCGCGCTGCCGGACGCCTTCTTCGCCTTCGACGGCCTCCTGGAGACCTTCCTGACGGTGCTGGACGAGTTCGGGGCCTTCCCTGCGGTCGTGGGCCGGGAGCTCGACCGGTATCTGCCGTTCCTGGCGACGACCAAGGTCCTGATGGCAGCGGTGCGGGCCGGTGTCGGTCGGGAGGTCGCCCATGAGGCGGTGAAGGAGCACGCGGTGGCCGCCGCCCTGGCGCTGCGGGCGGGTGCCGAGCGCAATGAGTTGCTGGACCGGCTGGCGGCGGACGAGCGGCTGCCGCTGGACTCGGAGGATCTGGCGGCCGTGATGGCGGACCGGCTGTCGTTCACCGGTGCCGCGGCCGATCAGGTGGCCTCGGTGGTGGCGCAGGTGGAGGCGGTCTGCAAGCGCTACCCCGCCGCGGCCGGCTACTCCCCCGGAGCGATTCTCTGACCTGCCGGTGAGCCCGGCCGGCTGCATGCGCACCGGGCACGCCGCCGGCCGGGTGCTCGCGGGCTCGCGGGCGAGCGGATAGCATCCGGCCACGCAGCGCGGTCAGGGAGGCAGACGGTGGGGAGGCTCACGGGCGGGGATCCGTCCTTGCTGCGGCGGATCAACTCCGCGGTGGTGCTGCGCGCTCTGCGAAGGGCCGAGGACGCCCCCACGCTCAGCGGTCTCGCCCGGGAGACGGGGCTGTCACGGCCCACGGTGGAGGGTGTCGTCGAAGGGCTGACGGAGGCCGGGCTGGCCGCGGAGGCCGCTGCCGAGCCGGGGGGTGCGCCTCGGCTGGGGCGCCCGGCGCGCAGGTTCCGCTTCCGGGCGGAGGCCGGGCACCTGCTGGGGATCGCTGTCGGCCCGCACCGCGTGACGGCGGTGGTGGCCGATCTCGCCGGCCGTGTCCTGGGGCGTGCCGGGCGGTTCGTCACGGAGGGCGACACGGTCGCCGTACGGCTGGAGGCGGTGCACGCCGCGGTGGACGAGCTGCTGCGGGACGCTTCGGTGGGCCGGGATTCGCTGCGTGCGGCGGGCGTGGGCACGCCGGGCATCGTCGGAGCCGACGGGACGGTGCGGTTGTGCACCGCGCTGCCCGGGTGGACCGGGCTGGATCTCGGGACGCGGCTGAGGGATGCCCTGGGCTGTCCGGTCCTGGTGGAGAACGACGCCAACGCGGCCGTCCTGGCGGAACACTGGCGGGGAGCGGCGGCGGGGGCCGGGGACGTGGTGATGGTTCTGGCCGGCCTGAGCCCGGGGGCCGGCTCGCTGATCGGCGGCCGGCTGCACCGCGGGCACGGCGGGGCCGCCGGGGAGATCGGGGCCCTGCATCTGCTGGGGCGTGAGGTCACCCCCGAGCGGCTGCTGTCCACGACCGAAGAGCCGCTGCACCCGCTGGACGAGACGGCGGTGGCCGAGGTCTTCGCCCTGGCGAGGGAGGGTGACCGGCGGGCCGTGGCGGCGGTGGACCGCTTCATCCAGCGGCTGGTGCACGACGTGACGGCACTGGTGCTGGCGCTCGACCCGGAACTGGTGGTGGTCGGTGGCTGGGCCGCGGGGCTGAACGGCGTACTCGAACCGCTGCGGCGTGAGCTGCGGCTGTACTGTCTGCGCACGCCGGATGTCGTGCTCTCCCGGCTCGGCGAGGCGGCGGTGGACACCGGCGCGCTGCGCCTGGCGCTCGACCACGTCGAGGAGCGGCTGTTCGCCGTGCAGGGCGCGTTGCCGGCGGGTGAGCGGGGGCGGTGACGGTGGCAGGGCCCTGGTGAGCGTTTCGGGCCCTGCCCTTTCAGCCCGCGAGGAGTGAGACGCCCCCCTGGTTGCCGAAGGTGAGCCGGCAGGTGTCGGCGCGGTAGGTGGCCACTGAGGCGGCGACGGTGCGGCCGTCGGCGAAGTACCGGGTGGTGACGATCAGCACGGGTGCGCCCGGGAGGCGGTCGAGCTGCCGGGCGTCCTCCGAGCGGGCGGAGCCGAGTTCGACGGCCCGGTCCTGGCCGCCGCGCTCGAAGTGCTGGAGTTCGCGGAGCACGGCGCGTCCGCGTTCGGCGCCCTCGGGCCCCGCCTCGTCCCATCCGGCGGCGAGCGAGGCGGCGGGGACGTAGAGGATCTCGGTGGCGACGGACTGGCCGTGCGTCATGCGGGTCCGGCGGACGGCCTCGGCCGGCTCGCCCGGGGGAAGATCCAGGAGCCGGGCGGCGGAGGGTGGCGGCACGATGCGGGAGCAGTCGGCCGTGATCCAGGCTTCGCCGTTCTCTCCGGGCCAGCTGTGCTGGGTGGGGCTGACGTCCACGCCGACCCGTGGCGGAGCGACGGTGGTGCCCACGCCGCGGCGCCGCTGCAGGCGGCCTTCGAGTTCGAGCTGCTCCAGTGCCTGCCGCAGCGTTGCCCGGGCGACGCCGAAACGGGCGGCCAGTTCCCGCTCGTTCGGCAGGATCTCACCCACCGAGAACTCGGAGTCCAGCGCTTCGGAGAGCACCGTCTTCAGATGCCGGTGCTTGGGCTCCGGCACGCGCTCCAACTCGGTGGTCCCCACCCTGGCCTCCAACTCGCCGACGTCCGGCACCGGATCATGCCGCCGGTGCGCACGGTGCCTTGACCGTCGCCGGGAGCACGTGCGGCCCGTGGGGGTCGGTGACGGACGCTTATGAAAGGTTGTTTCGTATTGTTCAGCGTAGAGCTGCCGCGGCGCCTTGGTCAAGACCAATGGGCTCACCCGGGCGTCCCCGATAGAGTCCCGGGCAGGACACAGAAGGCCGACGGGTGGGAGGGCCCATGACACGGGAGGTCACCGTGGTCACGGGTGGCGGCCGGGGTATCGGGGCCGCTGTCGCCGTCCGGCTGGCCCGGGCGGGGCACGATGTGGCGATCGGCTACCACCGGGACGAGGCGGCGGCCCTGGACACCGCGGAGCGGGTACGGGCACTGGGCGGCAAGGCCATGATCTTCCCGGTGGACACCGCCGCCGAGGACGATGTGGACGCCTTCTTCGACGCGTCGGAGGCGGAGCTGGGCCGGGTGACCGGTCTGGTGAACAATGCCGGGATCACCGGGCCGCTGGGGCGTCTGACGGAGACCTCGCCCGAGGTGATGAGGCGTGTCCTCGATGTCAACGTCATGGGTGTGCTGTTGTGCTCCCGGCGCGCCGCGCGCGGGATGTCCGCCCGGCACGGAGGGCGGGGCGGGGCGATCGTCAACATCTCCTCCGCGGCCTCGACCCTGGGCGGGGCAGGTGAGTACGTGCACTACGCGGCCTCGAAGGCCGCCGTCGACGCGGTGACGACGGGGCTCTCCCGGGAGCTGGCCACCGAGGGGGTCCGGGTGAACTCGGTGCAGCCGGGGATGGTGGTAACCGGCATCCATGCCGCCATGGGAGATCCGCAGCGGCCGTGGCGGGATCCGGACAGGATCCCGGTGCGCCGGCCCGGCCTGCCCGACGAGATCGCCGGCGCGGTGGCCTGGCTGCTGTCGCCGGAGGCCTCCTACACCACCGGAGCGGTCCTGCGGGTGGCGGGCGGTCTGTGACCGGCGACAGACGCAGGACCGGGGCCGGTCTCCCGTCCTGAGGCCTGCCGCTGCGCGCCTGCCAGGCACGGAACCGCCGGGACACAAGGGGCACACTGGGCAGATCCTGTCATGTGCATCCTTAACCCGAAGGTCACAGTGGGTTCGCGGTCAGGCAACACCAGCGCGCCAGGATGCCGTCATGGCTCCCTCGGACGCTTTCCACCGCATCGCCCGCCGCACTCGCCGCCGGCCGCACGATCCGGCCTCGAGGCACGGTGCGGGGCTGTGCGGCCGCTATGCGACAATCGCGCCGGCCGGAGCGTCCGCCGCACTGCGGCACCGCCCGTCACAGGAGTTCCGGCTGCCGTCCGGGGCCGTCCTTCGCCCCGCCGGACCGCAGGACGCGGGCGCCGCCCGGGCCATGCACGGGCGCTGCTCGCCCGAGACGCTGGCCCGCCGGTATCACGGCCCGGTGGGAGAGGCCGACCGCTACCTGGCGCACCTGCTGAGCCCGCGGTTCGGCCACACCGTGGCCGTGCAGGCTCCCGGAGGCGAACTGGTGGCCCTGGGGCACCTGCTGTGGGACGGCGAGGAAACCGAGGTCGCCCTGCTCGTGGAGGACGCATGGCAGCGCCGCGGTCTCGGCGCTGCCATGCTGAACCACTTGGTCGCTCTTGCGGAGCGGGAGGGCTGCGAGAGCGTGTACGCGGTCACGCAGGCCTCCAACGCGGGGATGATCTCGGCGATGCTGGGCACCGGTCTCCCCCTGGAGCGTCAGCTGGCCGCGGGCACCCTGGTACTCACGGCGCGACTCGTTCCGCCAGCGGTTCCCTCCCGGGCGCGTCCGGCCTCCGGCGGCCGGCGCTGAGAGCGGCGTCGAGGTCGCGCCACAGGTCCTCCACGTCCTCCAGTCCGACGGACATGCGCAGCAGGTTCTCGCTGATCCCGCCGGTGTGCCGGTCGTTCTCCGCCACGATCCGGTGGCTGATGGAAGCGGGGTGCTGGATGAGGGTGTCGACGCTGCCGAGGCTGACCGCGGGGGTGATGAGCCGGACGCCGGAGATGACCTGGTGCGGGTCCTCGCCGACCTCGAAGGCGACCATCGCTCCACCGATCCGCGGATAGTGCACCCGGGAGACCCGCGGGTCCGCAGCCAGGCGGCGGGCGAGTTCGGCCGCGGTGGCGGACTGGGCGCGCACGCGCACCGGAAGGGTGGACAGTCCGCGCAGCAGCAGGTATCCGGCCAGGGGGTGCAGCACGCCTCCGGTGGCGAAACGGATCTGCCGCAGCCGGCGGGCGAACTCCTCGTCACAGGCGACGATGCCGCCCATCACGTCCCCGTGACCGCCCAGGTACTTGGTGGCACTGTGCAGCACGATGCGCGCGCCCGTCTCGGCCGGGCGCTGGAGCACCGGGGTGGCGAACGTGTTGTCGGCCAGCAGCGGGACCGATCCGCAGCTCTCGGCGAGGGCCGCGAGGTCGAGTTCGGCGAGTGTGGGGTTGGCCGGGCTCTCCACCATCACCAGCCCGGTGTCGGGGCGGATCGCGGCAGCCAGCCCGGCAGGGTCGGTCCAGGTGACCTCGGTGCCCAGCAGCCCGCTGTTGAGCAGGTGGTCGCTGCAGCCGTAGAGCGGCCGGACCGCGACCACGTGCCGCAGCCCTTCGGCGGAGCGCGCCAGGAGCACGGCGGTGAGCGCCGCCATGCCGCTGGCGAAGGCGACGGCCGACTCGGTGCCCTCCAGTCTGGCCAGCGCTTCCTCGAAACGCGCCACGGTGGGGTTGTCCAGCCGGGCATAGACCGGCGGTCCCTGGAGCCGGGCACCGGTCTGGGCGAACTCGTCCAGCCGCGCGGCCTCCGCCCGGCTGTCGTGGCTGGGATACGTGGTGGACAGGTCGAGGGGGGCGGCGTGCAGGCCAAGTGCGGCGAGGTCTTCGCGGCCGGCGTGCACGGCCTCGGTGGCGAGGGAGCGGGGTACCGCTGAGGTCGTGTCCATGCCGGGGATTGTCGGGCAGTCTCCGGTCTTCGAGACCGTGTGCCGTGCTACGTTCGGCCGATGGCTGATTCTGCCGCTCTCGATCCGGTCGACCTGGAGATTCTGCGGTTGCTGCAGAACGACGCCCGGACCACCTACCGGGACCTGGCCGCCATGGTCGGCATCGCTCCCTCGACGTGCCTCGACCGGGTGGCACGGCTGCGCCGGACAGGTGTGATCCTGGGCCACGAGCTGCGCGTGGACCCCGGCAGACTGGGACGTCCGCTGCAGGCGCTGCTGCTCGTACAGGTGCGGCCGCACCGCAAGGAACTCATCGGGCCGTTCGTCGAGCGGATCCGGGAGATCCCCGAATCCCGCGCGCTGTTCCACCTCACGGGCCCCGACGACTATCTGGTGCAGGTGGCGGTGGCCGATATGGCCGACCTCCAGCGACTGGTCCTGGAGGAGTTCACCTCCCGCCGGGAAGTGGCCAGGGTCGAGACGCGGCTGATCTTCCAGCAGTGGGAGTGCGGTCCGCTGCTGCCGCCGGGGACGGCACCGGGCTGACCCCCCGGGGCCCTCTCTTCCTTCACAGTAGTGACGGATGAGTCCGCAGGTACCAGGATGTGATCCATGTCCGAAGACACCGACACCATGCTGCCCCGGCAACTCGCCGACCGCTACGTCGACGACCTGATCGCGCTCGACCCGATCATCGGTACGTCGCTCGGAGTGGCGGAGAGCGCCGGGCGGCTGCCCGATTACTCCCCCGCCGGCCGGGAGGCGATCGCCGACCTTGCACGGCACACCCTGCGTCAGCTCACTGCGGCCGAAACCCGGCCAGGGGCGGACAGCGACTCCGAACGCCGCTGCGCCCGCCTGCTGCGTGAGCGGCTGACCGCTCACCTGGCGGTCCACGAGGCCGGCGAGGAACTGCGGGCCGTCAGCAACCTCCACTCCCCCGCACACTCGGTCCGGGGCGTCTTCTCTCTCATGCCGACGGCCACGGAGGAGGACTGGGCTCTCGTGGCCCGGCGGCTGCGAGCCGTGCCCGCTGCCCTGGAGGGGTACCGTGCCTCGCTGGCCGAAGGCCTCACGCGGGGTCTGAAGGCAGGGCCCCGGCAGGTCGCCACGGTGCTGGAGCAGCTGGCGGAGTGGACCGGCGAGAGCTCGGCGGGAAGCTGGGCCTCCGCCTTCACGGCCCCCGGTCCGGACTCGCTGCGAGGGGAGCTGGACGCTGCGGCCGAACTGGCCACGGGTGCCCTGGCCGGGCTGCGGGACTGGCTGCGCGACACCTACACCCCGGCCG
The DNA here is from genome assembly GCF_039529215.1 of Streptomyces sodiiphilus. NCBI lineage: Bacteria > Bacillati > Actinomycetota > Actinomycetes > Kitasatosporales > Streptomycetaceae > Streptomyces > Streptomyces sodiiphilus. Next base: position 48,607 of record NZ_BAAAMJ010000054.1, on the reverse strand, counting down.
TGGCGGGAGCGCCGGAGACCGCGGGGCGGGAGCGCTATGCCCGGTGGGTGCGCTACTGGAACGGCACCGACCTGGACCTGGAGGAGGCCTACGCCTACGGCTGGGCCGAGTTCCACCGTCTGCACGCCGAGATGCGCGCCGAGGCCGACGGCATCCTTCCGGGAGCCGGCCCCTGGGAGGCACTGCGTCATCTGGACACCGCCGGCGAGGCGATAGAAGGGGTCGAGGAGGTCCGCGTCTGGCTCCAGCAGCTGATGGACGACGCGATCGCCGCGCTGGACGGGACGCACTTCGATCTGGCCGAGCGTGTCAGGCGGGTGGAGTCGATGATCGCCCCGCCGGGGGGCGCGGCCGCGCCGTACTACACCTCGCCGTCCCTGGACTTCTCCCGCCCCGGGCGCACCTGGCTGCCGACCATGGGCGAGACCCGTTTTCCGGTGTACGACCTGGTGTCCACCTGGTATCACGAAGGCGTGCCGGGTCATCACCTGCAGCTGGCTCAGTGGGCACACGTGGCCGATGAGCTGTCGCGCTATCAGACGACGGTCGGCATGGTCAGCGCGAACGCCGAGGGCTGGGCGCTGTACGCCGAGCGGCTGATGGACGAACTCGGTTTCCTCGGGAGTGCCGAGCGGCGGCTGGGCTATCTGGACTGCCAGATGATGCGGGCCGTCCGAGTCGTCATCGACATCGGCATGCACCTGGAGCTGGCAATCCCCGCGGACTCGCCCTTCCGGCCCGGTCAGCGCTGGACGCCGGAACTGGCGCAGGAGTTCTTCGGCCTGCACAGCAGCCGCCCGGCCGCCTTCGTGGAGAGCGAGATCGTCCGGTACCTGGGCCTACCCGGCCAGGCCATCGGATACAAGCTCGGGGAGCGGGCCTGGCTGCGCGGCCGGGAGGCCGCCCGGGCCGCGCACGGGGACGCCTTCGACGCCAAGAAGTGGCACATGGCCGCGCTGTCGCAGGGCTCGCTGGGGCTGGATGATCTGGAGGCGGAACTGTCGGTGCTGTGAACACCGACCCACAGCAGGCCCCTGCCGCCCACCGCGAAGGCCGCGGCGGGCGGCAGGGTCTGCGGCCGGCCCGGAGGAGGTCAGCCGCCGGGCAGGAGCGTGCGGTGACGGACCGTCGAGCCCCGACGGGACTTGACGATCTCCAGTTGCGCGGGAATGCGGGTGCGCAGGTCGGGAACATGGCTGACGATGCCGACGCTGCGGTCCTGTTCGCGCAGGGAGTCCAGGACGTCGAGCACCTCGTCGAGGGTCTGTTCGTCCAGGCTGCCGAAGCCCTCGTCGATGAACAGGGTGTCCAGCCTCCGGCCGCCGGCTTCCTCGGCCACGACGTCCGCCAGTCCGAGGGCCAGCGCCAGGGAGACGAAGAAGGTCTCCCCTCCGGAGAGGGTCGCGGTGTCCCGTTCGCGGCCCGTCCAGCCGTCGAGCACATGCAGACCCAGACCCGAGCGGCCGCGGCCGCTGCGGGCATCGGAATGGGTCAGCAGATAGCGCCCGGCGGACATGCGCTGCAGCCGGGCCCCCGCAGCCGCGGCGACCTGCTCGAGACGGGCCGCCAGCACGTAGGTCTCCAGCCGCATCCGATACGCGTTGGCCGAGGAGGTGCCCGCCGCGAGGTCCGCGAGCGCGGTGACGCGGCGGCACTCGTCACGCAGCGGGGCCAGCCGCACGGCCTCCCGGGCGGCCTGTCCGGAGAGTGCGTCGAGCTCGGCGCAACGGCTGTGGGCGGCGGCGTCGGCCGCGGCTGCCTTCCGTAGCCGGCCGGTGGCGGCGACGGCTGCGGCCCGGGCGGAGTCCGGATCGGCCACCGCATCCCCCTCCGCGCCGGGGGTATGGTCCGAGAGCGCGGCGGCGACCGCCGCCTCCTCGGCCCGCCAGGCGTCGAGCCGCTGCTGGAGAACACGTTGCTCCGATGGGTCGAGCAGAGCCTCCTGGGCCGCCCGCGGAGTGCCGAACCCGGCCCGGTAGGCGGCGTCGGCCAGCCGGGCATCGGCCTCCTTGAGCCGGACTGCCGCTTCCTCCGAGGCGAGAGCTGCCCGGGCGGCCTCGGCCAGCGCCTCGGCCTCCTCCTCCAGTACCGCGACACGGTGGGCCACACTCGGTGCTCCGTCCCGGGCCTGTTCGGTCTCCTCGCGCAGGGCGTCGAGTTCGGCCCCGAGGGTCTCGATGCGGGAGGCACGGGCGGCGATGCGGCGCTCGGCCTCCCGCTCGGCGGTGAGCAGTCCGGCGTGCTCCCGCTCGGCCAGCCGGAGTTCCTCCCGCGCGCGGCCCAGGTCCTCCCCCTGTGCCAGGGCGGACGCGTGTGCGTCCTGCAGAGCGGTGACGCGGGCGGTGAGGTCCTCGAGGGCGTCCTCGCCGGAGGCGGCCACCCAGCCCGCCTGCTGCTCGCGGAGAGCGGCGAGAGCCGCCGCGGCCCGGTCGCGATCGGTCTGTGCCTGCTGATGGCCGGCTCTGGCCCTCTCCTCCGCCGCGCGGTCGATGTGCCCGGCGTCCGGACGGGCGGGAGCAGGATGCTCCGACGACCCGCAGACCGGGCACGGCCGGCCCGCGCCGAGGCCGGCGGCCAACTCCGCCGCGAAACCCTGGAGACGTCGTTCCTTCAGTCCCAGCCAGTGGTCGTACGCCGCTGCGGCGAGTTCTCTCGCCCGCAGCAGGTCCGCTTCGGCGGCGCGGAGCCGTCCGGCGATGTCGTCACGGTTCCGGGCGGCGGTCTCCCGTTCCCTGGCCCGGGCGAGTTCCTCGGCGAGCCGGTCGGCGCGGTGTGCCTCCTGCCTGGCCTGCTCGACGCGGGCCTGCAGCCGGTCGTGTTCCTCCTGGTGACAGGCGCGCCTGCGTGCGGCTTCGGTGAGCAGGTCACGGTCCGCCCGGTCCTCGTCCTGGAGCCTGTGGAGTTCCGCGGAGAGGTGACGCGAGCGGTCCTCCGCCCGGCGGGCCGAGGCGAGGGCCCCCAGGTGCCGGCGCACCGACCGCTCGCGCTCGGCGAGCCGTTCGGCGGGTTCGTCGGACGGCCCGGACAGTGAGAGCCGGGCGCGGCGCTCGGCCTCGGCGGCGGCACGGAGCTCAGCTTCGGCCGCGTCGCGCAGGGCCAGAGCCGGAGCGACCGTGTCGGCCGCCCTGGCCCGGTCGAGCCGGTCACGGTCGCGGTCGGTGTGCTCGCGCTGCTGTGCCAGCGCGGTGCGGCGGCGCAGCGCCTCCTGGTGCCGTTGCCGCCGCCGGTGCTGTTCGCGGGCCTCGGCCAGCCGGTGCTCGGCCAGGTCGTGGGCTGCTTCGGCCGCACTCAGCGCCAGTGCCGCGATGTCCCTGCCTTCCCGGGCCGCGCTGCGGGCGATCGCGGACTGGACGAGCACGGCTTCGGCCAGGTGGGGGGTGCCCGGTGCCGGAGCGTCGGATGGCGGTTCTCCCCGGCCGGCCAGGCCCGTGGCGGCCTGCCGTATGCGGTGCAGGAGGGAGAGGAGGATGTCGTCGCCTTCCCGGACGCGCTGCTGGACACCTGCTCTCAGTTCGGTCAGGTGGCGCTCCGCGGCGGCGAAGCGCCGGGTGTCGAACAGCCGGCCCAGGAGCCGGGCCCGGTCCTCGGCCCCGGCGCGCAGAAAGCGGGCGAAGTCCCCCTGGGGCAGCAGGACGACCTGGCAGAACTGGTCCCGGCTCATCCCGAGCAGCTGCCCCAGTTCCTGGGCTGTCTCCTGGTGCGAACGACTGAGCGCACTCCAGTTTCCCGTGGCCGCGTCGCGTTCCCGCAGGGTGACGGCGGCACGGTCGCGGGTGGTTCCGGTGCCGCGCTTGCGGGGACGCGTCTGCTCGGGCCTGCGGGTGATCTCCAGTCTCCGGCCACCGACCGTGAGGTCGAGGACCACCTCGGTGGGGGTGTCCGGGGCGGCGTGGTCGCTGCGCAGCGCGTGCCGGTGTCCCTGGCGGACACCGGGGACTTCGGCGTACAGGGCGAAGCACACGGCGTCCAGCACGGCGGTCTTTCCCGCACCGGTGGGGCCGTGGAGCAGGAAGAGGCCCTGGGAGGCGAGCCGGTCGAAGTCGATGTGGTGCGTGCCGGCGAAGGGACCGAAGGCGCGCACGGTGAGGCGGTGCAGTCTCATCGCCCGGTCTCCTGGAGACGGACGGCGTTCAGGGCCTTCCCGAGCACGGCACGCTCGTGGGCGTCGGGGCCGGTTCCGGCACGGACGTGGGCGACGAAGTCCTCGGCGATCTGCTGGTCGCTGCGACCGCGCAGGCGCTGTACGTAGGAGAGGTCCAGCGTTCCGGAGGGCTGCTCGGGCTCGAAGACGAGGCTGAGGAGGTGCGGGAACCGGGAGGTGAGCCGGGCCATCGGCTCCTCCGGCCGGACCGGGTCGGTGAGTGTCGCCTCGACCCAGGAGTCCGCGGACGTTTCGAGCGCGGGATCGGTCAGCAACTGCTCCATTCTGCCGCGGATTCTGGCCATCGGGCGCGGGACCGGGCAGTCGATGCGTTCGGAGCGGAGGTTCCCCGCCGCGTCGAGATCGATGAGCCACATGCTCTTGCGGTGCCCGGCCTCGGAGAAGGAGTAGGCCAGCGGTGAACCCGGGTAACGCACCCGGTCGGTGAGGGTCTGACAGCCATGCAGATGGCCGAGAGCCACATAGTCGACGCCGTCGAACACCGACGCCGGAACGGAAGCCGCTCCCCCGACGGTGATGTCCCGCTCGCTGTCGCTGGCCTGTCCGCCGGCGACGAAGGCATGGGCGAGAACCACGGAGCGGGTGCCGGGCGGGCGGGTCGCCAGATCGGCGCGCACCCGGTCCATGGCGGCCCGCAGCACAGCGGTGTGCCCGCCGCCGTCGGTGCCGAACTCGTCGCGGACCAGCACCGGCTCCAGATAGGGCAGTCCGTAGCAGGCGACCTCCGTCGACCCGTCGGACAGCAGCACCGGGAGGGCGCAGCCGGCGGGGTCGGTCCGCAGGTGGATTCCCGCCCGTTCGATGAGGCCGGCGCCCACGCCCAGTCTGCGGGCGGAGTCGTGGTTGCCGGAGATCATGACCGTGGGAACGCCGAGGGCGGCGAGGCGGTGCAGGGTCTCGTCGAAGAGCCGGACGGCGGCGAGCGGGGGGACGGCCCGGTCGTAGATGTCTCCCGCGACGACGACGGCGTCGACCTTCTCCTCCCGGGCGGTGACGACCAGGTGGTCCAGGAAGGCGGCCTGGGCTTCCAGCAGGCTCACCCGGTGCAGGCTGCGGCCCAGATGCCAGTCGGAGGTGTGCAGCAGTCGCATGCTGCACGACTGTACGGGGGTCCTCGGACAGCGCGTGAGCGGCCGTGGCCGGCGTCAGCCGGCCAGGTAGGTCTCCTCGCCCGTCTCCAGCCCGGCGGCGCCTGCGGTGATATCGGCCAGCCAGGTCCGGAAGGTCTCGAGGTCCGCCGCGGGCAGCGCGACCTCGAGGGCGACCCGGCTTCCGTATCCGACTGCGAGGACCGTGAGCCCAGCGGTGCGAAGTTCGTGCTCCAGCTTTCCGGCCCGGTCGTGTCCGACGGTGACGGTGGCCCGCAGGTACCGCCTGCGGGTGACGGTGCCCACCTCGTCCAGCGCCTCGCCCACGGCTCCCCCGTAGGCCCGGATCAGCCCGCCTGCGCCGAGCTTGGTCCCGCCGAAGTACCGGGTGACCACGGCCACGGCGCAGCGGACGCCGCGCCGGGTGAGCATCTGAAGCATCGGAAGACCGGCGGTGCCACCGGGCTCCCCGTCGTCATCGGACTTCTGCACGCCCGCGTCGGCCCCGAGTACGTAGGCGTAGCAGGTGTGATGCGCTGCCGGGTGCTCACGGCGGAGGCGCGCGACGAAGGCCCGGGCCTCCTCCTCGGTGGCGGCGGGGGCGAGCGAGCAGATGAAGCGGGAGCCCTTGACCTCGGTCTCGTGGACGCCCGCCCGGGCGATGGTCAGGTACTCGTCCTGCATCCGGCCACCCTACGCGGCGCAGGAATGCGAAAGCTCGCCGCCGGGTTGTGCGGATCATGCGTACGCAGAACGAGATCATCCGCCGGCTGCTGACCCCGACCGGCGACACGTGGGCCGTGGTGGGGCTGTCGTCCAGCCGGATGCGGGCCGCCCACGGAGTCGCCGCGCTGCTGCAGCGCAAGGGCAAGCGGATCGTGCCGGTGCATCCGCGGGCCGAGACGGTACACGGTGAGCCGGGCTACGCCTCGCTGAGCGCCATCCCGTTCCCGGTGGATGTCGTCGATGTGTTCGTCAACAGTGCGGCGGCGGGCGCGGTGACTGACGAGGCGGTGGCGGTGGGGGCGAAGGCTGTGTGGTTCCAGCTGGGGGTCATCGACGAGGCCGCCGTGGAGCGGGCCCGGGCCGCCGGGCTGGAGGTGGTGGCGGACCGGTGCCCGGCCATCGAGTACGCGCGTCTCGGAGGCGACCCGGCGGGCGGCGGGTAGCCACGGAGGGCCGGCCGCTCACCACCGCTGGACCACGTAGCCCAGGAGAGCGAGGCCGTGGAGGGCCACAGCGGCGGCGAGGATGATGCGCAGGCTGCTCCAGGAGCGGTGCCGGGGGTCCCGGGACACGGGGGCCTCCCTGGGGTCGGGGCCCGAGGGCCGTCAGCGGTCTTCGCCGGTGTCCGTTCCCGGTGGGTCCTCGTCCATGCCCACCAAGGTGCCCCGCCCGGTGCCCGGCTCCTCGGCGGGTGCCGCGGGCGGCGGCGTACGCAGCGGCGGCTGCCAGCCGTCCGCGGGGTCCCAGCGGCGCACGATCCGGGCCGGGGCGCCGGCGACGACCGCGTGGTCGGGCACGTCTCCGCGCACCACCGATCCGGCGGCGACCACCACGTTGCGGCCCAGCCTGGCCCCCGGCAGCACGATGGCTCCCGCTCCCAGCCAACTGCCGGGCCCGATCTCGACGGGTTCGGCCCGCGGCCACTGGACGCCCACCGGTGTGGCGGGGTCGTCGTAGGAGTGGTTGGTCGAGGTGATGTAGCAGTACGGGCCGCAGAAGACGTTGTCTCCGATGGTCACCGGCGCGGTCGCGACGACATGGCTGCCGCGGCCGAGGACGACGCCGTCCCCCAGTCTCAGCACCGTGTCGGGGCCCAGGTCGGCCGGGCCCGGCAGGAGGCCCGCGGTGAGGGTGACGTGCTGCCCTATCACGCAGTGGTCCCCGAGTTCGATCCACCCGGTGCCGAAGAGGGTGCCTTGCGGGAAGGCCAGTTTCGTGCCGTGCCCGAGCCGGCGGAAGGCGTAGGGGCCCGGGTTCGCGGCGCTGACCGCGCCCGCGCGCTGTGCGCGTTCCCACAGTCGGTGCACGGTCCGGGAGCCCAGCCGGGACACGGCGCGGCCGGCTCTGCTCAGCATGGGTCCGCCGCCGCGGTCACCGGTCGGCCACGGCGGCCGGCTCGGCGGCCACCGGCGACGGGGAGAGCTCCGGGAGCGGCTCCTGCTTCTCCCGGCGGGCGATCCGCCATCGGACCACGGCGACCCCCGCGATGCCGCACACCACTGCGGCCGTGAGGCCGACCCAGGAGAAGCGGCTGAGCCAGTCCTGGGCGACGACGCCGGCGTAGTAGACGACCGCGGTCGTACCGCCGGCCCAGAGAATGCCGCCGGGCACGTCCGCGAGGAGGAACTTCCCGTAGGGCATCCGCAGGACGCCTGCCAGCGGGCCCGCGAAGATCCTCAGCAGAGCGACGAAACGGCCGAAGAAGACGGCCCACGCCCCCCAGCGCTCGAAGGACCGCTCCGCCAGGGCGACGTTGCGCGGGGAGAAATGCCGGGGGAACTTCTCCCCCAGCCATCCGAACAGCGGTCTGCCGCCCTTCCTGCCGATGAGGTACCCCAGCGAGTCGCCCACGCACGCCCCGAAGATGGCGCAGATGCCGACCCACACCGGGTCGACGTGTCCCTGGGAGGCCAGCAGAGCCGCGCTGAGCAGGACGATCTCGCCTGGGAGTGGGACTCCCAGCATTTCGATCAGGATGACGACCGTGACCAGCGTGTAGACCGCCAGAGGGGGAATCGTCGCAAGCCACACCTGGATATCCATCGCCCGCAGGCCCCTCCCCGTGGTCATGCTGTTCGCCGCGGCGCACACACACCTGGCGCACGCCGGGAAGCTTAGCCGATCGGATGCGGGAGCCTGCCGGGACAGCGGTTGCGGGGGCCGGCAATCGGGGACGGCGACTGCCCGTCCCCGCTCCCCCACGAGTGGCGGGCTGAGAGGTCCGGGACACCACGACATATTACCCATCGGTAATTGTTCAGTGGGCGTCGCCGGAATGTCGCAGCTGCGTAGCGATCCGGGGGCCGACGGCTCCATGGAGCCGGCCGCGCCCTAATGTCTGTGGCCATGAGCCCAGGTGAACACCAGCCCGGGGGTGGCCAGGGTCCGCAGGAGGCGGATCCCGGCCGGAGCGGTGCGGAGCAGCCGAACCCCTACCAGCAGCCCGGTTACCAGCAGCCCAACCCGTACACACAGCCCGTTTACCAGCAGCCCAACCCGTACCAGCAGCCGACCGTGGGATGGCAGGGCCCCGCCGCCGCTCCTCCGCCTCCGGGCGGGAGCCGCAAGGCCCGCACGATCATCGCGGTGGCCGTGGCCACGGCGGTGGTGGCCGCCGGTGTGGTCACCGCGGTGGTGGTGCTCGGTGATGACAGCGCGAACCCGTCGTACGAGGGGCAGCAGACCCCGGCTCCCGAGCCCGAACCGAGCGAGGAGGAGGCTCTCGACGACGAGGACCGGGCACCGGACGACCCGCGCCGCGGGCCACAGGACAGGCCGGAGCCGGTGGTCGCCCCGGACTGGCAGGTCCAGACGATCTCCAAGCGCTACAACGCCTTCGACGTGCCTCCGGACTGGAAGGTGAACAGCGAGGACTACATGGTCGGGTTCACCGACGACAGGGAGAAGGAAGAGGAGGAACCGGCGGAGGACGAGGACGAGTTCTCCTTCGAGATCCCTGATCTGCTCGTCGCCATGTCCGCCGTGGCCACCTACAAGGACAACTGGTGCGGCCACAGCAGCCGTGCGATGGCCGGGACCAAGGGGGGCCAGGGCGCCACCGGTACCGAGGAAGCGGCCCGGTCGGAGGCCGTCGAGTGGGCCCTGTCGGCCTGGGACCAGAACCAGCTGGGCACTCTCGAGGTCTCCGACCCCGAGCCCTTCGAGAGCGAGCACGGCATCTCGGGCCACACCGCGACGGCTCTCATCACGGGTGTCCCCAAGGACCCGGACGCGGAGTGCGAGGCCGCGGACGGCAAGGTCGTGACGGTCTCCTATCTGGACGCCCGCAACGACCTGGCGACCTGGGTCCTGCTGACCGACACCGGCGTGGACGACGAGGTGGATGAGGAAACCATCGAGAAGATGATGAACAGCCTCCGGCCCTACCCGGCCGACAGCTGAGGTTCACCACTCCGGCCGGCCGGTGGCTCAGTCCAGGCTGAAGGCCCCAGCCGGTGGCCTGGGCGAGGGGACGGCCGCGCCGTCGGCCACCGGCGCGGCCCCGTCCAGGAGGCGGTCGAGCGCGTCGCCGTGGACCACCCGGGCGGGAAACGCGTCCGCGGCGGCCCGGCGGACGATGTCCGGCAGCGGAAGGACGGCCCCGGAGGCCACGATCAGCACGTTGCCGAAGCGACGGCCACGCAGCACCGCGGGCTCGGCGAGCAGGGCGAGGTGGGGAAACACGGCGGCGAAGGTGGCGAGCTGGGAGCGGAGAAAGCCGAACGGGGCGGCGTCGGCCAGGTTCCCCAGGTAGATTCCGGCCGGCCGCAGCGCACGGGCGGCCGCCCGCGCGAAGCCGAGAGTCGTGACGTGGGCCGGGACACGGGAACCACCGAACACGTCCGCCACGACCGCGTCCCAGGCCCGGGCCCCGGTGGCCTCCAGAGCGGCGCGGGCGTCGGCCACCTCGACGGTGATCCGGGAGCCTGCCGGCAGGGGGAGCCTCTCGCGCACCAGGGCCGCGAGCCCGCGGTCCGCCTCCACGACATGCTGCCGCGAGCCGGGGCGGCATCCGGCGGCCCAGCGTGGCAGTGTCAGCGCTCCTCCGCCCAGATGGAGCAGGTCCGGGGGGCGGCCCGGCTCGCCGGCGAGCCGGAGGACATGGGCGATCCAGCGGGTGTACTCGAACTCCAGATGGGCCGGGTCCTCGAGGTCGACATAGGACTGCGGGGCCCCGTCGACGGTCAGCAGCCAGGCGCTTTTCCGGTCGAGGTCCGGCAGCAGCCGGGCGATGCCGTGGTCGACGGCTCGGGCGACGGGGAGAGGTTCGGCCACCGCTCCATTGTCCCCGCTGCGTATCCGGGCAGCGGCCGGGGGTGCGCTCGGGTGCCGCCGGACGTTTCCCCGGCCTCCGGACGAATGTGCGTGCCGACGGGACACGCCGGTCGGATAGTCTCCTTCGGTGCCCGCCATCGCCTCCGCACCGGGCGAACGAAGCGCCCGGCGCCTCCGGACGCTGCCGTCGCCATGGTCCCGCTTCGCCCTCCTCGTCGGCCTGCTCGCCACTGCGGCGGCGATAATGCTGCTGTACGAGCCGCAGCAACTGCTTCACGAGGGCTGGGCAGTGGCTCCCGGAACTCTCGGCGTCGTGCTGGTGATGCTGGGGTATGCCGTCTGCGCGGCGGCGCTGCTCCCACGCCCGGTGCTGAATCTCGCCGTCGGCGCGCTGCTGGGTGCGCAGTCGGGACTGCTCTCGGCCCTGGCAGGTACGGTCCTGGCCGCCGCCGCTTCTTTCGGACTGGGGCGGCTGCTGGGCCAGGAGGCACTGCGGCCTCTTCTGCGCGGGCGCCGGTCGGCCGCGGTCGACCGGGTGCTCAGCCGGCACGGGTTCCGTTCCGCGCTGGTGCTGCGGCTGGTGCCGGGGATTCCGTTCGCGGCGGTCAACTACGCCGCCGCGGTCTCGCGGATGTCCTGGAGGTCGTTCCTCGGCGGCACGGCCCTGGGCAGCATCCCCAACACCGCGGCCTACGTGATCGCGGGGAGCCAGGCCACCACGCCGTCCTCCCCCGCTTTCCTGATCGCCTCCGGATTCGTCGCCCTGAGCGCGCTGGCCACCGGTCTGACCGCATGGCGCGGCCGCGAGCGGCTGCGGGTGACGGCTCCCGGCCGGACGGACCCACGCGTCCTGCAGACGGCACACCGTTCTAGCATCTGACCCAACCTGTCTGACGATCACAAGGACGAGCACACCGCGCCATGTCTTGGTTCGAATCGATCATTCTCGGGCTCGTCCAGGGGCTGACGGAGTTCCTGCCGATCTCCTCCAGCGCACACCTGCGGCTGGTCGCCGTCGCCGCCGGCTGGGACGACCCGGGGGCCGCGTTCACCGCCGTCTCCCAGATCGGCACCGAACTGGCCATCCTCATCTACTTCCGCAAGGACATCGCCCGGATCGTCACCGCGTGGTTCCGGTCCCTCCACGACAAAGAGGTGCGCAGCCAGCTGGAGGCGAGAATGGGCTGGCTGGTCATCATCGGCACCATTCCCATCGTGGTGCTCGGCGTGACCTTCAAGGACGCCATCGAGGGCCCCTTCCGCGACCTGCGGCTCATCGCGCTCAGCTTCATCGTCCTCGGCATCGCGCTGGGCATCGCGGACCGGCTGGCGGCACAGGCCGAAAACGGTGGCCGCCACCGCGCCGCCAAGCCGCGCAAGACTATCGAGCAGCTGAACACACGGGACGGGATCCTCTTCGGGCTGTGGCAGGCGCTCGCCCTGATCCCCGGAATGTCCCGCTCGGGGGTGACGATGACGGGCGGGCTCTTCCTCGGCTACAACCGGGAGGCCGCGGCGCGCTACTCCTTCCTCCTGGCCATCCCGGCGGTGCTGGGGTCGGGCCTGTACGAGCTCGGCGGCATCGGGGGCGAGACGGGGAACGTCTCCTGGGGTCCGACCATCGTCGCGACCATCGTCTCGTTCTTCGTCGGCTACGCGGTGATCGCCTGGTTCATGAGCTTCATCAGCACCCGCAGCTTCATGCCGTTCGTCTGGTACCGGATCGTGGTGGGTGTGGCGCTGCTGGTCCTGATCTGGTTCGGGGTGCTCGACCCGTACGCCGGTGAGCAGATCGGGGACACCATCGGGGCCGAGACGGGCTAGTGACCACTACGGGTCGCCACGGGGCCCGGGCCGGTCAGACCGCCTGCTCCTCCACCGATACGACGATCTGCTCGCACAGCTCGTGGGTGCGCAGCGCGTCCCGGGCGGACAACGGACGGCCGGTCCTGACCACGTCGAGAAACGCATGCACGGACTGCTCGATGCCGCGCTGCCGGGCGACGGGTACCCAGTCGCCCCGGCGGCGGACGCTCGGCTGGCCCTTGTGATCGATGATCTCCGCGAGGTTGCGGACCTCACGCTTGGAGTCCTGGCCGGAGACCTCCAGGATCTCCTCGGCCGAGCCGGACAGCCGGTTCATCGCGCCGATGGCGGTGAACCCCTCCCCTGCCAGCTGCAGGACGACATGGTGCAGCAGGCCGTCACGTGCCCGGCTCCTGACGTCGACCCGGTCCACCGGGGCGGGGGCGAGGAAGCGCAACGTGTCCACCACGTGGATGAAGTCGTCGTAGATCATGCGGCGCGGCTCCTCGGGCAGGCCCACCCGGTGTTTCTGCAGGAGGATCAGGTCCCGTGGATGCTCCAGGCACTGCGCGTACCCGGGCGCGAAGCGTCGGTTGAAGCCCACCGCGAGCGGGATCTCCCGTTCCTCGGCGAGCTCCACCAACCGGCGGGCGTCATCGAGGCGGTAGGCGAGAGGCTTGTCGACGAAGGCGGGGATTCCCGCCTCCAGCAGCGCGGTGACCAGTGGTGCGTGCGTCTCGGTGGGGGCGTGCACGAAGGCGGCGTCGATGCCGGCGCCGATCAGCGAGTCCAGGACGGTGTGCCGGTGCTGAGCGGGCACCCGGTGGACCTCGGCGACCTCCGCGAGGGTGGCGGGAGTGCGGGTGTGCAGGTGCGGCTCGACTCCCGGCAGGGTGGTGAGCACCGGCAGATACGCCTTGCGTGCGATGTCGCCCAATCCGATCACGCCGACCTTCACGGACACTCCTCCGACTTCTCGGGAACCGGGGGCCGTACTGTCCCGTACGGTGTGCCCGGCAGCATACGCGGGCCGGCCGGCTGCTTGTCCTTCCGTGTTCTCGGGCGCTGGCGCTCCCGCCGCTCTGCGGTGCGCTCCGGTCTCCGGCTCATCCGCCCCCGGCCAGGCGCCGTGAGAGCCGCTCGATGGCGGCACGGATCTCCCCGGCGTAGGGTCCGTCGGCCAGGCCGGCCGCCGCGCCGCGGGCCCGCTGCAGCGCCCTGCGGGCCGCGCGCCCGTCGCCGAGCCGCGCGTGGTCGGCGGCGAGCCGGGTGTAGAGCGCGGGGTAGAGAGCCGCGGCCGGGCCCTGATCCCCGTCCCGGGCGGCCGCTCCGTCTGCGGCGGCCAGCGCCCGCAGGTCCCAGACCAGCGCGACCGCGGGGTCGTCCTGGGTGTCGGCCAGGTAGTGCGCGATGGCGCTGCGGTGGAAGGCGTCCCCCGCGCGGCCCGCTTCCTCCCACAGCGCCAGCAGACGGTTCCGGGCCTCTTCCCTGTCTCCGGCGCGGTGCAGCAGCACAGCCTGGCCGAGGCGCGTCGGCACCGCGGCGTCCTCTCCTCGCGACACGGGCCCTCCTGCGCTGCCCGCGCCTTGGGGACCGGGCGGGCGGTCAGGCTCACGCTAACCGCCCCGGTCCCGGACCGGTGCCGCCGCCGCGCGGCCGTCGCTCGTCTTGGCCCGAACGCCGCAGGGCCGGCACCCTCCCGGTCACGAACCGGCGGCTCCCAGGTCCGGAATACGCCAGTCGACGGGGGTGTGTCCCTGGGCCGCGAGGGCCGCGTCGATCGCGGAGAAGGGACGGGAACCGAGAAACTTCTTCGCCGAGAGCGGGGAGGGATGGGCGCCTTGCACCACCGTGTGGCGCGCCGTGTCGATCAGCGGCAGCTTCTTCTTGGCGTAGTTGCCCCACAGCACGAAGACGCACGGGTCCGGCCGGCCGGACACGGCGCGGATCACGGCGTCGGTGAACCTCTCCCAGCCCTTGCGCTGATGCGAGCCGGCCTGCCCTTCGCGCACCGTCAGGACGGCGTTGAGAAGCAGCACGCCCTGTTCCGCCCAGGGCATGAGGTAGCCGTTGTCCGGTACCGGATGGCCGAGGTCGGCCTGCAGCTCCTTGTAGATGTTGCGCAGGGACGGGGGAACCCGCACCCCGGGGCGCACCGAGAAACACAGGCCGTGACCCTGGCCAGGGCCGTGGTACGGGTCCTGCCCGAGGACGAGGACCTTCACCCGGTCGTAGGGAGTGGCATCAAGAGCCGCGAAGACCTCCTCGCGCGGCGGGTACACCGGCCCCCGGGCGCGCTCCTCCTCGACGAACTCGACGAGCTCCTTGAAGTAGGGCTCGTCCAGTTCTCCGCCGAGAACCTCCCGCCAGGACTCGGGCAGCATGTCGTGCACGTCGGCAACCTCCGGTGCGTGGATCGGTTTCAACGCACGCGAACCTACCGTCCGGCTCGGACACTTCCCTCCCGGGCCGTGCCGGGGCCGGCTCGGGAGGGGCCGCTGCCACGGGTCCCGGTCCCTCCTCTCCCGCGGCGAAGGAGGAGAGGAGGGGAAGGAGCCGGTGTCCGGTTCCGCCGGAGCGTCAGACTCCGGAGTTGAGGAACTTGCCGCCGTCCACCACCAGGGTCTGGCCGGTGATCCACCCGGAGTCCCCGGAGGTGAGGAAGGCGACCGCCCCGCCGATGTCCTCCGGTGTCCCGAGCCTGGCCATCGGGTAGGCGGCAGCAGCCTCCTCCTCACGGCCCTCGTAGAGCGCGGCGGCGAACCGGGTCTTGATCACCGCCGGGGCGATGGCATTGACCCGCACAGCCGGCGCGAACTCGTGGGCGAGCTGCTGGGTGAGATTGATCATCGCGGCCTTGCTGACGCCGTAGGCGCCGATGAACGGGGATGCCGAAAGGCCCGCGACCGAGGCGATGTTGACGATCGCACCGCCGTTAGCCTTCTGCCAGGCCGCCCAGGTGCGCTGGGCGAAGGCCAGCGCGGAGACGACATTGGTCTCGAAGACCTTGCGGGCCACGTCCAGGTCGAGTTCCGCGATGGGGCCGAACACCGGGTTGGTGCCCGCGTTGTTGATCAGGTAGTCCACCCGCCCGTAGGCGTCCATGACCTTCTCGACGGCCTCCGCCTGGTGCGCCGGGTCGTGCGCCTTTCCGGCGACGCCCATGGCGCGGTCGGCGCCGAGCGAGCCGACGGCCTCGCGCAGGGAGTCCTCGCTTCGCCCGGTGATGCACACCCGGTCACCGCGGGCGATGAGCGCCTCGGCGATCCCGTAGCCGATGCCCCGGCTGCCCCCGGTGATGAGGGCGACCCTCCCGCTGTCCTGCCGCTGTCCCTGCTCTGCCATGTCAGTGCGCCTTTCTCAGTTGAGCGGGCCGCCGGCCACGTACAGCACCTGGCCGGAGACGAAGCCGGCGGCCTCGCCGGCGAAGAAGGCGACGGCGTTGGCGATGTCCTCGGGCCTGCCGACCCGCTGGACGGGGATCTGGGAGGCGGCCGCCTGCTGGAACTCCTCGAAGCCCATCCCCACGCGGGCGGCGGTCTGCGCGGTCATGTCGGTGACGATGAAGCCGGGCGCCACGGCGTTGGCGGTGATCCCGAACTTGCCGAGCTCCTTGGCCAGCGTCTTGGTGAAGCCCTGCAGACCCGCCTTGGCAGCGGCGTAGTTGGCCTGGCCCCGGTTCCCGAGGGCAGAGCTGGAGGACAGGTTGACGATGCGCCCGAAACCGGCGTCGACCATGTGCGCCTGGCACGCCCTGGACATCAGGAAGGAGCCGCGCAGGTGCACGTTCATGACGGTGTCCCAGTCGGAGTCACTCATCTTGAACAGCAGGTTGTCCCGCAGCACACCCGCGTTGTTGACCAGGACGGTCGGCGCGCCGAGTTCACCGGCGATCCGGGCCACTGCCGTATTCACCTGCGCGCTGTCGGAAACGTCGCAGCCGACGGCGAGGGCCTTGCCCCCCGCCCCGGTGATCGTGTCGACCGTCTCCTGGCAGGCGGCCTCGTCGAGATCGACGACGGCGACGGCCAGCCCTTCCTCGGCGAGACGGACGGCGGTGGCGGCTCCGATGCCCCGGGCCGCGCCCGTGACAATGGCGACGCGCTGGTCGGTGGTGGACATTCTTGGTTCTCCTCGCCCTCGAGTGATGAGCAACCGCTTAGTACCTACGGCAGAGGTGACGCTAGAAGCCCGGACACCCGCTGTCAACGCCGACCGCCCCCGGGGTGGCGCAGGGCACGTTCAGCCGACCAGGCGATCGAACAGCCGATCGATCTCGGACCGCGGGTCGGTGGTCAGTCCGGTGTGCACGGGGCCCGGCTGCACCACCGTGCTCCGCGGGGCCACCAGCCAGCGGAACCGGCGCCCCGGCTCGTCCTCCGCGGCCCGTCCCGCCGCGGCACCGCCCCGGCAGACGGCTTCTGCCGCCTTCAGGGCGGCGCGCACCGCCTCCGCGTCGGCCTCCGGATCCAGCGCCCGCAGCCGGCCGGTGTCCAGGCGGGTGCGGGCAGCCACGAAGGACAACGGCCGGCAGTAGAGGACCACGCCGGCGTTCAGGCACTCCCCCCGTTCGATCCGCGGGACGACGCGCAGCAGGGCGTACTCGTAGACGGTTCCCGTGCCGCTCCCGGCAACCCGGTGGGCCTCCGCGCTCATTTCCCGGCCCTCCGGCCGCCGCGGCCGCCCGTGAGCCAGTCGGGCGGCTCAGGAGGCCGCTGCGGCTTCGGCGGCCCGAGCCTGATGCGCTCGTGCACCGTGCCCGCCCGTTCGGCGAGGATCCTCCCGTAGGCCCGGCGCACCTCGTCGGAACCGGCGAAGCCGGGCTCCTCGGCCAGCCACTCGTCCGGCACCTCCGCGGCGACCTCCGCCAGCAGATCCTGGGTCACCCGCGGCGCCAGCTCCGCGGCCGCCCGCGCGATGTCCGGGGCGAACGGCGCGAGCGCATGGTCCGAGGCGTCGTAAGGACGGGCAGCCGAGGCCGCCGCGCCGGGCCAGTGATGGTGCCACACGACGGCGGCTCCATGGTCGATCAGCCACAGGTCCTGGTGCCAGACCAGCATGTTGGGGTTCCGCCAGGAGCGGTCCACGTTGTTCACCAGAGCATCGAACCAGACCACCCGCCCCGCCTCGGCCGAGGTGACCGGATGGGCCAGCGGGTCGAAGCCCAGGGAGCCGGGCAGGAAGTCCATACCGAGGTTCGCACCGCCGCTGGCCTTCAGCAGCGCCTGCACCTCCTGGTCGGGCTCCGCGAGGCCGATCACCGGGTCGAGCCACAGGACGGCCAGCTCCGGTACCCGCAGGCCCAGGCGCCGGGCCAGCCCGCCGCAGATCACCTCCGCGACCAGCGACTTGCGCCCCTGCCCGGCCCCGGTGAACTTCATGACGTAGGTGCCCAGATCGCCGGCCTCCACCAGGCCGGGCAGTGACCCGCCCTCGCGCAGGGGGGTGATGTAGCGGGTGGCGACCGTTTCCCGAAGCATCGGCCCAGCCTAGAGGCCGGATGCCCGGCCTGCCGGAACGGGGCTTCCCCGCCGTCGGGAGGTGGTAGGAGTAGGGCAGCGACCCGGACGGCAACGAACCCTGGAGGAGCGGCATGAGCACGGCACCCCGGACATCCGGCCCGGCTTCCCGGCGCAGCGTGGTGACGGCCATGGGCGCTCTGGGCCTGACCGGTGCCCTCGTCGCCTGCGGGGAGGGGAACGGCAACGGGGGCGAGGAGGGCGAGGCCACCCCCGAGGCCCCCGGGAACGACGTGCTGACGACGGTTTCCGAGGTGCCGGAGGGCGGAGGGATCATTCTCGAGGAGCACAAGGTGGTAGTCACCCAGCCGGAGCCGGGAGACTTCCGGGCCTTCTCCGCCGTGTGCACGCACCGCGGCTGCCTGGTCTCCGACGTCAGCGGTGGGACCATCAACTGTGCCTGCCACGGCAGCAGCTTCGCGATCGAGGACGGCAGCGTGACCGGCGGGCCGGCGACCTCCCCGCTGCCCGAGGAGGCGCTGACCGTGGAGGGGGACGAGCTGCGGCTGGGCTGAGGTCCCGCCGTCAGCGAGCCGCGGCGAGCGCGTCGGCCAGCACGGCGGGGGCCCGCACCAGGGAAGGGCCGTACCAGGTGAGGTACCGGCCGCTGACCAGCGCGCAGGGCAGGTCGCCGAACGCCTCCGGTCCGTCGTCCGCGGAGAAGGCGTACGGCTCGTCCGGCAGCACCACGAGATCCGCGCGGCCTGGCCGGTTCAGTTCGGCGAGCGGCAGGCGCGGGTAGCGTTCGGGATGCCCGGCCCAGGCGTTGCGCACGCCCAGCCGGTGCAGCAGATCGCCGGCGAAGGTGTCGCTGCCCAGCACCATCCATGGCCGCCGCCACACGGGCACCACGGCAGTCGCCCAGCAGGAATCCGTGCCGAGGTCCCGCCAGGCGGCCTCCGCGTCGTCCAGCCAGCCGGGCCGGGGCAATCCGCAGCCGGCCACCAGGACCCGTTCCAGTTCCGCGAGGGCCTGCGGCAGGCTGCGCACCTCGGTGACCAGGACCCGGATACCGGCGTCGCGGAGTGCCGCGATGTCGGACGGCCGGTTCTCCTCCTCGTTGGCGAGGACGAGATCCGGTTCCAGCCCGGTGATGGCCTCCAGGTCGGGGTTCTTGGTTCCGCGCACCCGGGTGACGTACAGACCGGCCGGCTCGCTGCACCAGTCGGTGGCGCCCACCAGCATTCCGGGGGCGCTGACCGCGACGGCCTCGCTGAGCGAGGGCACCAGCGACACCACCTTGGGCATCAGGCCTTCTCCAGCAGCGGGGCGGCCTCCGTCGCCGGGTGCAGAACCGCTTGGCCGGTGATGGCCAGCCCGGTCTCCTGGCCGGGCCGCACGGCCACCGGGCCGGGGTGACGCACATCGACGGTGCGGTCCAGCCCGGCCACGGCCACCGAGACCACCGCGTCGTGGCCGTAGAAGCAGACGTCGGCGACCGTGCCGCGCAGCGGCGCCCCCGCCGGGTCACGCAGCACGAACTGTTCGGGGCGCAGCACCACGGTTCCACTGCCCCGTCCGGAGCCGGCCATCAGGGGGATGCTGCCCAGGGCGGTGCGTGCGGCGGTGCCCTCGGCGCTGCCGGGCAGCAGCACCGCGTCCCCGACGAAGCCGGCCACCCAGGGATCCGCGGGGTGCTCGTACACCTCCTGCGGGGTGCCGGTCTGGGCGACCTGCCCGTCGCGGAGCACCGCGACCCGGTCTGCCGCCGAAAGGGCCTCCTGCTGGTCGTGGGTGACCAGCACGGCGGTCGCTCCGGTGGCTTTCAGGGCAGCCCGGACGTCCGCGCGCAGCCCGGTCCGCAGGGCGCTGTCCAGGGCGTTGAACGGCTCGTCCAGCAGGACCAGAGCGGGCCTGGGTGCGAGGGCGCGGGCCAGCGAGACCCTCTGCTGCTGGCCGCCGGAGAGCTCGTGCGGCATGCGGCTGCCGAAGCCCGCGAGTCCGACGAGTTCCAGCATCTCCTCCACCCGCGCGCGGCGCCGGAGCCGGGCCGCGCCGGCCAGACCGGTCAGGCCGAACGCGACGTTGCGGGCGACACTCAGGTGGGGGAACAGCGCCCCCTCCTGGGCCACGATCCCGATGGCCCGCCGCTCGGGGGGCAGGTGGACGCCCGGGCCGGTGACCGTGCGTCCGCCCACCTCGACGCTGCCGCTGTCGGGGCGCAGGAAGCCGGCGACGATCCGCAGCAGGGTCGTCTTGCCGCAGCCGGAGGGGCCCAGGACCGCGGTGAGTTCGCCGGCGGGGACGTGCAGGTCCAGACCTCGCAGGACCGGGGCCCCCCGGCCGTAGGACGCGGTCAGTCCGCTGATGTGCAGGTCGGTCATGAGCGGTGCCTCCCGAGGAGGTAGGAGGGAACGGCGGCGATGAGGATCAGCGCCAGTGCGTAGGGGGCGGCGGCCGCGTAGGCGCCCACGTCGGTCTGCGTCCACAACCGGGTGGCGAGCGTGTCCATTCCGGTGGGCCGCAGCAGGAGGGTGGCGGGCAGTTCTTTCATGATCACCACGAAGGTCAGCGCCGTCCCGGCGGCCACTCCCGGGGCCGCCAGGGGCAGAGTGACCTCGCGCAGGGTCGCAAGCGGTCCGCGGCCCAGGGAGCGGGCCATGTCCTCCAGTTCGGGCGGTGCCTGCAGAACGGCGGCACGCACGGCGGTGACCGCCAGAGGCAGGAACAGCACCGCGTAGGCGGCGATCAGCAGCGGCCACTGCTGATAGAGCGGGTACGCGTAGCGCACGGACAGGAAGACCAGGGCGAGGGCGACGGTGATGCCCGGCAGGGCGTGGCCGGCGTAGGAGGCCTGCTCCAGCACGTGTGCGGTGCGGCCGCGGTACCGGGCCGCGATGACGCCCACCGGAAGGGCCAGGAGCATGGTGAGGGCGGCTCCCGCCGCGGCCAGCATCACCGTGGTCCGGGCGGTGCCGAGGAGTTCGGCCGGCTGCCAGGCGGCGGAGCTCCCGGTGGCCAGCCAGTACCCCAGGGTGCCGACCGGGAAGGCGACGGCGACGGCGGCGACCAGGCCGCACCAGAGCGTCGCCGGCCACCGCAGGCGGCCCAGCGGCAGGCGGGCCGCGGGCCGGGCGGTGCCGCGGCCCGTGCGGGCGTGCCGGGCACGGCCGCGGGTCCGGCGCTCGGCGACGACCAGCAGCACGGTGATGAGGACGAGCACGCAGCTGAGGGCGGCGGCCGGGGTCCGGTCGAAGCTGGCACGGTAGGAGAGGTGGATGGCCCGGGTGAAGGTGTCGTAGCGCATCAGCGACACGGCCCCGAAATCGGAGATGACGTAGAGCGCGACGAGCAGTCCGCCGCCCGCCGCCGCGGGCCGCAGCTGCGGCAGGGTCACCCGCCAGAAGGTGCCCAGGGCGCTGTGTCCCAGGGCCCGCGCCGACTCCTCCTGCGCCGGGTCGATGCCGCGCAGCACGGCGGCCACGGGGAGGTAGACATAGGGGAAGCAGGCCAGGCTCAGCGCGATGGCCGCGCCGGTGAAACCGGCCAGCGACGGAAAGGCGGAGAGCCAGCTGAACGCCATGACGTAGCTGGGGACGGCCAGGGGAAGGGTGGCGAGCACCGCCCACAGGCGCGGGGCCGGCAGCGCGGTGCGCTCGGTGAGCCAGGCCAGCGAGATGCCGAGGACGACGCTGGCCACGACGACGGTGGCCGTCAGGTTCAGGCTGCGCAGCAGGAGCTCGGCGGTGCGGTCGGCGAGGACGATGTCCCGGGCCCGGGCGGGGCCGTGCTCCAGTGCCCGGACCACGAGATAGACCAGGGGCAGCAGGGCGAAGACGGCGGTGACGGCGGCGGGCACCGCGAGCACGGCGGGCACGTTCCCCGGCCGTCGGCGCCACCGCGGGCGGTGCGCCGGCGGGGCAGCGGGTACCTCCGTCACGGCACGCCGCCGCCCGGGCGACGCCTGTGCGTCGTCCGGGCGGCCGGCGGAGCCGTCACGGGCGGCCGGTGCCTCCTGGAGAGGCTTGCCCGAGGTACTCATGATTCCTATCAGACCATTCCGGTTTCCTGCAGCAGTGCCAGGGTCTCCTGCAGGGAGTCCAGGTCCGTCAGGTCGATCTCGGGGATCTCCAGGGACTCCAGCGAGGGAAGGTCCTCCACCGGGCTGGCCACCCCGGCGGCCAGCGGGTACTCCTTGGTCTCCTCGGCGAAGTAGAGCTGGGCCTCCTCGGCCAGGAGGAAGTCGACGGCGCGCAGCGCGGCCTCGGACTGGCCACCGTGCGCGGTGATGCCGACACCGGCGACATTGACCAGCGAGCCCGGGTCCCCGCCGGGGAGGAAGTGCAGGCGGGAGGTGACCGCGTCCTCGTTCTCGGCGAGCTTCTGGTACCAGTAGTAGTGGTTGATCAGGCCCAGCTCGATCTCACCCTTGTCCGTGGCGTCGAGAATGGCCGTGTTCTTGTCGTACTGCTGCGCGTTGTTGGCCTGAAGGTCCGTCAGCCACTCACGGGTGGTGTCGTCGCCCTCCAGCACGCGCATGCCGGTGACGAACGCCTGGAAGGAGGCATTGGTCGGTGCGTAGCCGACCTTGTCCTTCCAGCGCGGCTCGGTCAGGTCGTGGACGCTCTGGGGCAGTTCGTCCTCGGCGACCTGCTCGGGGTCGTAGACCACCACGCGGGCACGGCCGGAGACGCCCACCCAGTCGTCGCCGGCGGACCGGAAGGCCGGGTCGACCCCCTCCAGCGTCCCGGCCGGAAGCTCCTCCAGGAGCCCTTCCTTGGACAGCGCGCCGAGAGCGCCGGCGTCCTGGGAGAGGAAGAGGCCGGCCTTGGTCCGCTCGCCTTCCTCCAGGATCTGCGCGGCCAGTTCCGCGCTGTCCCCGTAGCGGACGCTGACCTCCACGCCCGCGGCCTCCTCCAGCCGGTCCAGGATCGGCTGGATCAGTTCCTCGTTGCGTCCGGAGTAGATGACCAGCTCCTCGGCGGAGGCGTCCTGGTTCCCCTTGCCCGTCTCCGGTCCCTGGTCGTCGCTGCCGCAGGCCACGAGGGCGGGGAGCAGCAGGGCGGCGCCGGCGACCGCCGCCAGGAGGCTGCGCGCCGGGCTCCGGCGGTTGCCCCGGCCGGAGAGGGAGGTCGGGAGGGCGGGTGACATGAGCGGGCCTTTCTCACGGTGCCCACGGTCCCGGCCGAGCCGGAACCAGGGGCGGTACAGGGTGGACGCTCCAGGAGCAGCACCATGATTAAGGTAAACCTTACCTAAGCGTCAAGCCGGTGTGGGTCCGGGAGACCAAGCTCACGTGCGGCATGATCTCTGCATGACCCGACGTCTGATGCTCCTGGACACCGCCTCGCTGTACTTCCGCGCCTACTACGGCGTCCCGGAGTCGGTCCGCGCACCGGACGGCGCCCCGGTCAACGCGGTGCGCGGGCTGCTGGACTTCATCGCCCGGCTCGTCCAGGACCACCGCCCCGACGATCTCGTCGCCTGCATGGACGCGGACTGGCGGCCGCACTGGCGGGTCGGGCTGATCCCCTCCTACAAGGCCCACCGGGTGGCGCAGGAGACCGCGACCGGCCCGGACACCGAGGAAGTTCCCGACACTCTGACGCCCCAGGTGCCGGTGATCGAGGAGGTACTCGACGCGCTCGGGATCACCCGGCTGGGAGCGCCCGGCTACGAGGCGGACGACGTGATCGGCACCCTGGCTGTGCGGGCTCCCGGTCCGGTGGACATCGTCACCGGCGACCGCGACCTCTTCCAGCTGATCGACGACGCCCGCGCTGTGCGGGTGCTGTACCCGGTCAAGGGCATGGGAACGCTGGCAGCCTTCGACTCCGCGGCGCTGCGCGACAAGTACGGGGTGGACGGTGCCGGCTACGCCGATCTCGCCGTGCTGCGCGGCGACCCGAGCGACGGACTGCCGGGGGTGCCCGGCATCGGGGAGAAGACCGCGGCCCGGCTGCTGGCCGAGTACGGGGACCTGGCAGGGGTCCTGGCCGCCGCCGAGGACCCGTTCTCCGGGCTCACCCCGGTCCGCCGCAGGCGGCTCGCCGAGGCCGGGCCGTATCTGGCGGTGGCCCCACGGGTGGTGCGGGTCGCTGTGGACGTGCCCCTGCCGGAGCACGACCCGGCCCTGCCCGCGGCACCGCGCGACCCCGGGGCGCTGGCCGAGCTGGCGGACCGGTGGGGGCTGGGCGGCTCGCTCCAGCGGCTGCTGGCCGTGCTGGCCGGCCGGTAGCGCCCGGCGCGCGCCCGGTCACCCGGTCAGCCGACGGAGCTGTAGGCGACCACACCGCGCAGCATGGCGTCCACCGCCTTGCGGGCCGTGGGCCGGACCGTGCTGCCCTCGGGTGCCGCGGCGGCCAGCTGACCGAGCACGTCGATGACCTGCTTGCACCAGCGGACGAAGTCCCCCGCGGGCATGTCGGTGGCCCGCAGCACCGTGTCGAGTCCCTGCCCCTGCGCCCAGTGGTAGGCGAGCAGGGCGAAGCCCAGGTCCGGCTCACGCTGCCCCACACCCGGCGTCTGGTCGATGCGGTGCTGCTCCTCCAAGGCGTCCAGCCGGCCCCAGATCCGCACCATGTCACCGAGCGCGTCCTTGGCCCTGCCACTGGGCACCTCCGGCGGCAGGCCCTCCTCGGTGGACCGGGACTCGTAGACCAGCGCCGAGGCACACGCGGCGAGCTGGGCGGGACCGAGGCCCTCCCAGACTCCCTCCCGCAAGCACTCGCCCGCCAGCAGATCCAGCTCGCCGTAGAGGCGGGCCAGCCGGCGGCCGTCCTCGGTGACCTCGTCCCCACGCAGATAGTGAAGATCCGACAGCAGGGCGTACACCCTGTCGAACGTGCGCGCCACGGTATTGGTCCGGCCCTCGATCCGGCGCTCCAGCTGCCGGGTGTCCCGCTTGAGCCGGTGATAGCGCTCCGCCCAGCGGGCGTGGTCCTCCCGCTCGTCGCAGCCGTGGCAGGGATGAGCCCTGATCGCGGCACGCAGCCGCGCGATCTCGGTGTCGTCGGCCGCCTCCGCTCGCCCCCTGCGGTGCCTGCGGGGCTCGTGATGGCCGGCCTTGGTGCGCAGCGAGGAGGCCAGATCCCGGCGGGACTGAGGACTGCGGGGGTTGAAGGACTTCGGGATGCGCATCCGGTCCAGGGGCTCGACCGGCACCGGGAAGTCCATCGAGGCCAGCCGCTTGACCTGGCGCTGCGCGGTGAGCACCAGGGGCCGGGGGCCGTCGTGGTGCTCGTGCCCCCGGTGGCCGGGACTGCGGCCGGCGCTCGCCCCGGGGTCCAGCACGAGGGCCAGCCCCGCGTACTTCCCGGTGGGCACATGGATGATGTCGCCGGGGCGCAGCTGCTCCAGCGCGGCCGCGGCCGCGACCCTGCGCTGGGCCACGCCCTGGCGCGCCAGGTCGTTCTCCCGGTCCTTCAGCTGCCGGCGCAGCGCGGCGTACTCGTCGAAGTCGCCCAGGTGGCAGGTCATGGAGGCGCGGTAGCCCGCGAGGCCGTCCTCGTTGCGCTGCACCTGGCGGGCGATCCCGACCACCGAGCGGTCGGCCTGGAACTGGGCGAAGGAGGTCTCCAGCAGCTCCCGCGAGCGGTGCCGCCCGAACTGCGCGACGAGGTTGACCGCCATGTTGTACGAGGGCTTGAAGGAGGAACGCAGCGGGTAGGTCCGGGTGCCGGCGAGGCCGGCCAGCGCGGCCGGGTCCATGCCGCGCTGCCACAGCACCACCGCGTGGCCCTCGACATCGATGCCGCGCCGCCCCGCCCGGCCGGTGAGCTGGGTGAACTCCCCCGGGGTGATGTCGGCGTGCTGCTCACCGTTCCACTTGACGAGCTTCTCCAGCACGACGGAACGGGCCGGCATGTTGATGCCCAGGGCGAGGGTCTCGGTGGCGAAGACCGCCTTGACCAGGCCCTTGACGAACAGCTCCTCCACGACCTCCTTGAAGGTCGGGAGCATCCCCGCGTGGTGGGCCGCTATGCCCCGCTCCAGGGCCTCCAGCCAGCCGAAGTAGCCCAGGACGTGGAGGTCCTCGTTCCGGAGCACGGAGGTCCGTGCGGTCACGACCTCGCGTACCCTGGCCCGCTCCTCGGCGTCGTTCAGCCGCAGTCCGGCGGCCAGGCACTGCTGGACCGCGGCGTCGCAGCCGGCCCGGCTGAAGATGAAGGTGATCGCGGGAAGCAGCCCCTGGGAGTCCAGCCGCTCGATGACCTCGGGCCGGCTGGGCGTCCAGATCCGGCTGCGCTGGCGCTTCTCCCGCTCCCGGTCGGCCGCGCGCCGCCGGTCCCGGCCGTTGCGGTACCGCTCCCGGGCGCCGGTCACGCGGCTGTTCTCCATGCGGGCCATCCGCATCAGGTCGGGGTTGACCTCGCGTCTGGTCCGCGGGCCGCCGGGGCCGTCGACCGTCTTCTCCTCGAAGAGGTCGTACATCCGGCGGCCGGCCAGCACGTGCTGCCACAGCGGCACCGGCCGGTGCTCGGAGACGATGACCCGGGTGTCACCGCGCACGGTGTCCAGCCAGTCGCCGAATTCCTCGGCGTTGGAGACGGTCGCGGAGAGTGAGATCAGGGCCACGGACTCGGGGAGGTGGATGATGACCTCTTCCCAGACGGCACCGCGGAAGCGGTCCGAAAGATAGTGGACCTCGTCCATCACCACGTAGCCGAGCCCGATGAGGGCCCGGGAGCCCGCGTAGAGCATGTTGCGGAGGACCTCGGTGGTCATCACGATCACCGGTGCCTCGGAGTTGACCGAGTTGTCGCCGGTCAGCAGGCCCACGCGCTCCACGCCGTACCGCTTGACCAGGTCGTTGTACTTCTGGTTCGACAGGGCCTTGATGGGTGTCGTGTAGAAGCACTTGCGTCCCTGGCTCAGCGCCAGGTGGACGGCGAACTCGCCCACGATGGTCTTGCCCGACCCGGTGGGCGCCGCCACCAGGACGCCCTCCCCGGCCTCCAGGGCCTGGCACGCCTCGACCTGGAAGCCGTCCAGCTCGAAGTCGTACATCTCACGGAACGGGGCAAGAGCGGTGGCCTGCTCGGCGGCGCGTTTCCGGGCGGCCCGGTAGCGCTCGGCAGGAGACATGTGCTCGGTCATCGTGTGATCGAGCCTACCGGCCGGGGCGGACAGAGCGCCTCCCCGAACGGCGGGCCACAGGCGTCCGCGCGTCTTCCGGACGCAGGGGGCCGTCAGTGGTCACCGGCGGTCACGAGCAGCCGCACCGCACCGGGGACACAGCGGGCGGTGAGCGGCAGCGGGCCCACCGGCTCGCCGTCCGCGTAGCCGGTCACGTCCTCCGCCTCCAGGGACACCCGGGCGGCCCGGTGCACGGTGACCGCCGGGTGGTCCACGTGCGAGCCCCGGTAGACCTTCGGGAACACGCGCAGCAGCGTCGTGCGGCTGCAGGGCCCCACCACGGTGATGTCGAACAGGCCGTCGTCGAGCCGGGCCCCGGGACACATCCGCATGCCACCGCCGTAGCAGGGGCCGTTGCCCACGGCCACCAGCGTGGCCTGCGTCTCCAGACACGGGCCGCCGTCCAGTCCGATCCGGTAGCCGATCGGGCGCAGCGCGGCCAGCTCCGCGAGCATCGCCGCGTCGTAGCGCAGCCTGCCGCGGGGCCAGTGCATCCGGTTGCCCCGGTCGTTGACCCGCGAGTCGAAGCCGGAGGCGAGCACCCCGGCGAACCACCTGTCGCCGATTCTGCCCAGGTCGATGCTCCGGACATGGCCGGCCTTCAGGGCCGCTGCGATCGTCCTCCCGGCCTCTCCGGGGTCGCCCAGTGGCAGACCGCAGGACCGGGCGATGTCGTTGCCGGTGCCGGCCGCGACAATGCCGAGCGGGACGTCCCGGCCCGCGACCGCCTGGAGGGCCAGCGAGACCATGCCGTCCCCGCCGACCGCGATCAGCGCCCCGGTGCCCCCGGCGACCGCGGCACGGGCCCGCTCCAGCGCGTCGGGCGCGTCACGGCCGACGACGCTGCGGACGGTGAAGCCGGCGTCCCGAAGGGCCCGCGCGGCGGGCCCGGCGGCTCCCGCACCACGGCCGCGGCCGGACCCGGGGTTGACGAACAGGGTGATCTCGCTTGTCACGCGCGGACCCTACCCGGTCAGGTCGCGTCGTCGTAACCGTTGCGCCGGGGCGGACCGTCGTCGTCGGCGGACGGAGTGACCCCGCCCGTGGGTCCGATGGCCGAAGGCGTGAGGTCGAGATCGGAGGCCTCGTCGTCGCTCAGGCTCGCGTCGGGGTCGTTGCGCCGCCGCCGGAAGTCGTTCACCAGGGAGATGCCGGTGGCCACGAAGTACAGCGCGGTGATCGGCACGGCCAGCGCGACCATCGACATCGGGTCGGTCGGGGTGACCATCGCGGAGAAGACGGCGATGCCGACGACCATGCCTCGCCACCAGCCCAGCATCCGTTTGCCGGAGACCACTCCGCCGAAGTTCAGCAGGACCAGGATCAGCGGAAGCTCGAAGGCGAAACCGAAGGCGATGGCCATCCGGACGGTGATGTCGAGGATGTTGTCGACGGATACCAGGTTCTCGGCGTCGTCCGCGGTGAAACTGAGCAGCACCGGGATCGCCCGGGGCAGCAGCCAGTAGGCGAAGTAGGCGCCGGTGAGGAACAGCGGGGCGCCGACCGCGACGACGGCCCGGGTGTACTTCTTCTCGTTCCGGTGCAGCCCAGGTGCCATGAAGGCCCACGCCTGGTGCAGCCACACCGGTGAGGCGATGACCAGCCCGGCGAGCAGCGAGACCTTGATGTAGGTGGTGAACGGCGAGGTGAGGCCGTCCATCGTGAGCCGGGCACAACTGCCGCCGGTCGGGCTCACGTCCTCGTGCTGGAGGCACTTCGGAAGCGGCTCGGTGAGGAAGTTCATGATGCTCTTGGCGAAGAACAGCGCGACGACCGTGACGACCACGATGGCCAGAACGGCCACCGCCAGCCTGTTGCGCAGTTCACGCAAGTGCTCCGCGAGCGGCATCCGCCCCTCGGGGTCCTTGTCCTTCTTCGTCCGGGCGGACTTGAGCACCCCACGTCCCATCTCGTGCGGCGGACGGCACGCGCCGGCCGCCTGTGTCTACGGCAGCGGTGGGCCGGTCAGCCCTGGGTGGTGCCCCGAGGCTCCTCGACAGGCCGGGCGCTGGTCACGTCTCCGGGAGCGGCCTGGATGGTGCGCGGAGCCGGAGGCGTCTCGGAGCTCTCCGCCTTGCCGTTGTCGGTCTTGGATTCGCCGTCGCTCTTCATGGCCGCGGTCTCACTCTTGAGGATGCGCAGCGACTTGCCCAGCGCCCTCGCGGTGTCCGGCAGACGCTTGGCACCGAAGACGAGAATGATGATGGCGAGGATGAGAACGATCTGCCACGGTCCGATCTGGCCCATAATTTCCGTCTACTCTCTCATCCGGTACTGGATGGACTGGCTTGGTGTGCCGGACACAGGCGATGGGGATTCGTCCCGCACTTCGGCAATCCTAACGCCAGGGGGTGAACCCAAGGCAATGCCCGGGCGTAGCACATCCTCAGCCGTGTGTCCGTCCGGTGGCCTCCCGGTGCAGCGCGTGGCCGCGGGCCGCCAGCGGGCCGGCGGCCCGCTCCAGGTTGTCGCAGGCCCGGCCGACCTGCTCGGCACTGTCCGCCACGGCCCGGGAGAAGCGGCGCACCTCCAGGCCGACCCGTACCGCCAGGACACCGAGCACGGCCACCCCGCAGAAGGCGAGAGCCAGATGAAGCATGGGCCACCACATGCCGCGAGCTTAGCCGAGACCGCGGAGGATCTGACTCACTCGTCGTAGGCGGCCAGCGCGGCGCGAGCCGCCTCGCGCGCGCTTTCCGCCAGCTCCGGGGGGAAGACGATGCGGCCGTCGCCGCCCAGGCGCAGTGCCAGCCGGCGCAGCGTCGCCGGGTCCGGCGTGCGCAGCGTCACGCGCAGCCCTCCGCCGGGAAGCTCCTCGGCCGTGTCGTGGGGGTAGTACTCGGCCACCCAGCGGCCGCCGGGCTCCACCTCGATGATCACTTCCGGATCGGCGGGGGCGGGCTGCACCAGGCCGGCGCTCAGATCCCGGGGCTCCAGAGGAGGCGGATCGGAGGGGGTGTCCAGCAGTTCGATGCGGGCGACCCGGTCCAGCCGGAAGGTGCGGCGCGCCTCCGACCTGCGGCACCACGCCTCCACATAGGTGTGGCCCACGGCGAAGAGCCGGATGGGGTCGATCTCGCGGTCGGTGAGCTCGTCCCGGCCCGGGGAGTAGTAGCGGATCCGCAGCCGGCGGCGTTCGGCGATCGCGCGGTCGACGTCGGCGAAGACGCCTCCCTCGGACTCGAAGGTCACCGACAGCCGCGAACTGGCCCGGGCGTTCTCCCCGGCGGCGGCTTCCAGTTTCGCGGTGGCCCTCAGCAGGGCGTTCCGGTCGCCCTCCCGGAGGCCGGGCAGGGTCGCCACCGCGCGGGCGGCGACCAGCAGGGCCGTCGCCTCGTCCGCGGCCAGCCGCAGCGGCTGGCCGGCCTCGGAGGCGACCGCCTCGGCGTTGTACCACCAGATGTGCTCGCCGTCGGTGTCGATGTCGAGCAGGTCACCGCCCCGGAAGCTGGTGCCGCACATGGGCAGCACGCTGAGGTCGGAGATCAGCTCGTCCTCGGTGATCCCGAACGCCCGCGCGACCTCGTCGACCCGGGCTCCGGGCCGCTCGCGCAGATAGGTCACGAGGGACAGCAGGCGCCTGGTCCGGTCGATGGCATTGGTCGCCATGTCTGTGTGTCTCCTTCAGCCCTTGGCGACCGCGCGCAGGCGGTCCACGACGTCCGCCCGCAGTTCGGCGGGTTCCAGTACGACCACGTCGGGACCGAACTCCGCCAGCCAGGCACCGAGTCCGTGACCGTAGGGGATCTCCAGTTCGTCCCAGCTCTCGTCGTGCCCCCGGACGACCGTGGCCCGGGCCCGCAGCGGATAGCCCGCCCCGGTCCGCAGCCGGATGCGCGCCTGGGAGGTGGGGTTCTCCCCCGCCCACTCGGCGACGGCCTCCCGCACGGCGACCTGGTCGGGGACCTCGGAGGTGAAGGTACCGGAGCGGGAACGGACCGGGCCGGTGATCCGGGAGAGCCGGAAGACCCGCCGGTCCTGCCGCTCCCGGTCCCAGCCCGCCAGGTACCAGTGGCCCCGCCAGCACTCCAGCGCCCAGGGCTCCACCTGGCGGGTGTGGGCCTGGGCGGCGTTGGACCTGCGGTACGCGAAGGTGACCGGCCGCCGGTCACGGCAGGCGATCATCAGCGGTTCGAAGGCGGCCTCCCCGGTGGGAATCCGCGGCTCGAGGGCGCTGATCTCCGTCTCGGACGCCAGGGGCATCCCGGCCGCGCGCAGCTTCTGAAGGGCTCCGCTGGCGGCGCCGGCCAGCCGGGCCTGCTGCCAGACCTTCGCCGCGAGCCCCAGAGCGGCCGCCTCCTCGGCGTCCAGCGTGACGGGGGGCAGCCGATTGCTGTCCCGCCGGGCCACGTAGCCCGTGTCACCGTCCACGCTTTCCACGGTCTCGATGACCATGCCGAGCTCCCGCAGGTCGTCCTTGTCCCGCTCGAACATGCGGTTGAAGGAATCCTCGGTTCCGGCCTCGATGTACGCCTCGATGGACGTCCGCAGTTCCCGCTTGCTCAGCGGGCGGCCGGTGCCGAGCAGGCACAGGGCCAGGTTCATCAGCCGCTCGGCCTTGGCAATGGCCATCGACGCGCCGCCTTCTCTCGTTCAGCTCTCGACGACCGACCGTACCGCCCCGCACACCTGGAGCAAAGTCGCGGGCCCGCCCCTGTGGAGGGGCGGGCCCGCGGAGGACCGATTGCCGGGCTCCGCGAGTGGGAGCCCGGGCCGGTCAGGCCGAGACGAGGTCGCAGACGAAGATCAGCGTCTCGCCGGGCTTGATGGCGTTCCCCGCACCTCGGTCTCCGTACGCCAGGTGCGGCGGGATGACCAGCTGGCGCCGGCCCCCGACCCGCATGCCCTGCACGCCCTGGTCCCAGCCCTGGATGACCTGGCCGGCGCCCAGCTGGAAGCGCAGCGGGGTGCCGCGGTTCCAGCTCGCGTCGAACTCCTCACCGGTGCTGAAGGATACTCCGACGTAGTGCACGGAGACCTGGGCTCCCGCTTCGGCCACCGGACCGTCGCCCTCCCACAGGTCCTTGACCTCCAGCTCGGTGGGCGGCTCCCCGCCGGGGAAGTCGACCTCGGGCTTGTCGATGCTCACGAAATGGCTCCTAGAACGAAGATCTGGGACAACCGGTCCAGTCTGCCAGGCGGAGTGCCTCAGAAGCGGAAGGGGCTCAGATCGCCTCGAGGATGTCGATGACGAACACCAGCGTGCTCTCCCCCAGCTCGTGGTCCGGTGCGGCACCGTAGGCCATGTCGGGGGGAATCACCAACAGGACCCGGGATCCCACGTTCTTGCCGACCAGCGCCTCGTCCCAGCCCTCGATAACCTGGCCCATCCCGATGCCGAACATCGCGGCCTCGTCGCGGTCCCAGGACGAGTCGAACTTCTCGCCGTCCTCCCAGCTGACACCCGTGTACTGGGCGATCAGGTTCTGGCCCGCCTTGACCTCCGGCCCGTCGCCCTCGATCAGCACCTGCTCCCGGAGTTCCTCGGGGGCGTCCTCGCCCTCGGGGATCGTGATGGACGCGGGCTCGGTGCCCTCGGCCTCCACCGTCGGCATGCCCTCCTCCGGGGACGCCTGCTCACCCTCGGCGGTGCCCTGGGCGTCGATGACGGTCACGATGTCGAAGACCCACAGGATGCC
Source organism: Streptomyces sodiiphilus (assembly GCF_039529215.1). NCBI lineage: Bacteria > Bacillati > Actinomycetota > Actinomycetes > Kitasatosporales > Streptomycetaceae > Streptomyces > Streptomyces sodiiphilus. Next base: position 16,314 of record NZ_BAAAMJ010000054.1, on the reverse strand, counting down.
GGTGTCCTCGCCGAGCCCGAGCTGGGCGGCGGTGCCGCCGAGCAGTTCCTCCGCGGGCCCTTCGATGACGACCCTGCTGCCCTCTTTCTGGCCGACGAGGAGATCGATGCTCTCCTGGGGCAGCTGAGCCGTCGGCCCCACCTGGGTGGCCAGATAGGCCGGGGAAGGCTCTTCAGCCTCCTCCTCGGTGTCCTCGGCGGCGTCCTCCGCGTCCTCCGCGTCCTCCGAGCCCTCCTCCCCGGAGTCCTCGGCGGTGTCCTCGCCGTCCTCCCCCGAGGTGTCCTCGTCCTCCTGTCCGGTCTCCGCCGGCGGCTCCTCCACGCGCCAGGAGTTGACCAGCTCGGGGTCTTCCTCCTCGTCGTCTCCCAAGGTCCGGGCCAGGACGCCCAGCCGCAGGAAGTCGCCCTCGGCGACCTCCGGGCCCTCTCCCTGCTCCAGCACCTCGACGATCACCTCGTCACCGATGCCGGCGTCCTCCTCGACCTCGATCCGGGGCTCTTCCCCGAACGCGCCCGACACGGTGGCCACCGGCTCCGACCCACCGGAGTCTTGGGAGTCGCCGCAGGCGGTAACCGAGAAAAGGAAAGCGGGTACGATCAGCGCCGCCGAGATGCGGCGCGCTCTGTGGGTGGAGATCATCAGTCCAACTCGCGTAGGGGGACGGTCGGGGCAGGACCCGCGGACCTGCCCACCCTACGGCTTCGGCGCCCGAACGCCAGGGCCCGGACCACACCGGGTGGCGTCCCGTCACATGCCCGCGATCAGCTTCTCCACCCGCTCGTCCACGGAACGGAAGGGGTCCTTGCACAGGACCGTCCGCTGCGCCTGGTCGTTCAGCTTCAGATGTACCCAGTCGACGGTGAAGTCCCGTCGCTGTTCCTGTGCCCGGCGGATGAAGTCGCCCCGGAGCCGGGCGCGGGTGGTCTGCGGGGGGACCGACTTGCCCTGGAAGATCTTCAGGTCGTTGCAGACCCGCTGGGCCTGCCCCTTGCGCTCCAGGAGGTAGTACAGGCCGCGGCGGCGGTGGATGTCGTGGTAGGCAAGGTCTATCTGGGCCACCCTCGGGTGGGACATGGTCATGTTGTGCTTGGCCCGGTACCGCTCGATCAGCTGGTACTTCATCACCCAGTCGATCTCGGTGTTGATCTTGTCCAGCTCCTGGTTGCGGATCGACTCCAGGGCCCGGCCCCACAGCTCCAGGACCCGCTCGGTGAGGCCGGTGCGCATGCCTCTCCGCTCACAGAAGTCCAGCGCCTTGTCGAAGTACTCCTGCTGCACCTCCAGCGCGGACGCCTCACGGCCGGTCGCGAGCCGGACCTTGCGCTGCCCGGTGATGTCGTGGCTGACCTCACGGATGGCCCGGATCGGATTCTCCAGGGTGAGGTCGCGCATCACCGTCCCGGCCTCGATCATGCGCAGCACGAGATCGGTGGCACCGACCTTGAGCAGCATGGTGGTCTCGGACATGTTCGAGTCGCCCACAATGACGTGCAGGCGACGGTACCGCTCGGCGTCGGCGTGCGGCTCGTCCCGGGTGTTGATGATGGGGCGGGACCGCGTGGTGGCCGAGCTCACCCCCTCCCAGATGTGCTCGGCACGCTGGCTGACGCAGAAGACGGCACCGCGCGGGGTCTGCAGGACCTTGCCCGCTCCGCAGATGAGCTGGCGGGTGACCAGGAAGGGAATGAGGACGTCCGCCAGCCGGGAGAACTCCCCGTGCCGGGCGACGAGGTAGTTCTCGTGGCAGCCGTAAGAGTTGCCGGCCGAGTCGGTGTTGTTCTTGAACAGGTAGACATCACCCGCGATGCCCTCTTCGTGCAGGCGGCGCTCGGCGTCGACCAGCAGCCCTTCCAGGATGCGCTCACCCGCCTTGTCGTGCGTGATCAGCTCGATGACATCGTCGCACTCCGGCGTGGCGTACTCCGGATGCGAACCGACATCCAGGTACAGCCGGGCGCCATTGCGCAGGAACACGTTGCTGCTGCGGCCCCATGACACGACCCGGCGAAACAGGTAGCGCGCCACCTCGTCCGGCGACAGCCGGCGCTGCCCCCGGAACGTGCAGGTGACGCCGTACTCGTTCTCGAGCCCGAAGATTCGGCGGTCCATGAGTGAACATTACGCCTGATGACCGGTTTGCAAACCGGGTTCGGGCGTGGTGTTCCGATCATTTTCCGTGTACGCCGCCGCCGTGGCTGCCCTGACGGGGGCAGCCAGGACCCTTCCGGTGGCCAGCAGGACCACCAGCCCGGCGCTACCGGAGACCGCGGCGACCGCGAAGCCCGCCGCGTCCCCGCCCCACTCGATGACCGGCCCCACCACGGCGGTGCCGGCTGCGGCGCCGACACCGAAGGTCGTCACCAGCCAGGAGAACGCCTCCGTGACGGTTCCTTCCGGGGCGTGTTCGTCGATCGCGACGAAGGCGCAGGCCAGCGCGGGCGCCAGGAAGACCCCGGACAACCCGGCCAGTGCGGTCATGACCGCCACGTCGGCCGGCACCAGGAGCAGCGGAAGGTAGCCCGCCGCCAAGGCAGCCACCAGCACCTGAAGCCGCCGTTCCGGCCTCGAGGCCCAGGTTCTCCCTCCGTAGACCAGGCCTCCCGCCAGGGCACCGCCCGCCAGCGCGGACAGCAGATAGCCGGCGATCAGCTCGTTGCCGCGCGAGTCCGCGTAGGCCACGGCCGCCACCGATATGGAGCCGAGTGCGGCGCCGACGAAGAGGAAGCACCCGAGCAGGGCGAGCAGGCCGGGTGAGCGCAGCGCCCCCAGCCAGTGGGCTTGGCGCGGGGCGCTGCGCCACCGCCGGGAGGGTAGCGAGATCACCACGGACAGGGCTCCCAGGACGCCGATCGCATTGATCACCAGAAGCGCCGCGGCCTCCGACCACATCGCCACCGTCACGGTCACCAGCAGCGGGCCTGCGGCGAACATCACCTCCTGGGTGACCGCGTCCAGCGCGTAGGCCCGGTGGATCCGGTCCGGGCGCCCCAGCACGCTGGGCCACAGCGCCCGCAGTCCTCCCTCCAGCGGCGGAGTGGTCACACCGGCCACCAGGATCGCCCCCGCGGCCACGGCCGTCGACGACAGTCCTGCCAGCGCGAAGACCCCCATGGCCGCGGCGGAGACCACCGCCGAGGGGAACATGACGCGCGGCTGGCCGTGGATGTCCACCAGCCGGCCGAGCAGCGGCTGGCCGACCGCGGTGGCCAGGCCGTAGAGAGCTGCGAGGACCCCGGCGAGGCTGTAGCTGCCGCCCTCGGAGCGGGTGAAGAGCACGATCGCCAGCGGTGCCGTGCCGTAGGGCAGACGCCCCACGAGGGTGCCGACGAGCAACCGCAGGGTGTGCTTGGTGCGCAGCAACTCCAGGTAGCCCGTGGCCATGGCTGCGGTCCTCTCGTGAAGTTTTACGTATAACGAAGAGGATTATACGTACCATGGCGGCTCATGAGCAGAGCAGAACCGGATCGTGGAACCGGAGCCGTCCCGTCCCGGCCGACCAGCCGGGACGTGGCCGGTCGCGCCGGCGTCTCGCAGGCGACCGTGTCGCTCGTCCTGCGGGACCGCTGGCGCGGACGGGTCTCCCCGGCTCGCGCCGAGGCCGTACGGGCCGCCGCCAGGGAACTGGGCTACCGGCCCAATCTGGCTGCCCGCACGCTGCGCACCGGCCGCACCAGGACGGCCCTGCTGGTGGTCCCCGCGCTCACCAATGACTTCTTCGCCCGGGTGCACAGCGGCGCCACCGCGGTCGCAGCCGAGCACGGATTCGGAGTGGTCCTGTACGCCTCTCCGGAAGGCGTGGGCCCGGCCCGTGATCCGTTCGAATCGGCCAGCGCCACCCTCGACGGGGTCATCGCCTCCTCGATGGCCTCGAAGGCACTGGCCGCCTTGCGGGACGGCGGACTGCCGCTGGTGATGCTGGACAGCGATCCGGACGATCCGCAGGCGGCCGCGACGGTGAACCCCGACATCGCCGGGGGGATGCGACTGGTGACGGAACATCTGCTGGCCCTGGGCCACCGGCGCTTCGGCCACCTTGCCGCACGTGTGGACTCCTGGACCTTCGAGGTGCGCGCCAGGGCCCTGAGGGACGCGCTGGGGCCGGTTCCGGGGGCGGAACCGGTGCGCACCGAACGGGCCTCCCTCGACGTCCCGGACGGGCTGCGCGCGGCGCGGCGGCTGCTGACCTCGGACTCCAGGCCCACCGCCATCGTCTGCGACGACGACATCCTCGCCGCGGGCGCGTGCAAGGCCGCGCGGCGCATGGGCCTGCGGGTCCCGGAGGACGTCTCGGTCACCGGCTTCGCGGATCTCGCACTCGCCACCGCGCTGGAGCCGGAACTCACCACCGTGCGGCTGCCGGCCGAGCAGGTGGGGGCCGCGGGGATGACGGCCCTGCTCTCGGTCCTGGGCGGGGAGCGTCCGGGCACGAGGGCACTCCCGGTCGAACTCGTCCCGCGTGGCTCCACGGGGCCCGCGGCCGGCCGGGAGGCGGGAAGCTGAACAGCCGGCCTCCGTGGCCGCCGCTCCCCCGCCTCCGGGCTGCCGGGCTCTACTCCTGGGTGCTTCCGCCGGAGGCGTCCGCCTCCGGGGCGCCGCCCTCCGTGCCGCTCTCGCCCTCGGCGAGAAGCTCGGTCAGCCGCCTGCCGAGCACCCGCTTGAACTTGCGCTGCTGCGGCCGGGTGCGGTCCAGGACGGCGACCTCCAGCTGATCGGCGGTCAGCTCGCGCACGGAGCCGTTGCCGTCGCGCCCCAGCGCGGCGACGGCCAGCCGCAGGGCCTCTCCCAGGGTCATGTCGTCGCGCTGGTGCTGGTCGAGGTAGCTGCCGATCTGGTCGGAGTTTCCGCCCACCGCGACCGAGCCGTGCTCGTCGATGATCGAGCCGTCGTGCGGCAGCCGGTAGATCTGGTCGTCCTCCGCGCTCTCCCCGACCTCGGCCACCAGCAGCTCGACCTCGTACGGCTTCTCCCCCACGCTGGAGAAGATCGTTCCCAGGGTCTGGGCGTAGACGTTGGCCAGCCCCCGGGCGGTCACGTCGTCCCGGTGGTAGGTGTAGCCGCGCAGATCGGCGTAGCGGACGCCGCCGATGCGCAGGTTCTCGTACTCGTTGTACTTCCCCGTGGCCGCGAAGGCGATGCGGTCGTAGATCTCGCTCACCTTGTGCAGCGCGCGGGAGGGGTTCTCCGCGACGAACACGATGCCGTCGGTGTACTGCAGCACCACCAGACCGCGCCCGCGGGCGATGCCCTTGCGGGCGTACTCGGCGCGGTCCGCCATGGCCTGCTGGGGTGACACATAGAACGGTGTCGACACCGGCTATCCGTCCCTTCCTGTCCGTCGAAAATCAGAGAACCGGGGCCTGAGGCCCGTCGGGCAGCTGGAGACGGCCCTCGTGCACCGAGCGGACGATCTCCGAGATCTCCTCCTCGCCCAGCCGGCGGAAGCCGTCCTCGGTGATCACGGCGACGATCGGGTAGATCCGGCGTGCCAGATCCGGACCGCCCGTGGCGGAGTCGTCATCGGCCGCGTCGTACAGCGCCTGCACCACCGCGGTGGCAGCCTGCTGCTCGGTGAGGCCCTCCCGGTAGAGCTTCTTGAGGGAGCCTCGGGCGAAGAGCGATCCGGAGCCCACCGCGGCGAAGCCCAGCTCCTCGGAGCGGCCGCCGGTGACGTCGTAGGAGAAGACCCGGCCCTTCTCGCGGTCCATGTCGTATCCGGCGAACAGCGGGATCACCGCCAGCCCCTGCATGGCCATGCCCAGGTTGCCGCGGATCATCGCGGAGAGGCGGTTCGCCTTGCCCTCAAGGGAGAGCTGGTCCCCCTCGACCTTCTCGAAGTGCTCCAGCTCCAGCTGGAAGAGCTTCACCATCTCCACCGCGAACCCGGCGGTCCCGGCGATCCCGACAGCCGAGTACTCGTCGGCCGGAAAGACTTTCTCGATATCGCGCTGGGCGATGATGTTGCCCATGGTGGCGCGGCGGTCCCCGGCGAGCACTACGCCGCCGGGGTAGGTGAGCGCCACGATGGTCGTCCCGTGCGGGGCCTCGACGGCTCCCTTGACCGGCGGCAGGTTCCGGTTGCCCGGAAGCTGCTCGGGGGCCTGCTGGGACAAGAAATCCATGAAGGAGGAGGAGCCCGGGGTCAGGAAGGCTGCCGGGAGTCGCCCCTGATCGTGGAAGTTGGCTGCCACAGGTTTCCTTCCGAGTAGGAGACGGCCCGCTGGAACACGTCCGGATGCTGCTGCTGCGCCCGCCCGGCGCTGCCGGGCCGAAGCGGGTGTGCCACGGACCCTACCCCTGATGCACCCATGATCCACATGGACTCCCGGGATCTCCCGCGGTACCGCACGCCCGCCTCCGAAACCCGGACAGGCCCGGGCCGCCCGCCGGCCCGTCAGAGAGGGACCGGCCGGGGGCACGGACTTCCGGGCAGCCGGGGACCGGCTACTGCCCGCCCTTCTGCACGAAGCTGCGGACGAAGTCCTCGGCGTTTTCCTCGAGCACGTCGTCGATCTCGTCCAGGACGGAGTCGACATCGTCCGTCAGCGCCTCCTGGCGCTCCTTGAGCTCCTCGGAGACCTCCGCCTCCTGAGTCTCCTCCTCGGTCTCTCCGGTGCTCCGCGACGCCTTCTGCTGGCCGCCGCCGGTGTCTTTGGTCGCCATCTCCCTCACCCCATGCTCAGCTCGGACGTACAAGATCAGACCCTACTCGCACGGACCGACATCGGCCCCTCGAGTGCTACAACGCCTGGTCACCTCCAGGATTCCCGCTCCGGTGCCCGGTCAGCCGCCGGACAGCGCCCGGACAAGATCCTCCGCCCGGTCGCAGCGGTCGAGAAGATCTTTGACGTGCGCCCGGGTACCACGCAGCGGATCCATGGTGGGCACGCGCTGCAGGGAGTCGCGCCCGGGGAGGTCGAAGATGACCGAATCCCAGGAGGCCGCCGCCACGTCGTCCGCGTACTTCTCCAGGCAGCGGCCCCGGAAGTAGGCGCGGGTGTCGTCCGGCGGGCTGCCGCAGGCCCGTTCCACGTCCTCCTCGCTCAGCAGCCGTGTCATCCGGCCGCGGGAGGCGAGCCGGTTGTACAGGCCCTTGTCCGGGCGCACGTCCGCGTACTGGAGGTCGACCAGGTGCAGCCGGGGAGCGTCCCAGTCCAGGCCGTCGCGGCGGCGGTAGCCCTCCATCAGTTCCAGCTTGGCCACCCAGTCCAGCTCGCCCGCCAGACTCATCGGGTCGCTTTCCAGACGGATCAGGACGTCCTCCCAGCGGGCCAGCACGTCCCTCGTCTGGTCGTCGGCGTCCGCGCCCCAGCGGTCCTCCACGTACTTGCGGGCCAGTTCGTAGTACTCCATCTGCAGTTGCACCGCGGTGAGTGTCCGGCCGCTGCGCAGCGTGACCAGTTCCCGCAGCGAGGGGTCGTGGCTGACCCGGTGCAGGGTGCGCACGGGCTGGTCCACGGCAAGGTCCACGGCGATGAACCCGTCCTCGATCATGGAGAGCACCAGGGCCGTGGAGCCGAGCTTGAGGTAGGTCGAGACCTCGGAGAGATTGGCGTCCCCGATGATCACATGCAGCCGCCGGTACTTCTCGGAATCGGCGTGCGGCTCGTCCCGGGTGTTGATGATGGGCCGCTTGAGGGTGGTCTCCAGGCCCACCTCGACCTCGAAGTAGTCCGCGCGCTGGCTGATCTGGAATCCGTGCTCACCGCCGTCCTGGCCGATCCCCACCCGGCCGGCTCCTGTGACGACCTGGCGGGAGACGAAGAAGGGCGTCAGGTGCCTGACGATGTCGGAGAACGGCGTCTCCCGCAGCATGAGGTAGTTCTCGTGCGTGCCGTAGGAGGCGCCCTTGTTGTCGGTGTTGTTCTTGTACAGCTGGATGGGCTGGGCACCGGGCACCTCCGCCGCCCGCTGTGCCGCCCGGGCCATGATGCGCTCACCCGCCTTGTCCCACAGCAGGGCGTCGAACGGGTTGGTCGTCTCCGGGGCGCTGTACTCGGGGTGGGCGTGGTCGACGTAGAGCCGGGCGCCGTTGGTCAGGATCACGTTGGCCAGCCCGATGTCCTCGTCGGTGAGCTGGCTGGCGTCGGCGTTGTCCCTGGCCAGGTCGAAGCCGCGGGCGTCGCGCAGCGGGTTCTCCTCCTCGAAGTCCCACCGAGCCCTGCGCGCCCGGTGCATCGCCGCCGCGTAGGCGTTCACGACCTGGGAGGAGGTCAGCATGGCATTGGCGTTCGGGTGACCGGGGACAGAGACGCCGTACTCGGTTTCGATGCCCATCACTCGCCGTACGGTCATGCGGCCCTCCTTGCCCAGCGGCGCCCCCTCACCGGTGCGCCGTCGCACATGAGCGTATGCGCCACGGGCTGCGATGGGGAGATCACTGCGGGTTTCCTCTGGACTGTGCGGGGAAAACAGTCCGGCTGCGGGGCCGCTCCCGCGGGCCCGCAGCCGGACTGATCGTGCTACAGGTACTGGCCCGTATTGGCCACGGTATCGATCGAGCGGCCGCTGTCGGCGCCCTGCTTCCCGGTGACGAGCGTGCGGATGAAGACGATCCGCTCGCCCTTCTTGCCCGAGATGCGGGCCCAGTCGTCCGGGTTGGTGGTGTTGGGCAGGTCCTCGTTCTCCTTGAACTCGTCCACGCAGGCGGCGAGCAGGTGGGACACCCGCAAGCCCTTCTGGTTGTGGTCGAGGAAAGCCTTGATGGCCATCTTCTTCGCCCGGTCCACGATGTTCTGGATCATGGCGCCGGAGTTGAAGTCCTTGAAGTAGAGGACCTCCTTGTCACCGTTGGCGTAGGTGACCTCGAGGAAGCGGTTCTCCTCCGTCTCCGCGTACATCTGCTCCACGACCGACTGGATCATGCCGGCCGCCGCCGCCTCCCGGTTGCCCTGGTGCTCGGCGAGGTCGTCGGCGTGCAGCGGAAGGCGTGCCGTCAGGTACTTGGAGAAGATGTCCTTGGCCGCCTCGGCGTCCGGCCGCTCGATCTTGATCTTCACATCGAGCCGGCCGGGCCTCAGGATCGCGGGGTCGATCATGTCCTCACGGTTCGAGGCACCGATGACGATGACGTTCTCGAGGCCCTCCACGCCGTCGATCTCGGAGAGCAGCTGGGGGACGATCGTGTTCTCCACGTCCGAGCTGACACCCGAGCCACGCGTGCGGAAGAGGGAGTCCATCTCGTCGAAGAAGACGATGACCGGGGTCCCCTCGCTCGCCTTCTCCCGGGCCCTCTGGAAGACCAGCCGGATGTGCCGCTCGGTCTCCCCGACGTACTTGTTCAGCAGCTCGGGGCCCTTGATGTTCAGGAAGAAGCTCTTCCCGGCGGGCTGGCCCGTCACCTCGGCGACCTTCTTGGCAAGGGAGTTGGCGACCGCCTTGGCGATGAGGGTCTTGCCGCATCCCGGCGGACCGTAGAGCAGCACGCCCTTGGGGGGCCTCAGCTCGTGCTCCCGGAACAGGTCGGGGTGCAGATAGGGGAGCTCGACTGCGTCGCGGATCAGCTCGATCTGGCCTCCCAGGCCACCGATCCTCGTGTAGTCGATGTCCGGGACCTCTTCGAGGACGAGCTCCTCGACCTCGCTCTTGGGAATGACTTCGTAGACGTAACCGGACTTGGGTTCCAGCAGCAGGGCGTCACCGGCGCGGACGGTGGTGTCCAGCAGCGGCTCGGCGAGCCGCACCACGCGTTCCTCGTCGGTGTGACCGACCACCAGGGCCCGCTCGCCGTCCTCCAGGACCTCCTTGAGCGTGACGATCTCGCCGGCACGCTCGTAGGCCATGGCCTCGACTACGTTGAGCGCCTCGTTGAGCATGACCTCCTGGCCACGCCGGAGCTCGCCGAGTTCAAGGTTCGGGCTGACGTTCACCCGGAGCTTGCGGCCCCCGGTGAAGATATCGGCGGTACCGTCCTCGTTCGCCTCGAGGAACACGCCGAAGCCGGCCGGTGGCTGCGCGAGCCGGTCGACCTCCTCCTTGAGGGCCACGATCTGGTCACGGGCCTCACGCAGCGTGCCCGCGAGGCGCTCGTTCTGTGCCGTGACGCCGGCGAGATTCGTCTGCAGCTCGACAATCCGCTCCTCGAGAATCCGAGTGTGCCGCGGAGAGTCGGCCAGCTTGCGACGCAGGACGGTGATCTCCTGCTCAAGATCGGCAACCTGCCGGGCCGGGTCGTCGGACCCCCGACCGGCGTGGAAGCCGCGGTTGCTGTCGTCATCGTGGGATGCCACGGTCCTCACCTCCTCCAAGGGGAGCTGGACGCTTTCAGACCCTACCTGGACCGGTGTCGTTCGAAACCCCTAGATCACAAAGACGGTCGCGGTGTGTCCGATCTTCACCCTTGCGTACTCCCTCACGCCAGGGGAATACCCGCACCGCCCCGCGGGAAAGCGGCCGGCGGTAAGGTCGAGGACGGCCAACCCCCACGGGGGAGCAGTCCTTTTCTTCACGCGCACAGGAACGGCAGGCAATATGACCGCCCAGCACGATGCCACCGAGGAGCTCGAGGTCTGGATCGACCAGGACCTCTGCACGGGTGATGGCATCTGCGCGCAGTACGCCCCGGAGGTCTTCGAGCTCGACATCGACGGCCTGGCCTACGTCAAGCCGCCGGCGCCGGCGGGCGAGGAGGCCGACCTGCTGACCGAGCCGGGAGCGACCGCGCCGGTGCCTCTGCCGCTGCTCACCGATGTGGTGGCCTCCGCCAAGGAGTGCCCGGGGGATTGCATCCATGTGCGCCGGGTCTCGGACGGCACCGAGGTCTACGGGCCGGACGCCGCCTGACCGCGCTCCGGTTCACCGTCAGGCGGGGGCCGGCACCGCCGCGGCCCGGGGTGCCGAGAGCCGGCCGTCCTGCCAGTGCCAGCTGACGTCCCGTTGGAGATCCGGGCAGCAGCGCGGCACCTCCGGGGAGGAGTAGCCCAGCAGGCGCACCGAGACGCCGTCTTCGCGCGCCTGGAGCCGCTCGACGGTCATGCCCTCCTCCGGATCCACCAGGACCTCCGCCACCCGGGGCGGGGCAGTGGCGTCCGCCGGGCGGGCCAGGACGTACATGCCGCTGGGCGGGGTGCCGCTGCCGGCGTCGCAGCGGACCACCGCGACCGTCTCCGCCCGCCCGTCACCGTCGAAGTCCACGAAGACGTGGTCGGTGACGAGCACCGGGTGCGGACCGCAGTCCAGGGGGTACTCCGCGGCGGCCGGGTCCGGCCCCGCGGCGACCGGGCCGGGCTGGCCGGCCGCCGCCTCGGGCGGCCGCATCAGCGCGGCACCGCCGGTGACCGCCGCGAGCACGGCTGCGGTGGCGACCCAGTGGACGGGGCGGCTTCGGGTGTGCGGGAGGGCAGGGCCGGCCGGAGGCTGCACGCGGGGGAACTCCTGTGAGAACGAAACGGGAGCGGGGTTGCCCGCATCGTGTCATATCTCACACCCGGGCGGAACGCCGGGGGGCGGCCCGGGGCTAAGGTCAGCCGCGTCCGCTGCCTGAGCCAGGCCCGGTGTAGTCCTCCCCGTAAGCCCCCGGAGCAGGCCTCCGGCGGCGGCGGGGAGGCTCCACACCGTCGGCCAGGCGGCGGGCCGTGAGCAGGAACCCGGTGTGGCCGATCATGCGGTGGTCCGGCCGGACGGCGAGCCCTTCGACGTGCCAGGTCCGCACCATGGTCTCCCACGCCGTCGGCTCGTTGAAGGTGCCGTGCTCACGGATGGACTCCACCGTCCGGGCCAGCTGGGTCGTGGTGGCCACGTAGGCGCACACGATTCCGCCGGGGACCAGGGACTTGGAAACGGCGTCCAGGCACTCCCAGGGCGCGAGCATGTCCAGGATGACGCGGTCCACGTCCGTGTCGGTGAGGTTGTCCTGGAGGTCACCGACCGTCAGCTGCCAGGCGGGGTGCGGGGCGCCGAAGTAGCGCTCCACGTTCTGCCGGGCGATGTCGGCGAAATCGGCCCGGCGCTCGTAGGAGTGCAGCATGCCGTGGTCGCCGATGGCGCGCAGCAGGAAGGTGCTGAGCGAGCCGGAGCCGACGCCGGCCTCGACCACCCGGGCACCGGCGAAGATGTCGGCCATGGCCAGGATCTGCCCCGCGTCCTTGGGGTAGACCACGGCGGCGCCACGCGGCATGGACAGGACGTAGTCGGGGAGCAGGGGGCGCAGCGCGAGATAAGCGACGTTACCGGTGGTCCGGACGACGGTTCCCTCGGGGGCGCCGATCAGCTCGTCGTGCGGGAAGGCACCCTTGTGGGTGTGGAAGCTCTTCCCGGCTTCGAGCGTGAAGGTGTAGTGGCGGCCCTTGGGGTCGGTGAGCTGTACCTGGTCCCCGACCTGGAAGGGCCCGCGACGGCGGGCAGCACCGGTCGGTTCGGACATGGCTCCAGCCTAGTCCAGGGAGTGGGGCCCTCCGCACCGGCGTCAGTCCGCCGCCGGTCCCCCGGGAGGCCGGCGGTCCTTGGCCATCGCCTCGACGAACGCCCGCTCGACATCGGCGGTGGAGAGCACGCCGTAGATTTCGCCCGTTTCCTCCACCACCAGGTACTCGGTGACGGGGGTGGCCCTCAGGTGTTCCAGCAGCGGCTCGCCGCTCAGCTCCGCGGGGACCCTCATCCCGTCGGTGAGATCCTCGGCGAGCGTGCTGACCTGGACCCAGGGGCGGCGGTGTTCGGGCACCTCGGCGATACCCGCCTCACGGACCAGCGACACCGGGTCCCCCGAGGCGTCGACCACGACCAGCGCGCGGGCGCCGGCGTCGTTGGCCCGGCGCAGCGCCTCCGACAACGGGGTCTCGGGGCTCACCGGGACGGCACGCCGGGTGAGCCGGCGGGCCTGCAGAGCGGGGAGCCGCTGCCGGAGCCTGGCCACCCGCAGGCTGTTGCCCGCGCCGGTCCAGATGATGGCGGCGAGGATCGCGGCCAGCAGGGCGTCGGTGAGCGAGTCCGCCCCGGTGTAGGAGTCCCGGTCGGTGAACCCTCCGGCGTGGGTGGCCAGCGGCAGACCGATGAGCACCACCAGGGCCAGGGCCCGGCCGGTCCACGCCGCCGCCACGGTGCCCGTCATCGGGTCGCCCGAGATCTTCCAGACCAGTGCGCGCAGCATCCGGCCGCCGTCCAGCGGGAGGCCGGGCAGCAGGTTGAAGACCGCCACGATGAGGTTGGAGATGGCCAGGCCGGCGAGCAGCACACCGGGAACCGTGCCGGCCTCGACCGCCAGCAGTCCGGCCCAGAAGACACCGGCCAGCAGGAGCGAGAGCAGCGGGCCCACGAAGGCGAGGGTGAACTCCCGGCCGGGGGTCTGGGACTCCTTCTCGATCTCCGAGACGCCACCGAAGAACTGCAGCTGGATCCGGCGGACGGGCAGGCCGAAACGGAGCGCGGCGACGGTGTGGGCGAGTTCGTGGACCAGTACCGAGCCGTAGAAGGCGACCGCGAAGAAGAGTGAGACGAGGTAGCGGCCGTTCCCCAGCTCGGGGAGCACCCGGTCGAGCTGGTTGCCGAAGAACCAGGTGATCAGGGCGGCGACCAGGAACCAGCTGGGGGCGACATAGATGGGCACGCCGAGGACACGCCCCATGAGGAGCCCGCCGCCGGCCTTCTTCGGGCGCTGCGGCCGGTCGCTTTCGGTGTCTCGCACGGTTCCCCTCGCACTGGTCCTGTCGGGCAGGTGCCGGGGCTCCGCGGCCACGTGCGCGGTGCCTGCCCCGGTCGATGGTATGCGCCGATCTGTCGGTCACGGGCCGTAGGGTTCCTCCCATGAACGGGTCCTCCGCCGCCTCGCCTCCCCGGTCCTTGTCGCCTTCCAGGGCGGCCGACTTCATGCAGTGCCCGCTGCTCTACCGGTTCCGGGTGATCGACAAGCTGCCGGAGGAGCCGAATCCTGCGGCGACCCGCGGCACCGTGGTGCACGCCGTGCTGGAGCGGGTGTTCGACGTCCCGGCCGAGGAGCGCAGCGTGCCGCGGGCGCGGTCGCTGGTCGTCGGTGAGTGGCAGCGCCTGCTGGCCAGGCGCCCGGAGCTGGCGAAGCTGTTTCCCGGGGAGGAGGCACAGGCCGGGGGCCCGCGGCTGGCGGAGTGGCTCGCCGATGCGGAGGCACTGGTCGAGCGGTGGTTCGGTCTGGAGGATCCTTCGCGTCTGGAGCCCGCCGAACGGGAGCTCTTCGTGGAGACGACGCTCGACTCGGGGCTGAGGCTGCGCGGTGTCATCGACCGGGTGGACATCGCTCCCACCGGCGAGGTGCGCATCGTCGACTACAAGACGGGCAAGGCCCCCAGGCCGGAGTACGCGGGGGACGCGCTGTTCCAGATGAAGTTCTACGCCCTGGTGCTGTGGCGGCTGCGCGGGCGGGTGCCCCGCCGTCTGCAGCTGGTCTATCTGGGCAGCGGAGACGTCCTGACCTACGACCCGCAGGAGTCCGAACTCCTGGCGGTGGAGCGCAAGCTGCTCGCCCTGTGGGACGCGATCTCGCGGGCCACCGAGTCCGGTGACTGGCGGCCGAAGCGGAGCAGGCTGTGCGACTGGTGCGATCACCGCGCCCGGTGTCCGGAGTTCGGTGGCACTCCGCCGCCCTACCCGCTGACCGTGCAGCCGCCGCTCCCCGTCGAGCTGCCCGGCCAGTCGACGGGCCCTTCCGGCGCGCAGCCGGCCGGGGAACGCCCGGACACCGGCGCGGCCCCGGCGTGAGCGACAATGGAGGAGTCCACCGCCCCGGGGAAGGATTCGCCCGTGCCGATCCGCGTTCTGCTGGTCGATGACCAGCCGTTGCTCCGCACCGGTTTCCGGATGATCCTGGAGGCCGAGCGGGATATCGCCGTGGTCGGCGAGGCCGGCGACGGTGTGCAGGCTCTGGATCAGGTGCGGGCTCTGCAGCCCGATGTGGTGCTGATGGACATCCGGATGCCCCGGATGGACGGCGTGGAGGCGACCCGCCGGATCACCGGCCCGGCCAAGGACGGCCCGGTGAAGGTTCTGGTGCTGACGACGTTCGATCTCGACGAGTACGTGGTGGAGGCGCTGCGGGCCGGTGCCAGCGGCTTTCTCCTCAAGGACGCCCCGGCCGCCGAACTGGTGCAGGCCATCCGCGTGGTGGGGGCGGGAGAGGCGATGCTTGCCCCGAGCATCACCCGCCGCCTGCTCGACAAGTACGCGGGCAGGCTCCCCACCGGCGAGGAGTCGCTGCCGGACTCCCTGGCCACGCTCACCGAGCGCGAGGTCGAGGTTCTGAAGCTGGTGGCTCGCGGTCTGTCGAACGCGGAGATCGCCGCGGACCTGTTCGTCAGCGAGACGACGGTGAAGACCCATGTGGGGCATGTGCTGACGAAGCTGGAGCTGCGGGACCGGGTCCAGGCCGCCGTCTATGCCTACGAGAGCGGGCTGGTGCGCCCCGGGAGCTGACGGCGGGCCCACGCCGGCACCCGCGGCTCATGCCGTCGCGGGGCGGAGGGCGCCGGCGGTCCGGGAGGGCGGTGGGGGCAGGGAGCGCAGGAAGGGCAGGTCGACCTGCTCGAGTGAGTCGACGACCGTCCGGCCCGGGGCCGGGCGGATGGGGTTGACCGAAGGCACGACCACGACCTGGCAGCCGGCTGCCTCCGCGGAGGCCACTCCGGTGGCGGTGTCCTCCACTGTGACGCAGTGCAAGGGCGCCGCCCCGAGCAGGCCGGCCGCAGTGAGGTAGGGGTCCGGGTGCGGTTTGGAGCGGGCGAGGTCGTCCCCGGCCACCGTGATCTCGAAGTTCTCCGGCCCCAGGGCCCGCAGCATGCGCTCGACAACCGGCCGGTGCGATGCCGAGACCAGGGCGGTGGGCACCCGGTGCACCACCAGTTCGGTGAGCAGCCGGCGAGCGCCCGGCATCAGGGTCACCCCCCGCTCGATGCGGTTGAGGAACGCTGCGTCGATCAGGACGCTCACGTCCTCCAGGGTGATGTCCGCCCCGGTGACATCGATCAGGTACGTGGCGCTGCGGCTCATGGGGCCGCCGGCGACGACCGTACGGTGCTCGTCGGTCAGGTGGTGTCCGAGTGAGGCGAAGACCTCGACCTCGGCGTCCCACCAGACGCCCTCGGTGTCGACGAGGGTTCCGTCCATGTCCAGCAGGACGGCGTGCGGCGTCGGCCCGGTGCGCGTCCGCCTGCCGACAGCGGTCGGGGTACTCGTCATCCGCGTGCACCTGCCTCCGTGAGGACGGGAAGGCCGCCCGTGCTTCCCTTCCGGGGCACGGACGGCCAGTACCGGACCGGTCAGTGTACTGCGGCTGACCGGCGATCTCCCGGCCTCTCACCTGATCGGAGTACGTCAGCGGGCGTTGAAGTAGGTGGCTTCGGGGTGGTGGAGGACGAT
>NZ_BAAAMJ010000053.1:0-2755 GCF_039529215.1 Streptomyces sodiiphilus | reverse complement strand
CGTCGGCATCGGCGGAGAACGCCTTGCAACGCCCGTCGGGCGCCATCGCGCGCTGCCGGGAGAATTCGATGAAGGTGTCCAGGGTGGACATCACGACGACGCCGCCCGCCAGCGCCATCGAACACTCCCCCTGCCGCAGCGACTGCGCCGCCTGGTGCATGGCCACAAGAGAGGAGGAACACGCCGTGTCGATGGTGACTGCAGGACCTTCCAGGCCGAACGTGTAGGAGATCCGGCCGGAGGCGACGCTGCTCGCACTACCGGTGGCCAGGTATCCCTCGAACTCCTCGGGGGCCCGCTGGAAGCGGGAACCGTAGTCGTTGTAACTGGCGCCGAGGAACACGCCGGCCGGGGTCCCCTTGACGGTTTCCGGGTCTATTCCGGCACGCTCGAAGGCCTCCCAGGCCGTCTCCAGCAGCAGCCGCTGCTGAGGGTCGATGGCCAGGGCCTCACGCGGGGAGATGCCGAAGAACGCCGGGTCGAAGTGGTCCGCGTCGTAGAGGAAGCCACCGCCCCTCGCGTAGAAAGTGCCGGGCTTGTCCGCGTCGGGGTCATAGCAGCCCTCGATGTCCCAGCCCCGGTTGTCCGGGAAGTCCGAGATCACGTCCCGGCCCTCCTCCAGGAGCCGCCACAGCTCCTCGGGCGTGCGCACCCCTCCGGGGAAGCGGCAGGACATGGCCACGATGGCGACCGGATCCTCGCCGGCGCCCGCGGCCACCGGGACCGCCACCGCTGCGCCTGCGGCCTCCGGGTTCTCACCGACGAGTTCGGTCAGCAGGAACCGGGACAGCGCGGTCACCGTGGGGTAGTCGAAGACGAGGGTGACGGGCAGCCGGGTACCCGTGGCCGATCCCAGACGGTTGCGCAGATCCACCGCGGTGAGAGAGTCGAAGCCCAGCTCACGGAACGCGCGTCCGGGTTCCACGCTCTCGGGACCGGGGTAGCCGAGCGCCGCCGCCACCTCGGTGCTGACCACCGCGGTGAGGGCTGCCTCCGCCTCGTCCCGGGGCAGCGCCGCGAGGCGCTGCGCGAGGGGGCCGGTTCCCTCCGGGCCGGACGCACCGGTGTGCGTGCCCGCTGCGGATGCCGTACGAACCTCGGGGATCTCGCTGATTACCGGCGCCGAGCGCAGGTTCGGCGAGGACTCGACAAGCCGTCCCCAGTCGATGTCCGCGACGGCGACGTACGCATCGTTCTCATCGAGGGCTCGCTGCAGAGCAGCAGTTGCCGCCTGCGGAGCCATCGCGGGCATTCCGTTGCCGCGCAGCCGCTCCTGAACGGCGTCGTCGACCAGACCGCCCCCGGACCAAGGGCCCCAGGCGACGGATGTGGCCGCCTGCCCTTCGGCACGACGCTGCTGGGCGAACGCGTCGAGAAAGGCGTTGGCCGCCGCGTAGCTGCCCTGCCCGGGACCGCCGACGGTTCCCGCGAAGGAGGAGAACAGCACGAACGCGTCGAGCCCGAGTCCGGCGGTGAGTTCGTGAAGGTTGAGGGTGGCGTCCACCTTGGGGCGGAGCACGGCGGCCGCGCGGTCCGGGGTGAGAGTGTCGAGCACCCCGTCGTCCAGGACTCCGGCAGTGTGTACGACGGCTCGGAGAGAGTCGCCCTGCGCCTCGATCCGCTCCAGGAGAGCGGCCAGCGCGTCGCGGTCGGCAGCGTCACATGCCTCCAGCGTGATTCTGACTCCCGAGTCCCGCAGCTCTGACGCGAGTTCCTGCGCACCGGGCGCCTCCGGGCCGCGGCGGCTGGTGAGAACGAGATGGTCGGCTCCGCCGTCCGCAAGCCAGCGCGCCACATGGGCCCCCAGACCACCGGTGCCCCCGGTGACCAGGACGGTGCCCTGCGGCGTCCACGGGTCCCGGTCGGCGCCGGGACGGGCGATGGCCCGGACCAGCCGGCGCCCGAGCACACCGGTGCCGCGGAGCGCGAGCTGGTTCTCTCCGTCGCCGGCCAGGCCCGAGAGGATGCCGCACAGGCGGTCGGTGGCACGCTGGTCGAGGGTGCCGGGCAGATCGACGAGCCCGCCCCAGCGCTGTGGATACTCCGCCTCGACGATCCGGCCGAGCCCCCAGCTCAGAGCCTGCAGCGGGTGTACGACGCCCTCGGTCGCGGTGACGGCTGCCGCTCCGCGGGTGGCGAACCACACCGGAATGTCGGCGCCGCAGTCGGCGAGCGCCTGCAGCAGGGCTGTGTTGAGTACCAGTCCGAGCGGTTGCGCGCTGTCCTGCGCGAACGGCCGCTCGTCGAGGGCGAGCAGCGACAGTACGCCGGTCGCCGGGGTTTCGGCGGTGGCCTCCAGGAGACGGCGAGTGAGCTGTTCCCGGGGCGCGTCGGCCGCGGTGAGGTCCAGTCGCACGGTCCGGGCTCCGTGGGCTTGCAGAGCCGCTGCGCACTGCTCCGCCTCGACAAGCCCCGCGGGGGCGGCGATCAGCCACGTGTGCCCGGACAGCGACGAGGTGTGGGGAGAAAGCAGAGTGTCGCCCACGGGCTTCCAGGTGACGTGGTAGCGCCAGGAGTCCTGAGTGGTCTCCTCCCGGCGCCGGCGGCGCCAGGCGGACAGGGCGGGCAGCACCGCACCGAGCGAGGACTGTGTGGTCCCGCCCGGCTCCAGTCCCAGGGTGGCGGCCAGGGCGTCCGGGTCCTCGCGTTCCACGGCGGCCCAGAACTCCGTGTCCTCCGGACCGGCTGCGGGCGGCGCCGGCTGGGCGTCACCCTCCAGCCAGTAGCGGTGGCGCTGGAAGGCGTAGGTCGGCAG
>NZ_BAAAMJ010000052.1:0-93272 GCF_039529215.1 Streptomyces sodiiphilus | reverse complement strand
CCGGCGGGTACGGGCACGGGCGGGGCCGGGCGCGGGGCCGCGGGAGCGCCCTCGGGCGGCGGGGCCAGCGCCACCACCCGGTCGGCCGCGGCCAGCAGCGCCGGGCGGTGGGTCACCAGCAGCACCGTGCGTCCGCGGGCCAGCCGCCGCACGGCCGCCGCCACGTCCGCCTCGGTCGCGCCGTCCAGCGCGGCCGTCGGTTCGTCGAGCAGCAGCACCGGGCGGTCGGCGAGGAACGCGCGGGCCAGCGCGATGCGGCGGCGCTGCCCGGCGGACAGACCCTCGCCCGCCTCGCCGAGCAGCCGCCGCGGGTCCAGGTCGTGCGCGGCGGCGTCGCGCAGCGCGGCGGCCACCTCGGCGTCGGTGGCGTCCGGGCGGGCCGGCCGCACGTTGTCGGCGACCGTGCCGGCGAACAGGTGCGCGTGCTGGGGCACCCAGGCGATCTGCCGGTGCCAGCTCGCCGGGTCCAGCCCGGACAGCGGCCTGCCGCCCACCGTGATCTGCCCGGAGTCCGGCCGGACGAAGCCGAGCAGGGCGTGCAGCAGGGTGGTCTTGCCGCTGCCGGACGGGCCGGTGAGCGCCACCGTCTCGCCGGGCGCCAGGGTGAGGGTGGTCGGCGGCAGCGAGTCGGTCTCCCGGCCGGGGTGGCGCACCCTCAGCCCGGTCAGGGTGATGTCCGACGACGCGGCGGCCGGGGCGGGCTCGGTGCCGGCCGGCGGCGCGGCGGTCTCCAGTACCTCGAAGACCTCCTCGGCGGCGGCCAGTCCCTCGGCGGCGGCGTGGTACTGGGCGCCGACCTGGCGCAGCGGCAGGTACGCCTCGGGGGCGAGGATGAGGACGACGAGCGCGGTGTAGAGGTCGAGCTGGCCGTGCACCAGCCGCATCCCGACCCCGACCGCCACCAGTGCCACCGAGATGGTGGCCAGCAGTTCCAGGGCGAACGAGGACAGGAAGGCGATGCGCAGGGTGCGCAGGGTGGTGCGCCGGTAGTCGTCGGTGATGGCCCGGATGTTGTCGGCCTGGACCTTGGCGCGGCCGAAGACCTTGAGAGTGGGCAGCCCGGCGACCACGTCGAGGAAGTGCCCGGCGAGCCGGGAGAGCTGCCGCCACTGGCGGTCCATGTGCGCCTGGGTGGCCCAGCCGATCAGCATCATGAAGACGGGGATCAGCGGCAGCGTGAGCACGATCGTCAGCGCCGAGATCCAGTCGTCGGTGACGATCCTGGCCAGCACCGCGACCGGGACCACCACCGCGAGACCGAGCTGCGGGAGGTAGCGGGCGAAGTAGCCGTCCAGGGCGTCCACGCCGCGGGTGGCCAGCGCGGTGAGCTCGCCGGTGCGCTGCTCGCCCAGCCAGCCCGGCCCCAGCGCGGTGGCGTGCTCCACAAGGCGCGTCCGCAGCTCGGACTTGGCGGCCGCCCCCGCCCGGTGCGCGGCCAGTTCGGTGAGGTAGGCCACCAGGGCGCGGCCCAGCGCGGTCGCCGCGAGCAGCAGCAGCGCCCGGGTCAGGTCGCCGGGGGCCGCGCCGTGCCGGAACGCGCCGACCACCAGTTCGGCGATCAGCATGGCCTGGGCGATGACCAGGCCGGCGCCGGCCAGGCCCAGCACCACGGTCGCGACGAGGAAACCGCGGGTGGCGCGGGCGTAGCCGAGCAGACGCGGGTCGACGGGCTTCATGGTGCCGTTCTCCCGATCGGACGGGGGCGGGGGGTCATGGCGCGGCGGTGCCGGCCGGGGACTGGCCGCCGGCGGGCGGTGCGTCGGGGGTGTGGGCGTCGGCGATGTGCTGGGTGCCGATGCGCTTGCGGAACACCCAGTAGGTCCAGCCCTGGTAGAGCAGCACCACCGGGGTGGCCAGTGCCGCGCACCAGGTCATGATCGTCAGGGTGTAGGGGCTGGACGCGGCGTTCTCGGTGGTCAGGCTCCAGGCCGGGTCCAGCGAGGAGGGCATGACGTCCGGGAACAGAGACAGGAAGTACACCGCGACGGTGGCGGCGATGACCGCCCCGGAGAACGCGAAGGACCAGCCCTCGCGGCCCAGGGAGATCGCCCGCAGGGCCGCGGCGAACAGGACGACGACCGCCGCGGAGGCCAGCAGGCTGGGGGCGTTCCCCGCCTCCGCCTGGGTCCACAGCAGGAAGCCGCCGCCGGCCGCCGCGGTGGCCGCGCCGAGCCGGAGCGCCTGCACCCGCGCCCGGGTGCGGATCTCGCCGACCGTCTTCAGCGCGGCGAACACCGCGCCGTGGAAGGTGAACAGCAGCAGGGTGAAGACGCCGCCGAGCAGCGCGTACGGGTTCAGCAGGTCGAACAGGTTGCCGGCGTACTCCTTGTCGGGGCCGATCGGCACGCCGCGCACCAGGTTGGCGAAGGCCACGCCCCACAGGAACGCGGGCAGCAGGGAGGTCCAGAAGATGGCGTGCTCCCAGTTGCGCTGCCACCGTTCGTCGCTGCGCTTGGCGCGGTACTCGAAGGCCACGCCGCGCACGATCAGGCAGATCAGGATGATCAGCAGCGGCAGGTAGAAGCCGGAGAACAAGGTGGCGTACCACTCGGGGAACGCGGCGAAGGTGGCGCCGCCGGCGGTGAGCAGCCAGACCTCGTTGCCGTCCCAGACCGGGCCGATCGTGTTGATCAGGACCCGGCGCTCCTTGCGGTCGCGGGCGAGCGTGCGGGTGAGCACGCCGATCCCGAAGTCGAAGCCTTCCAGGAAGAAGTAGCCGGTCCACAGGACGGCGATCAGGATGAACCAGACGGTGGTGAGTTCCATCGGAGTTGCTCCTCGGGGCCGTCAGTAGGAGAAGGCCATCGGCCGGTCGGGGTCCTTGTCGTGGCCGCCGATCCTGGTGGGCGGGTTGCGGTCGGCGTCGGTGAGCTCCGGCGGCCCGGCCTTGACGTAGGTGACCAGCAGCTTGACCTCGATGACGGCGAGCAGTGCGTACAGCAGGGTGAAGATCGTCATGGAGGTGATGACCTCGCCCTGCGAGACGCCGGGGGAGACACCGGCCGAGGTGGGCAGCAGGCCGTAGACCACCCACGGCTGGCGGCCCATCTCGGTGAAGATCCAGCCCCAGGAGTTGGCGATCAGCGGGAAGCCCATGGTGAGCAGGGCGCCCTTCCAGTACCAGCGGGTCAGGCCGGGGCCCAGCTCGCGGGCGCGGGTCAGGGCCAGCCGGGGGACCTGCTCCTCGCCGGTGCGCAGGCGCTCGTCGATCCACAGCCGGCGCCGGGTGAGCCACAGGCCGGCGGCGCCGATGGCCAGCGAGGCCATGCCGAAGCCGATCATCCAGCGGAAGCTCCAGTAGGTGACCGGGATGTTGGGCCGGTAGTCGCCGGGGCCGAACTGCTCCTGGAGTGCCTCGTTGGTGTCGTTGATGCCGGGGACCTCGGAGGAGAAGTCGTCGTGCGCGAGGAAGGAGAGGAGGCCGGGGATCTCGATGGCGACCTTGTTGTGACCGGCGTCCACGTCCCCGTAGGCGAACAGGGAGAACGGGGCCGGGCCCTCGGTGTCCCACAGCGCCTCGGCGGCGGCCATCTTCATCGGCTGCTGCTCGTACATGATCTTGCCGAGCCGGTCGCCGCTGACGGCGGTGAGCAGCCCGGCGACCACCATGGTGATCAGGCCCAGGCGCAGCGAGGTGCGCATCACCGGGATGTGCTGCCGGCGGATCAGGTGGTAGGCGGCGATGCCGACCATGAAGGCGCCACCGGTGAGGAACGCGGCGAAGATGGTGTGGAAGAACTGGGCGACGGCCGTGTTCTGGGTCAGGACCAGCAGGAAGTCGGTGAGTTCGGCGCGGCCGGACTCCTCGTTGATGCGGTAGCCGACCGGGTGCTGCATCCAGGAGTTGGCGGCCAGGATGAAGTAGGCGGACAGGACCGTGCCGACCGCGACCATCCAGATGGTGGCCAGGTGGATCTTCTTGGGCAGCTTGTCCCAGCCGAAGATCCACAGTCCGATGAAGGTGGACTCGAAGAAGAAGGCGATCAGGGCCTCGAAGGCCAGCGGGGCGCCGAAGACGTCACCGACGAAGCGGGAGTAGTCGGACCAGTTCATGCCGAACTGGAACTCCTGCAGGATGCCGGTGACGACACCCATGGCGATATTGATCAGGAAAAGCTTTCCCCAGAACTTGGTGGCTCTGAGGTACTTGTCCTTGCCGGTCCTCACCCACGCGGTCTGCAGCCCGGCGACCAGCGCGGCCAGGGAGATCGTCAGGGGGACGAAGAGGAAGTGGTAGACGGTGGTGATGCCGAACTGCCACCGCGCCAGCGTTTCCGGCGCCAGTGCTAGATCCACGGTCGTGCCTCTCCTTCACCGTTCACAGGGCCGCCTTGTTCCAGGGAGGAGACCCCAGCTTGTGAATGTGAATACGTTCACAAGCGATTATCGCTCAGGCGCACCCGGAAAACAGCCGCGGGGTGCGTGAGCATGCTCACGCACCCCGCGGGAGGCACAGCAGGGCCGGGCGGACCCGGACTCCGGGCCCGGGCGGACCGCAGGAGAGGGCCGGCCGGCCCCCTGCCCGGGACTACCGTCCCTTGCGGAACCCGGCGGCCGCCTTCAGGAACAGATCGTTCGCCTCGCGCTCACCGATGGTGACCCGCGCCCCCTCGCCGGGGAACGGGCGGACCACGGCGCCGGCCGCCGAACACGCCGCGGCGAACTCCTCGGTGTCCTCACCCAGCCGCAGCCACACGAAGTTCGCCTCCGTCGGCGGCACCGTCCAGCCCTGCTCCAGCAGCTCCGAGCGGACCCGGGAGCGCTCGGCCACCAGTGCCGCGACCCGCTCCAGCAGCGCCTCCTCGCCGCGCAGCGAGGCGATCGCGGCGTCCTGCGCGATCTGGCTGACCCCGAACGGCACGGCCGTCTTGCGCAGCGCCGCCGCCACCGGCTCGTGCGCCGCCGCGAACCCCACCCGCAGCCCGGCCAGCCCGTAGGCCTTCGAGAACGTGCGCAGCACGCACACATTGGGCCGGTCCCGGTAGATCTCCAGGCCGTCGGGGACCCGCTCGTCGCGGACGAACTCCCGGTACGCCTCGTCCAGCACCACCAGGACGTCGGAGGGCACCCGGTCCAGGAAGCGCTCCAGGGCGGGCCGGGCGATGGCGGTCCCGGTGGGGTTGTTGGGGGTGCAGACGAAGATCAGCCGGGTCCGTCCGGTCACCGCCTCCGCCATCGCGTCCAGGTCGTGCTCCTCGCCCGGAGTCAGCGGGACCTCCACCGGCGTCGCACCGGCGATCCGGGTGATGATCGGATAGGCCTCGAACGACCGCCAGGCGTACATCACCTCGTCGCCGGGCCCCGCGGTGGACTGCACCAGCGACTGGGCGATCCCCACCGAGCCGGTGCCGGTCGCCAGGTGCGTCACCGGCACCGAGAAGCGCTCGGACAGTGCGGTGAGCAGAGCGGAGCACATCATGTCCGGGTAGCGGTTGAAGGAGGCCGCGGCGGCGGTGGCGGCCTCCATCACCCCCGGCAGCGGCGGATAGGGGTTCTCGTTGGAGGAGAGCTTGTACGCCACCGAACCCGGGGCGGCGGGGCGTCCGGGGCGGTAGCTGGGGATGCCCTCCAGCGCCGGGCGCAGCCTCGGTCCCGTGGGCTCCTGGGAAGATGTCGGCCTCATCCTCCACACTTTATGAGGAAAGAGCCGCCAGGCGAATCCCCCGGCCGCACCTCGTGAGCGACCTCATGCCGGACACCGGCCGGAGCGTTCGTCACGCGGACGCGCCGGTGGCGAGCGCCTTGGCGCGCCTCGCTCGAAAGGATGAGCCCGGCAGAGCCGGAAGCGGCCCGCCGAGCCGTCGGCCGGAGCGCCGCCGCGCGCGCGGCCGGGCCGGTGACCAGGCACGGCACCCGCCTCGCGGGCCCCGCCGGCCGTCCGGCGGACGCGCGGGACGCGTCCGCCGGCGGCCCCGGCCGGACGGCGGAGCCGCTCTCCCGCGCCTACCATCGGGTCGCCATGACAGCAGCGAAACATCAGGTGGGCCGGTCGGCCGGACGCCGGCCCGGAGGACGCGCGGGCATCCGCGACGTCGCAGCCGCGGCCGGTGTCTCGATCACGACTGTCTCCGACGCCCTCAACGGCAAGGGCCGCCTGCCCGACGCCACCCGCAGCCACGTGCGCTCCGTCGCAGACCGGCTCGGCTACCGCCCCTCCGCCGCCGCCCGCACGCTGCGCACCGGGAAGTCCGGCCTGCTCGGCCTCACCGTCACCACCTACGGCGAGGAGCCCTTCACCTTCACCGAGTTCGCCTACTTCGCCGAGATGGCCAGGGCCGCCACCTCGGCGGCCCTGGCCCGCGGCTACGCGCTGGTCATCCTTCCGGCCGCCTCCCGGCACCGGGACTTCGACGTGTGGTCCAACGTCGCCCTCGACGGCACCGTGGTCATCGACCCCGCCGACCACGACCCGGTGGTCGCCGAACTCGTCCGGCAGGGCATCCCGGTCGTCTCCGACGGCAGGCCCGGACCCGGGCTGCCCGTCACCGCATGGGTCGACAACGACCACGAGGCCGCCGTCACCGGCCTGCTGGACCACCTCGCGGAGGCGGGAGCCCGCCGCATCGGCCTGCTGACCGGCACCAGCACCGACACCTACACGCGACTGTCCACCACCGCATACCTGCGCTGGTGCGAACGGGCCGGGCAGGAGCCGGTCCGCGAGAGCTACCCGGCCCACGACCCGTGCGCCGGGGCGGTGGCCGCCGACCGGCTGCTGGCCCGCCCCGACCGGCCCGACGCCGTCTACGGGCTGTTCGACCCCAACGGCACCGACCTGCTGGCCGCCGCCCGCCGCTACGGGCTGCGGGTCCCGGAGGACCTGCTCCTGGTGTGCTGCAGCGAGTCCACCGTCTACGCCGGCACCGAACCGCCCGTCACCACGCTCTCGCTCAAGCCGGGCCGCATCGGCACCACCGTCGTCCACCTGCTGATCGACGCCATCGAGGGCGGCCCGGACCCCGGCGGCACGCACCGGCTGATGCCCACCGAACTGATCGTGCGCGCCTCCTCCCGGCGCCGGATCCGCCGGACGACGGTGAACGCGCCGCGCCGTCCGCCCGCTGACGGGCTGTAGTTTCGGGCAGGATGGCGGTGCACGACAGCTTCACCGGACGCCACCGCGCATCCGACGGCCCCGGGTACCTCACACCGGGCCACCGGGATTCCTATGATGGGCCGTGGCACCGGACCCCCGCCGACCTGGCAGGGCCGGCAGGTGAAGGCGGCACAGTGGTGGAGGGGTCGATGACTCAGGGGGCCGGCGAGGGACCCGACGTGTGGCGGCAGGGCGGGAACGCGGG
Source organism: Streptomyces sodiiphilus (assembly GCF_039529215.1). Lineage (NCBI taxonomy): Bacteria > Bacillati > Actinomycetota > Actinomycetes > Kitasatosporales > Streptomycetaceae > Streptomyces > Streptomyces sodiiphilus. The sequence goes on along the minus strand of NZ_BAAAMJ010000052.1, from coordinate 85,971 downwards.
CGGACCCGCCGTCCCTCCGGTGCCCGACGGCTATACCCCCACCCTTCCCGACCTTCCCGTGATCGAGGGCACCGGGCCGCTCTACGTCGCCGGTGACGTGCACGGCTACCTGGACGAACTGCGTGCCGCGCTGCGCGAGGCCGGGCTCACCGACGCCGAGGACCGCTGGGCCGCGGGCAACGCCCGGCTGTGGTTCCTGGGCGACTTCACCGACCGCGGCCCCGACGGCGTCGGGGTCATCGACCTGGTGATGCGGCTGTCCGCCGAGGCCGCCGCGGCCGGCGGCTACTGCAAGGCGCTGCTGGGGAACCACGAACTGCTGCTGCTGGGCGCCAGCCGGTTCGGCGACACGCCGGTGGACTCCGGCGCGGGCACCGCCTCCTTCCAGGCCGCCTGGATGCTCAACGGCGGCCAGCGCACCGACATGGAACGGCTGAGGGACCACCACATCCAGTGGATGGCCAGGCTGGACTCCATGGCGGTGGCCGACGGGTACCTGCTGCTGCATTCCGACACCACCGCCTATCTCGACTACGGCAGCACGGTCGACGACGTCAACGAGGCCATCAAACTGGCGCTCCAGCGCAGCGACGCCGACGAGACCTGGGAACTCTTCAGGAAATTCACCAAGCGCTTCGCGTTCCGCGACGAGGGCGGCCCGAAGGCCGCCCGGGAACTGCTGGCCACCTACGGCGGCCGGCAGATCGTGCACGGCCACAGCCCCATTCCGTATCTCACCGGTGAAGGAGTCGTGGAGGCCGACGCGGACGGCGAGGACGGGACGGGTGCCCCGCGTGTCGACGGACCGCACGTCTACGCCGACTCGCTGGCCATCGCCATGGACGGCGGAGTCACCATGGCCGGAAAGCTGCTGGTGGCGAGGCTTCCGCTGACCGCGTGACGGAATACCGGAAACCTCCCCGTGAGACCCCGGCCCGCCGGAAAGGATCCCGCGCTCTCACCGGCCGGAGAAGGAAAACCGGTCGCAACGGGCGGGAAACGCAGATATATTCCGGCACGTCACTGTGCCGCGGCCGCCGATGCGCTCTACCATCGTTTCTGCCCGTAGCTCTCCCCGCCACACCACATCCCGGCCGCCCGGTCGGCACGCAGGCCCTCGGAGCATCTGGGGACGCAGATGAACAGCGCTGATCACTTGTTGCCGGAGGACCGTACCGAGTTCGAGCGGATCCTCGACAAGGCGCTGCGCACCGCGCGGCACACCGCGGAGCGGGAGAGCGGCGCCCTGCCCGACACCGGGCGGCTGCGTTCCATGGCGATGGAGGCGATCGACGACATCGCCCCGCGCGCCGCCGACGAGTACCGGCGCTTCGTCGAACTGCGCTCCCGGCTGCGCGAGCCCGCGGCACCGGTCTCCGGCCGGTCCGCGTCACCGCGGGGCACCACCGCCGCCGAGGGGACAGACGGCAACGAGGAGCGCACCGGAGCCGGGCTGGCCGCCGTGCTCTCCGTGCTCGCGCCGATCCTCGCCGGGACGGCCGCGGTCGTCTTCCTGGCGTTCGGCTACGGGCTGCGGCTGGCCGGGCCCGAGCCCGCCGTGGCCGCCCCGATGCGCACCGCCGGCTGGGTCTTCGCCGCGCTGGCCGCCGTCGGCCTGCTCATCGGCACCGTCGAACTGCTGGTCACCGCGCTGCGCCACGACGCCACCACCATCCGGGACGGCCGCCCGCACGGCTCCCGGCCGCCCGCCGACGACGTCGCCCGGGCCCACGAGCAGTGGCGGCGCGTCCTGCTGGAGCGGGGCATCAACCCGTTCCTGCGCGACGCCGCGGCCACCCTCCGGGAGGCCGAGCCCACCGGAGCACCGGCGCACCGCCTGCCGGGCGACAGCCGCACCCCGCGGCTGCGCTTCTCCAGCCCTGACTTCAGCAGTCCGAACGAGGGCCGCGGGGAGCGGACCGCCGGCCCCCGGTACGGCAACCCGAAGTACCAGAGCCCTGAGTACAAGAGTCCTGAGTACACGAGCCCCAACGAGGGCCGCGGCGAGCGTGCGCCCGGTCCCCGGTACGGGAACCCGAAGTACGAAAGCCCCGATTTCACCAGCCCCGACGAGGGCCGCGAGCGGACCGCCGGTCCCGGCTACGGCAACCCGGGGTTCAGCAGCCCGAAGTTCACCGACCCGGCCGACGGGCAGGCCGACCGGCCGGACTGACCCGCCCGGAAGCGCAGCACCGGCCCGGGACCGTCCGGCTTCGGCGCGCTCAGCCCGCCAGCAGCCGCTCGATGACGACCGCCACGCCGTCCTCCTCGTTGGAGGCGGTGCGCCGGCCGGTGGCCGCCAGCACCGCCGGGTGGGCGTTGGCCATGGCGTAGGAGGTCCCGGCCCAGCCGAGCATCTCCAGATCGTTGGGCATGTCCCCGAACGCCACGACCTCCTCCGGCCGGATGCCCTGCCGCGCGCACCGCCGCGCCAGCGTGCTGGCCTTGCTGACGCCCCGGCCGCTGATCTCCAGCAGCGCGGTGGGGCTGGAGCGGGTGAACTCCGCGTGCGCGCCCGCCGTGTCCCGCCCCAGCGACAGGAAGTCGTCCGGGCCCAGCTCGCCGTGGTGGGCCAGCAGCTTCACGATCGGGCCCGCCTCGCCGGTCATGCCCGCGTCCAGCAGCTTCTCCACCGGGGCCACCTCGACGGCCGGGTCCATGTGGAGCGGGGGATAGGCCGGGTCGTGGTGGAAGCCCGTGGTGCGCTCCACCGCGAAGCTCACCCCCGGCACCGCGAGCTGCATCCGGCCCACCACGGCCGTGGCGTCCTCCAGTGGCAGCGGGCGCACCTCCACCAGCTCGCTGCCCCGGTGCAGGTCCACCACTGTGGCGCCGTTCCCGCAGATGGCCAGTCCGTGACCGTGCACGTGCTCGCTGACCACGTCCATCCAGCGGGCGGGCCTGCCGGTCACGAAGATGACCTCGATCCCGGCCTCCTCGGCGGCGGCCAGCGCCTCCACGGTCCTGGGGGAAACGGTCTTGTCGTGCCGCAGCAGGGTGCCGTCGAGATCGGTGGCGATCAGCCGAGGACGCGGAGTTCCGGAAGAGGTCACCCCTCCATCATCACGCATATGCGTGCACATGCGTGCGGGGTGCCGCCCGTATGAGCCAACTTCCGGCGGTGGTCTCCCGGAGAGAACCCCGGCGGGTGCACGGGCCGTCTTCGCACTCCGTGACCTGCCGGGGCGGGGGAGGGCCTGCGCTCGTCCACCATGGCTGTCTCTCCCGCGCTCCCCCTGTGGCTGTCCACCGCGATCCCGCCCGTCCGCCGCTGGCCGGAGGGCGGCCGCGAGGTCTGGCAGCGCGCCGAGGGGCTCGGCTTCCATGCCACGTACACCTACAACCACCGGTCGTGGCGGAGCTTCCGGGACGTCCCCTGGTTCGGTGCCCTGCCCACGCTGACCGCCGCGGCCGCCGTCACCGACCGGCTGCGCCTGGGCGCGCTGGTCACCTCAGTCAAGCCTTCTTCGCCCATCGCAGCCTGACCTGCGGAAACGCGGCGAGGGGGCGGGAAAGGCCGAGTGGGCGCTCAGATCGGCTCGACAGCGATCCGTGGGTGGCACAGCCGGCGCAGGTCGTCCGTGTCGCACGTGATGACAGTGACATCGCCGTGCTCCACGTGAGCCGTGGCCGCGAGCATGGCATCGATGGCGTACTTGTGGCCGTGCAGCCCTGCTGCGGCCAGCAGTCCGCTTGCGGCACGTGCGATCTCCTCCGTAACGGGACGCACCTTGGCCAGGGAAACGGCATGGTCGAACGCCGCCTGCGGCACCTTCGGGTCACGCGCCTCCACCAGTGTGGCGGCGCTCGTCACGACAAGAAGGTCCAATCTGCGGGCGACGTCCAGCCATACGGTCATGTCGCGGTGCCGACGGGAGAGCTTGGAGAGCGCCTCGCTGTCGAGAACGAGAGTCCCGCTCATGCGGCGTCCGCTGGAGCGGACTCACTGCGGTGGGCGGCGTGGTGGGCGAGGATGCGCTCGGCCTTGTCCGACACCTCGGCAGGGTCGACAGGGCCGTGCTCCGCTTCAGCGGCGGCGATGTACTCGTCAATGGCCTCGCGCTGAAGCTGCCGCTGTACGGCCTCCTCGATATAGGAGGAGACGCCTTGCTTGCCGGCGCGTGCGCGGATCGCCTCCAGGGTCTCGGCGCGCAGGGAGACGCTGGTGACTCGGGTCTTGCCGGGGCGAGGCGTGTCCATGAGGGAAGTGTAGTACATGCCCTACTAACTCGGCGGTGAACTCCGACAGCGCGGCCTGGAGATCTTCGGCGATGTACTGGTGAACCGCTCTCGACGGGACGGCGGACGGTGGCCACGTCTCACCCGAGCTGGGCGAGTGCCTCCAGGGCGATCTGCTCGAAGACGGCCTCGTCCGCGGCGAAGTCCGAGTCCGGGATCGGCCAGTGGAGGACGATCTCGCTGAATCCGAGTTCCTGGTGCTTGCCGGCGAAGTCGACGAAGGCGTCGAGGGATTCCAGCGGACGGCTGCGCTCCGGGGTGAATCCGGTGAGGAGAATCTTGTGCACGTCGTCCGCGTCGCGACCGACGTTGACGCACGCCTTGCCGAGCTTCTCGACCTGATCGCGCAGCGCCACACGCGACTGCTCGGGTGTACCCGCCGCATTCGTCCTGGGGTCGCCGGTCGTCACCCACGCCTGCCCGTACCGGGCGGCGAGCCGGAGTCCTCGCGGACCGTTGGCGGCGACAGCGAACGGCATCCTGGGACGCTGAACGCAACCGGGAATGTTGCGCGCCTCACGGGCCGAGTAGTAGTCGCCGGCATACGAGACCCCGTTGGTACCGTCCTCGGTCAGCAGGCGGTCGAGCAGAAGCACGAACTCGGCGAACCGATCGGCGCGCTCCTGCGGCGTCCAGGGCTCCCGCCCGAGTGCGGTGGCATCGAAGCCGGTGCCCCCGGCGCCGATACCGAGCGTGACCCGGCCGCCGGAGACGTCGTCCAGCGAGATCAGCTCCTTGGCGAGCGTGACAGGGTGCCGGAAATTGGGCGACGCAACGAGGGTTCCCAGTCGCATGCGCTCGGTGACGGCCGCGGCGGCGGTAAGGGTGGGAACAGCACCGAACCACGGCCCGTCCCGGAAGCTCCGCCAGGAGAGGTGATCGTAGGTGTAGGCGGCGTGGAAGCCCAGCTCCTCCGCCCGCTCCCACGCCGCACGACCGCCATCGTGCCAGCGGCGGTACGGCAGGATCACGGTACTCAGGCGCAAACTCATAGCCCAGAGCCTAGTTGCCGCGTAACCGAAACAGGCGCGCGCCCACTGCCTTCACACGCGCCGACACGCCGATCTGGCCAGGGGCGACCTGGCCAGGTCGCCCGCGAGGGCCCCTCATCGGGTGCCGATGTCTCAGCTGTCCTCGGTGCGGGCGTAGGCGAGGAAAGCGGAAAAGGCGTCGGCCGGTACGAGCAGGGCGGGACCGGTCGGGTTCATTGAGTCCCGGATGCCGGCCCAGGTGCCGAGGGAGGCCACCGACACGCACTCGTTGCCCCCGGCACTGTAGGACGACGTGATCCACCGCGCGGCGGTCAGCGTGGCGGCGGCCGGGCGAGGCTGTGCGGTCATCGGTGGAACTCCTGTCGTGTGCGGTCCAGGAGCTTCCGCGACGCCGGGAGGGGCGCGGCCTGGGAGCGGAGGTACTCGAAACTCAGCTTATGGGCTGCGAGGTCATCGTCCTCATCCAGATACAGGCCACGCCTGCGCATTTCCACGTAGACGACTCCCGGGCCGTCCACGCGGCCCAGGAGCGCGCCTCAGCGGCCCGCGGCGGCCTCCCGGGCCGTGACGAACTCCGCGATCCAGGCGGCGGTCCGCAGCGGGTGGGTGCGCACCATCCAGTGCCGGGCAGGCAGCCGCCGGTACTCCAGGTGCGGTACCCAGCGCCCGATGTCCTCGTACAGCCCCTCGCTCAGGAAGAAGTCCCCGGTGGGGACGATGAGCTGGACCGGGACGTGCGCGAACGCGTCCGTGCGGGGACGGCGCAGCCGGGGCATGTTGTCCCGGTAGAGCCAGGCACCGTGCGCGGCGTCCCGCGGCAGCGACGCCGTCGGGTAGCCGTCGGCGGGCAGCTTCTCCATCCGGCGCAGCAGCGCCGGCCACAGCTTCCTCAGCGGCCCGTGCCAGGCCAGTTCGGGCAGGCGCGGCGTCCGCAGCACGCCGATGTACCAGGAGCGGACGCCCTGGCCGAGCACCTGCGCCAGGCCGCGCGGGCGGGGCCGGGCCAGCCGCTCCCTGATCCACAGCCCGAAGTGGTCGAGGGACGGGCCCGACATGGAGGTGAAGGAGGCGATCCGCCCCCTGGTCCGGTCCGAGGTGGCCAGCTCCCAGCCCTGCACCGATCCCCAGTCGTGCCCGACGACGTGCACCGGTGCGTCGGGGCTCACCGCGTCGGCGACGGCCAGGAAGTCGCCGGTGAGCCTGTCCAGGGTGAAGCCGCCGCGCAGTACCGGCGGCGGGGTGGACCGGCCGCAGCCCCGGGTGTCGCAGCACACCACGTGGAAGCGGCCGGCCAGGGCCGCCGCCACCTCGTTCCACACCTCCTTGCTGTCCGGGTAGCCGTGCAGCAGCAGCACGGTGGGGCGGGACCGGTCGCCGTACTCCGTCACACACAGGTCGACGCCCTCGCCCGGCTCGCCGGAGCGCACCACGCGCTCGCGTCCGGGGCCGTCCGCGGCCTTGGCCATGCCGTCCTCCACTCCGGGCTACCGGCCGGTAGCCCCAGGGTCCGATCCTGCCCTCCTTCCGGCTCCCGTCAAGGCCCCACGCCCCGTAACCTCGGGGTCCGCCCCCGGGACGTCCGCGACCCCGGCAGGAGACCACCTAGGGGAGGGCGCGACCGGAGGATGACGGCCTGCGGTACCCCAGGGGGACGACCCCGGCCACCCGTTCCCACTAGCGTTGCTCTCCGTGAGCGTCATTCAGACCGAGAAACTCAGCAAGCGGTACCCGAGGGTCACCGCGCTCGACCGGCTGACCGTGGACATCGGACCGGGAGTGACCGGTCTGGTGGGGGCCAACGGAGCCGGCAAGTCCACCCTGATCAAGATTCTGCTGGGGCTCGCCCCGGCCAGCGAGGGCACCGCCTCGGTGCTCGGCAAGGACAGTGCCCGCGAGGGCGCGGCCATCCGCGAGCAGGTCGGCTACATGCCCGAGCACGACTGCCTGCCGCCGGACGTCTCGGCCACCGAGTTCGTCGTCCACATGGCCCGCATGTCGGGGCTGCCGCGCACCGCCGCCCGCGAGCGCACCGCCGACACCCTGCGCCACGTCGGCCTGTACGAGGAGCGCTACCGTCCCATGGGCGGCTACTCGACCGGCATGAAGCAGCGCGTCAAGCTCGCCCAGGCCCTGGTCCACGACCCCAGCCTGGTCCTGCTGGACGAGCCCACCAACGGCCTGGACCCGGCCGGCCGCGACGACATGCTCGGCCTGATCCGCCGCATCCACACCGACTTCGGCATCTCGGTCCTGGTGACCTCCCACCTGCTGGGCGAACTGGAGCGCACCAGCGACCACATCGTCGTCATCGACGGCGGGCGGCTGCTGCGCTCCGAGGCCATCGCGAGCTTCACCGGCACCACCACCTCGCTCGCCGTCGAGGTCACCGACAGCGACGCGCACCCGGACGGGGCGCACGCGGTGCGCGCCGCCCTCACCGAGGCCGGGCTGTCCGTCGAACAGCCCGGCCGCGTCCTGCTCGTCGAGGTCACCGGCGACGACACGTACGACACCGTCCGCGACACCATCGCCGGCCTCGGCCTCGGCCTGGTCCGCATGGAACAGCGCAGGCACCGCATCGCGGAGGTCTTCGAAGGAGGCAGCGCCCATGCGGCCTGACACGACAGGGGCACCGGGCGGCGGCGGGACCGACGCCCGCATCCACAACATCGGCTACCGGCACTACGACGGCCCGCGGCTGGGCCGCTCCTATGCCCGGCGCTCGCTGCTGGTCCACTCCCTGCGCGGCGCCTACGGCCTGGGCCGGTCGGCGAAGTCCAAGGTCCTGCCGTTCGCCCTGTTCGCGGTGATGTGCCTGCCCGCGATCGTCATGGTCGCGGTCGCCGTCACCATCGACCTCGACGAACTGCCCTTCGAGTACAGCCGGTACGCGCTGTTCATGCAGCCCGTCATCGGCCTCTACCTCGCCCTGGCGGCCCCGCAGCTGGTCTCCCTCGATCTGCGCTTCCACACGGTGCCGCTGTACTTCTCCCGGCCGGTCGCGCACCGGGACTACGTGCTCGCCAAGCTGGGCGCGCTGGCCGCCGCGCTGTTCGTCTTCACCGGCTTCCCGCTGCTGCTGATGTACGCGGGCGGACTGCTGGCCGAACTCGGCTTCGCCGACCAGACCCGCGGGCTGGCCGAAGGGCTCGCCGCCGCGGCGGTCTTCTCGCTGCTGCACGCCTCCCTCGCGCTGCTCATCGCCTCCCTCACCCCGCGCCGCGGCTTCGGCGTGGCCGCCATCATCGCCGCGCTGACGGTGCCCTACTTCGCCGTCACCACCGTGCAGTTCATCGCCGCCGAGCAGGGCAGCCCGGAGGCGGTGGCCTGGCTCGGACTGGCCTCGCCCGGCTCCCTGATCGACGGCTTCCAGTCCAAGTTCCTCGGCGGGACCAGCGACTTCCCCGACGGCCTGGTGCCCGGCGACGCCGCGGGCGCCGCCTACATCGCGGTCATCATCGGTCTCGTCGCGGTGAGTTACCTGCTGCTGATGCGCCGCTACCGGAAGGCCGGACTGTGAGCACCGGACCCGAAGCGACCCTGGAGACCGCCCCGTGAGCACCATTCGCATCGAGAACACCTCCCGCTGGTTCGGGAACGTCGTCGCCGTCAACGACATCACCATGGACATCGGCCCGGGCGTCACCGGCCTGCTGGGCCCCAACGGCGCCGGCAAGTCCACCCTCATCCACATGATGGGCGGTTTCCTGGGCCCCTCGGCCGGCTCCGTCACCCTGGACGGCGAGCGGATCTGGCGCAATGAGGCGGCCTACCGCACGATCGGCCTGGTGCCCGAGCGCGAGGGCATGTACGACTTCCTGACCGGCGGGGAGTTCGTGCTGGCCAACGCCGAGCTGCACGGTCTGCCGGACCCGGGTGCCGCCGCCGGGCGCGCCCTGGCCGTCGTCGACATGGAGTTCGCCGCCGACCGGCGGGTCTCCACCTACAGCAAGGGCATGCGGCAGCGCGTCAAGATGGCCTCCGCCCTGGTGCACGACCCGTCGGTGCTGCTGCTGGACGAGCCGTTCAACGGCATGGACCCCCGCCAGCGCATGCAGCTCATGGAGGTCCTGCGGCAGATGGGCCGCGACGGCCGCACCGTGCTGTTCTCCTCGCACATCCTGGAGGAGGTCGAGCAGCTCGCCTCGCACATCGAGGTGGTCGTCGCCGGACGTCACGCCGCCTCCGGCGACTTCCGGCGGATCCGCCGCCTGATGACCGACCGGCCGCACCACTACCTGGTGCGTTCCAGCGATGACCGGGCGCTGGCCGCGGCGCTCATCGCCGATCCGTCCACCTCCGCGGTCGAGATCGACCGGGCCGAGGGGGCGCTGCGTGTCCAGGCCACCGACTTCCTCCGGTTCGCCCGGGAGCTGCCGCGCCTGGCCCGTGACCGCGACATCCGCCTGCTGGCGGTCTCGCCCTCCGACGAGTCCCTGGAGAGCGTCTTCTCCTACCTGGTCAGCGCGTAAGGAGCGTCAAGGATGTACAACCACACGGTGGCCCGGCTCACCTTCCGGGCCCTGCTCGGCCGCCGCCGGGCGCTGATCCTCCTCGTGCTGCCCGTCCTGCTGCTGCTGATCGCCGCGGTGGTCCGCAGCCAGACCGGGGCCGACGACCGCGCCGCCGTCGAGATCCTCGGCGGATTCGCCCTGGCCGCCATGGTGCCGCTGATCGGCGTGATCGCCGGCACCGGCGCGATCGGGCCGGAGATCGACGACGGCTCGGTGGTCTACCTGCTGGCCAAGCCGCTGAAGCGGCACACCATCATCCTCACCAAGCTGTGGGTGGCGATCGGCGTCACGCTGGTCTTCACCACCGTTCCGGTGCTGCTCGCCGGCCTGATCCTCAACGGCAACAGCCAGCAGATCGCCCTCGCCTACACGGTCGCGGCGGCCGTCGCCTCCGTCGCCTACAGCGCGGTGTTCCTGCTGCTGGGCACGGTCTCCCGGAACGCCGTGGTGTTCGGCCTGATCTACGCCCTGATCTGGGAGGCCCTGTTCGGCAGCCTGGTGCCCGGGGCGCGCACGCTCAGCGTGCAGCAGTGGGCGCTGGCGGTCGGCGAACGCGTCGCGGCCGCGGGCTCCGGCGTCGCCTCGGACGTGGCCCTGCCCACGGCGATCGTCCTGCTGGTGGCCGCCACGGCGGGGGCCGGCTGGTACGCGACGCAGCGGCTGCGGAGCCTCACCCTGGCCGGCGAGGAGTAGCCCGCCGCCGGCCCCCGCACGCCGACGGCGGGCCCGCACCCGGATCACGTCCGGGTGCGGGCCCGCCGGCCGTGCGTCAGGCGAGCAGGCGTTCGAGGACCTTGGCGATGCCGTCGGCGTCGTTCCCGGCCGTGACCTCGTCCGCCACCGCCAGCAGATCGGGGTGGGCGCCGGCCATCGCGACGCCGTGGGCCGCCCAGGCGAACATCGGGATGTCATTGGGCATGTCGCCGAAGGCGATCGCCTCCGGGCCCCGCACCCCGAGCCGGCGCCCGGCCAGCGACAGGCCCGTCGCCTTCGTCAGGCCCAGCGGCAGCAGTTCGACGGTGCCCGGCCCGGCCATCACCACTCCGACCGCCGCCCCGACCAGGTCGTGGGCGGCGCGGGTGAGATCGTCGTCGGACAGCGAGGGGTGGCGCAGATAGAGCTTGTTGACCGGCTCCGACCACAGCTCCCCCCGGTCGGTGCAGGCCCGTACCGTCAGCGGCCCCTTCGTGGTGGTGTCGAACCCGGCGGGGTCGACCAGCACCTCGCCGTCCAGGCCGTCCCGGCTCGCCGCGATCCACAGCGGCCCCAGCTCGTGCTCCAGCCGCGCGACGGACCGCTGGGCGGTGGTCCTGTCCAGTGTGATCGAGGTGAGCATGCGGTGTTCGCCCGCGTCGTAGATCTGGGCGCCCTGGCCGCACACGGCCAGTCCGGTGTATCCGAGGTCGTCCAGGACGTGGCGGGTCCACGGGACGGACCGGCCGGTCACCACCAGGTGGGCGGCACCGGCCGCCTGGGCGGCGGTCAGGGCCGCGCGGGTGCGCGCGGAGACGGTGCCGTCGCTGCGGATCAGGGTGCCGTCCAGATCGGTGGCCACCAGCCGGTACGGAAAGCCGGACGCGGTCCGGGCGGCCGGTTTCCCGGCCGCCGTCACGCGCCCACCGGTTCCAGCAGCTCCCGTCCGCCCAGGTACGGCCGCAGCATCTCCGGTACCCGCACCGAACCGTCGGCCAGCTGGTGGTTCTCCAGCAGCGCGACGATGGTGCGCGGCACCGCGCAGAGCGTGCCGTTCAAGGTGGCAAGCGGGCGCACGTGCTTGCCGTCGCGCATCCGGATCTGCAGCCGCCGGGCCTGGAACTCGTTGCAGTTGGAGGCCGACGTCAGCTCGCGGTACTTGCCCTGGGTGGGGATCCACGCCTCGCAGTCGAACTTGCGGGAGGCCGAGGCGCCCAGGTCACCGGTGGCGACGTCGATCACCCGGAAGGGCAGCTCCAGGCCGGTCAGCCACTGCTTCTCCCACTCCAGCAGCCGCAGGTGCTCGGCCTCCGACTCCTCGGGGTCGACGTAACAGAACATCTCCACCTTGTCGAACTGGTGGACGCGGAAGATGCCGCGGGTGTCCTTGCCGTACGAGCCGGCCTCGCGGCGGAAGCACGGCGAGAAGCCGGCGTACCGCAGCGGCAGCGCCGAGGCGTCCAGGATCTCGTCCATGTGGTAGCCGGCCAGCGGCACCTCGGAGGTCCCGACCAGGTAGTAGTCGTCCTTCTCCAGGTGGTAGACGTTCTCCGCGGCCTGGCCGAGGAAGCCGGTGCCCTCCATGGCGCGCGGCTTGACCAGCGCGGGCGTCAGCATCGGCACGAACCCGGCCTCGGTGGCCTGCGCGATCGCCGCGTTGACCAGAGCGAGCTCCAGCAGCGCGCCGATGCCCGTCAGGTAGTAGAAGCGGGAGCCGGAGACCTTCGCGCCGCGCTCGGTGTCGATGGCGCCGAGGGCCTGCCCGAGCTCCAGGTGGTCCTTGGGGGTGAAGCCCTCCCGGCCGAAGTCCCGGGGGGTGCCGAGGGTCTCCCGGACGGTGAAGTCCTCCTCGCCGCCCACGGGGACCTCGGGATGCACCAGGTTGCCGAGCCGGAGCAGCAGCCGCTGGGTCTCCTCGGCGGCTTCGTCCTTCGCGGCGTCGGCCTCCTTGACGGCCGCCGACAGCTCGCCGGCCTTCCGCAGCAGCTCCGCTTTCTCCTCCCCCTGGGCGCGGGGGACGAGTTTTCCGAGCTGCTTCTGCTCGGAACGCAGTTCGTCGAAGCGGACGCCGGCGGACCGGCGTCGCTCGTCGGCGGACAGGAGTGCGTCGACGACGGCGACATCCTCTCCACGGGCGCGCTGGGAGGCGCGCACTCGGTCCGGGTCCTCACGAAGCAGGCGAAGGTCAATCACCCCCCCAGGCTACCGGTAGGTTCCCGGGCGGCCGCCGATAAAGCGGGGAGCGGCATTTCGCCTGTTTTGTCCATCTCGCGGCCGGGTGGGAAATCCACAGGTCAGGAGTGGTCCCGAGAGGTTATCCACAGGCTGTCGATTCGGGCTGTGGAAAACCCTGCGGGCGGAAAAGAGGGGCGGCGGTGCCGGCGCAGAATTCCCCTCTCGGCGTCGGTTCACACTCCCTTTCGGAGGAAATTGACTCACTCTCAGGGATGGTGAAGGGGAAACAGGGTGACGTGGGTGCTTCCGTCGCCCTGCGGGCGACTGGATGCGTATGCCCGACAATGTCGTGAATGCCCGAAAAGCTCTGTCGACTTATACACAGCCACTCCGGGTGCCCTGTGGATAACCCGGGGCGGTCATCCACATCAGCTCCGCAGGTCGTCGCCCCGGCCGTCCAGGCAGCGGGTCAGCCAGTCCGCCGCGCCCAGGAAATCCTCGTCGGTCGTGCCCGCCCGCACCGTCGGCCGCACCTCGTCCGCCCGCGGATAGGAGCCGAGGAAACGGACCCCCGAGCACAACCGCTTCAGACCCATCAGGGCCTCCCCGACCCGCCGGTCCGCGATGTGCCCCTCGCAGTCCACGGAGAAGCAGTAACGGCCGATGCCCTGCCCGGTGGGGCGCGACTCGATCCGCATCATGTTGACCCCGCAGGTGGCGTACTCCTGCAGCAGCTCCAGCAGGGCACCCGGGTGGTCCTCGCGCAACCACAGCACCACGGAGGTCTTGTCCGCGCCGGTGGGGGCCGCGGGGCGGGCCGGCCGGCCGACGAGCACGAACCGGGTGGCCGCGTTCTCCGCGTCGTGGATGTCGGTGACCAGCGGCTCCAGACCGTAGGTGGCGGCCGCGAACTCCCCGGCGAACGCCGCGTCGAACCGGCCCTCCTGCACCAGCCGGGCGCCGTCCGCGTTGGAGGCGGCCGATTCCCACTGCGCGTCCGGCAGATGCCGGGACAGCCAGCCGCGCACCTGGGGCTGCGCCACCGGATGCCCGGTGACCGTCTTGACGGAGTCCAGGGAGGTGCCCGGGCGCACCAGCAGCGCGAAGGCGATGGGCAGCAGCACCTCCCGGTAGATCATCAGCGGGCGCCCGGACGCCAGCTCGTCGACGGTGGCGGAGACCCCGCCCTCCACCGAGTTCTCGATCGGGACCAGCGCCCCGGCGGCCTCCCCGGCCCGCACGGCGTCCAGCGCGGCGGGCACCGAGACCATCGGCACCAGTTCGCGGGTGGCGGCCTCCGGGAGCGTGCGCAGGGCGGCCTCGGTGAACGTGCCCTCCGGGCCGAGATAGGTGTAGCGGCTCGCTGCCATGACTTCACCATAGTCCCGTCCGGGCACCCGGGGATCCGCGTCCGCGGTGCTCACCGCCCCTCGATCAGCCGCTGCCCCACGTACTCGCCCGGCCGGGGGCCGCCCGGCACGGCGAACAGCCCGCTGGCCTCGTGCCGGATGAACGCCGAGAGCGCGTCGCCGCGGTCCAGCTTCCGCTGCACCGGGACGAACCCCCGCCGCGGGTCGGCCTGCCAGCACACGAACAGCAGCCCGGCGTCCGGCGCGCCGTCGTCGCGGAAGCCGTCGTGGTAGGAGAAGGAACGCCGCAGCATCGCCGCGCCGCCGTTGGCCTCCGGGGCCGTGATGCGGGCATGGGCGTTGGCGGGGATCACCGGACGGCCGTCCGGGCCCGTCGCGTCGAGCTCCAGCGGTGTGGTCTCCTCGCCGCCGGTCAGCGGCGCGCCGTCCGCCTTGCGGCGGCCGATCACCCGTTCCTGGGACGTCAGGTCCAGCTCCTCCCAGTCGTCCAGCAGCATCCGGATGCGGCGCACCACGGCGTAGGAGCCGCCCGCCATCCAGGACGGCTCGCCGCCGTCGGGGACGAAGACCCGCCCGGCGAAGTCCTCGTCCGACTCCTTCAGGTTGTTGGTGCCGTCGACCTGGCCCATCAGATTGCGGGTGGTCATCGGCCGGGCGGTGGCGCCGGGGGTGCGGTTGAAGCCGGTCATCTGCCAGCGCACCGAGGCGGCGTCCCCGGCGGCGCGCTGGAGGGCGCGCAGCGCGTGGAAGGCGACGAGCGCGTCGTCGGCGCCGATCTGCACCCACAGGTCGCCCTCCGAGCGCCGGGCGTCCAGGGTGTCGGCGGAGAACGCGGGCAGCGGGGCCAGGGCGTCCGGGCGGTCCTCGGCCAGGCCGGTGGCGTCGAAGAAGCTGTACCCGAAGCCGAAGGTCACGGTCAGCGAGGAGGGCCCGGCGTCCCGGGCCACCCCGGTGTCCTCCGTCGTGGGCCGCCCGGCCATCAGGTCCTCGGCCGTGGCCGACCAGCGGCGCAGCAGCCCCGCGGCCAGCCGGCGGTCGGCGCCGGGTGCCAGGTCGAAGGCGGCCAGATGGCCATGGGCCTGCACGGGGGTGGTGATGCCCGGCTGGTGGGTGCCGTGGAAGGAGTGGGCGGTGCTGCCGAGGGTGGTCAGCGCCGGCCCGCTGTCGGCGGTGAGGGCGGTACGGGCCAGGGTGCTTCCGGCACCGCCCACGGCCAGGCCGGCCACTCCGGTGGTGGCGGCGGCACCGAGCAGCCCGCGCCGGGTGGGCGCCGGGCCGCTCGCCGGGGGACGGCCGGAGGAGTCGGCGGAGGAACGGTCGGGGGTGCGGTGGTGCATGGCAGGAGTCACGGCTTCACTCGACGGAATCACTCGACGGAAAAGGTCACGGTCTCGGTCACCTGGTCGATGTCCGAGGTGCGGATGGTCAGGGAGAGCTCCCACTCGCCGGGGCGGGGCAGCAGGACGCCGGGGGCCGTCCAGTGGCCGACGCCGGTGTGGTCCGGCTCGTGGCGCAGTGGGCCGAGATCCTCGGCGGGCAGGGTGAGGGCGGCCTGCACTTCCACGGCGCCGGTGGGCAGGCCCTCGGGGTCGGTCAGCCGGATGTGCAGGGTGTTGTCCCCCACCCGGCCCGGTTCGACGTCCAGCAGGACGGTGCCCCGGCCGTGCTCGCCACCGGTGTCGAACGGCACGGTCAGGGAGACCGGGCCGGCCGGCTCGCCGGCGGGTGAGCCGGGCGGCGCCCCGGACTCCTGGGCGGCGGCCTCGGTGCGGGCCGGGCTGGTGCCGGTCAGTGCGGTGGTCACGGCGAGCACCAGGACGGCGATGACGGCCTCGGCGAGCACCGAGCGGCGCAGGCCGCGGCGTGCCGGGTCGGCGTCCCGCCGCTGCCGGAGGCGGGTGCGCTCCACGGCGGCGCGCTGCCGCGCGAGCTGCTGGGCGCGGACCGGGTCGGCGACCGCCGCCGGTGCGGCGCTCGCGGCCGGTCCGGGGACGGCGGCCTCCCGCACCGCCGCGCCGTCCGCCCCCTCCGCCGTGTGCTCGGCCTTCTCCTGCGCCTCGGCGGGGGCGTCCGCGAGGCGGGCGGTCCAGCGGCGGGAGATCCACGCGGCGGCCAGCAGCAGGCCGAAGAGTCCGGTCTTGGCCAGCAGCAGCGCACCGTAGGAGGTGCCGGTCAGCGCGTCCCAGGAGCCGGTCTGCCGCCAGGACTGGTACAGCCCGGTGACCACCAGGGCGGACACGCAGGTGAGGGCGAGCACCGAGAAGCGGCGCACCACCGCCCGGGGGACGGCGTGCCCGCGGTGCAGCAGGAGCAGCAGGACGGTCAGCCCGCCGAGCCAGCCGGCGACGGCGAGCAGGTGGACGATGTGCGACGGAACGGCGAGCGGCACCTGCGGGCCGCTGGAGGCGTGCTCGGCCAGCGCCCAGGTGGCGGCGATGCAGGCAGCGACCGCCGCGCCCCCGGCGGCCAGCCCGCGGGTGAGGTCGCGCTGCCGCGGGCCGTCCGCCGCCCCGGCCCGCTCGTGGGCGCGGGCCCAGGTGCCGAAGAGCAGGGCGACGAAGAATCCGGCGGCGGCCATCAGCAGCAGCCGGGCGGTGAGGGCGGTACCGGGCCCGCTGCCGATGACGGCCCGCAGCCCGGCCGGGTCGAAGGCGTCGGTCAGGGGGCCGGAGGTCTCGTAGGGGCGGCGCAGCAGCAGGAGGGCGAGGGTGGCCGCGGTGAGCGCGGCCCAGCCGGTGACGACCGCGCGCTGGACGGTTCGCACCCGGGCCGCGGCGGGCCCGTACAGCAGCACGAAGGCGCTGCCGCCGGCCAGCAGGACGAAGCCGGCGTAGGCGGCGTACCGGGCCGTGCCGTACAGCAGGGTGACCGTGGAGGCGGGCCCTCCGGCACCGGGGCCCGCGGCGTCCACGGAGGTCTCGGAGGGGGCGCCGACGGAGAAGGTGAAGGCGCCGGACACCGGGTGGCTGTCGGTGGAGACGACTTGCCAGGCGACGGTGTAGGTGCCCGGCGCCAGGTCCGCCGGCAACGGTACGCCGTACACGGCGTCGCCGCCGTCCATGGCAGTGACGGCGCCGTCCTCGACGCGCTCCCCGGCCGGGTCCAGGACCCGGATGGAGTCGGGGGAGACGGCGACCTTCTCGGAGAAGGTGAGGGTGACGTCCCGGGGTGCCTCGGGCACCACCTCTCCGTCCTCCGGCGTGCTGCCGGTCAGGGCGGCGTGCGCGGCGGCCGGGGCGGCGGTCAGCAGGACCGCCGCGCACGCCGCGGTGAGCAGCGCCAGGGCCGGCAGCAGCGCGAGGACCGCGCGGCGGCCCGGGGGACGGGAGGTGGTGCCGGGCATCAGAGGATCACCCTCCTTGGTGACCGGTGTGGATGGCGGCCTTGACCGGCACCTCGAGGGTGATGCGGCCGGACTTCTCGAATTCGAGTTCGATGGTGACGGTGTCGCCCTCGGTGGGTTTGGGGTCGAGGTCGAAGAACATCAGGTGGTTCCCGCCGCGCTTCAGTTCGAGTTCGCCCCCGGCGGGCACCGGGAACGACTCGACCTGCCGCATGGCGTTGTCGACGGTTTCGTGCAGTTCGACCTTCCCGGCGATGTCGCTGTCGGCCGACAGCAGGGTGTCGTCCTCGTCGCCGGAGTTGACGACGGTGAGGAAGCCCCCGGCCCGCCGTTCGTCGACCGGTTCGGGCATGAAGGCGCCCTCGGTCGTCAGTTCGGGTCCGCCGGAGCCGGAGCAGCCGGTCAGGCCCAGGGCCAGGGCCGCGAGAAGCGCCGAGGCGCGACGGATGGTGCGGTGTGTCACGGTGTCTCCCCCGCGATGATCTTGGGCAGGTCTGCTTCGTAGGTCTCCACCGGGGTGTCCTCGGTGTAGAGGACGTGGCCCTTGTCGTCGCCGGGCAGGAACGCCAGCAGCGAGGAGCCGTGGGTGGAGACGATGCCGCCGTTGTCGTCCTCGTAGGGGGCGTCGATGTGCACGCCCACCGACCGGGCGGCCGCCTGGATCTCCTCGAAGTCGCCGGTCAGGCCGATGAAGTCGGGGGCCTGGGCCTTGAGCCAGGGCCCCAGCGACTCGGGGGTGTCGCGCTCCGGGTCGGAGGTGATGAACACCACCCGCAGGGCCTCGCGCTGCTCCTGCGTGAGGCTGTCGGCGGCGACCGCGATGTTGCTCATGGTGAGCGGGCAGACGTCGGGGCAGTTGGTGTAGCCGAAGTAGAGCAGGGTCGGGTGGCCCGCGGTCTCGGCGACGAGGTCGTAGGGTTCCCCGTCGGTGCCCGTCAGGGTGATGTCGGGCTTGTCGAAGGGCTGGTCGAGGACGGTGCCCCGGTCGGCGGAGGTGCCGCCGGAGACCTCGGCCGCGTCCGCGCCGTGGTTCTGGTGGTCTGTGTGGCCGTCGCTGCCGCACGCCGCCAGGGCGAGCGCGGCGGCGACGGCGAGCAGACCGGTACGGATGTTCCGGATGTGCATGTGGTGTTCCTGTGGTGAGCGGGGTTCCGGGGGCGGGCGCGGGCCCGCCCCCGGAAGGGATCAGGAGGCGCCGGGGCGGCGCCGGGCGAGGAGACCGAAGGCGACGCCGGCCGCACCGGCCAGGATGCCGACGACCGCCATCACCCGGGCCGTGGTGTCGGTGGTGGAGGCCGCCGCCGTCTCCCCGGACGCCCCGTGGCCGCCGTCCGCGGCGGTGTCATGGGCGGCGGTGTCGTCGTCGCCGCCGGAGGAGTCGTGGCCGTCGCCGCCGGAGGAGTCGTGGCCGTTGCCGGAGGCGACCAGTTCCAGGACGGCCGCGGGGTGGTCGGGGTGCGAGCCGTCCTCGGCGGGCTCCTCGATCCAGCGGACGACCTCGTCGCTGTCATAGGTCTGGATGGCCTTGAACACCAGCCGGTCGGCGTCCTCGGGCAGCCGGCCCATGGAGACCGGGAACTGCTGGAACATGCCGGGCCGGATCTCCCCGCCGCTCCAGACGATCCTGCTGGGCGCCTCGGTGATCTGCCGGCCGTGCACCTCCAGCGGCTCGTCGAGCTCGGTGACCTCGACCTCGACCTCCCAGCCCGGGACGGGCTGCGGCATCACCGAGGCCACGGGGTGACCGGGGTCCAGGTGCACCTCCAGCCGGACGGTGGAGGCGTCGTCGCGCTCGTTGGGGACCTTGAAGTTGACGGTGCTGTAGCCGCCCCGGCCGGCCTCGGACGGGTCGACGGTGACGTGGGCGGCGGCCGGTCCGGCCAGCGCCAGGACACCGGCGGCGGCGAGGGCGGCGCAGGACAGCAGGCGGTTGCGATGCATGCGTGAGTACTCCACGGACAGTGTGGGGACAGGGAGGTGTGCGCGCGGCGGCGGCGCACCCGTCCCGTCCGGGAGCGTGGTGCGTCAGGCCGCGAGGGAGAACGGACCGGCCGCGGGCGGCGGGCCGCGTCGGATCACCGTGTCCGGGAGGACGACGCCCTCCGTCGCGGGGGTGGCGTGGTGATGGCCGGGGCGGCGCGGCCGGAGCGGAGCGGCGGGCGGCAGCAGCGGCCCGCACAGGGCCCGTGCCAGGCGCACCGCGGCGCGCAGCGCGCCCAGGATCCGCGGGACGGGCCCGCCGGCGGGCCGGCGGGCGGAGAGCCGGATCAGCTTCCACAGTGCCGCCTCGCCGCGGGTCAGCACCCATCCGGTGGCGAGGGCGGCGAGCAGGTGACCGGTCAGCATCGGGCCGGAGACCAGAGACTCCAGGGCCTGGCCGGCCTGCTCCGCGATGCCCGGGGCCGCCGGCATCGGCAGCCCCGCGTCGAGCACGATCCGCACCGCCTCCGCCTCGGTGAGCCCGGCGGCGTGGTCGTTGCACAGCAGCCGCCCGGCCATGGCGAGCGGGTCGGGCCCGGCGGCGTGGCCCTGGGCGACGGAGAACAGGCAGTGCAGGGCGAGCTGCGCGGCCGCCAGCGCGGCGGCCAGGCCGGGCAGCGAGCGGCGTTCCCGGCCCGCCGGGAAGGCGGTGACGGCCAGGATCAGCAGCCAGCCGGCGACCGGGGCCCACAGCGGCAGCGCCGGGCCGGTCGCGGAGAGGTGCCCGGCGGAGGCCAGCGCCACACAGGCCGCGGCGAAGACCGCGGCCCGCAGCAGTCGCAGATCCGCGCCGGCACGCATAACCGCGTCATCATCTCATCGGGTCCCCGGCCGTGGTAGAGCGGGTCTGCCATTCCGGTGGGTATCGCACAGACGGTCTCGTATTCACCCGTACCGGGCCGGTGGCTATATCGACCTTTGGGTTCCGTACATCCGCTGAACGGGCGGTATGCGCGCTCCTGTGCTTACCTGGTGTCACAGTGGCAATACGTAGGGGTATGTCGAGCCGCGGCCAGGAGGCTGGAGCATGAGCATCTGGTGGTCTCTTCAACTGCGGCGGGAAGCGGCCAGCGTCCCGCTCGCCAGAAGGCTGCTGCGCGGCACCATGGAGTCGGCCGGGGTGGACGCGGACACCGCTCACGAGCTCTCGGTCGCCCTGACCGAGGCGTGCGCCAACGCCGTGCAGCACGGCGGCAGCGGCGGCTCCCAGGTCTACCGCGTCACGGCGTCCATCGACGGCGACATGTGCCGCATCGAGGTGAGCGACTCGGGGCCCGGCTTCCCGCTGGTGCCCCACACCCCCCGCCCCGAGGAGGAGCACGGCCGCGGGCTGTCCCTCATCCGGGCGCTGGCCGACCGCGTCCACTTCCACAACCGGTCCGGCACCGGCGGCGCCGTCGTCACCTTCGACAAGCACCTCAAGCGGCCCGCCGAGGTNGGCCCCCCCCCGGGGGGGGGGGGGGGGGGGGGGCCGGGGCCGTCAGGTGGCGATGTCCGGGTAGGGCAGCGTCCAGTGCGACAGCCGCCGGGCGTACTCGGTCTGGAAGCCCATCGGCTCGTGGTCGCGCTCGAACATGGCGATGAACAGCGTCAGCGTGAGAAAGGGATGGGCGCCCATCCCGAACAGCGCCGGGTAGTCGTGCGTCGCCAGCGCCTCGCGCTCGTCGTCCTCCAGGCGCAGCCAGGTGGAGGACTCCCCGCCGACGCAGTTGAGGATGCGGTTGGCGTACTCCGCCTCCCACATCTCCACCGTGCCCCGCGGGTCCTCGCGGTAGCGCTCGACCAGCTCGGGGTCCCGGTCGACGGTGTACAGAAACTTGTTCAGCAGGTACTTGCTCACGGCCGGCCGCCTTTCGGGTACCAGGTGAAGTAGGCCTCCATCGTGTGGAACAGATCGAAGGTGTCGACGTAGTCCGCCCGCTGCCCGTCGCCGGCCACGCCCATCATCAGCATGAAGTCCATGAAGCCGTGGGTGGCGTTGCCCGGCAGATGCAGGCTGTCGAGGGTGACCTCGGCCAGGCAGCCCTCGATGTCGCCCGAGGAGATCCACTCGACCGCCTTGCGGTCGAACTCCGGGTCGGGGCCGGTCGGGCCGAACTGACGCGGGCCCCCGAGCTCCAGCGACAGGTGCCCGGTGCCGATGACCGCGACCCGCCTGTCCTCGGGCCAGGACTCCACCAGCTCCCGCAGCGTGCGCCCGAGCTGCACGAACCGCTCGGGCCGGGGCAGCGGCGGGGCGAAGATGTTGGTGTAGACCGGCACGATCGGCAGGTCGTTCTGCGGGCGCAGCGTGATGATCGGGCAGGTGATGGAGTGGTCGATCCGCAGCTCGTTGGAGAACGCCAGGTCGAAACCCGCGTCGAGCCCTTCCCGCAGGATGTGGGCCGAGAGGTCCTCCTGCCCCTTCAGCACCATCTTCGGCAGCCCGAACTCACGTTCCTCGTTGTAGAAGTTGGCGTCGTAGAACGGCGCCTTGCCGACCAGGAACTGCGGCATGTTGTCCAGCCACAGCTGGTGGAAGTGGTCGGATCCCACCATGACCAGGACGTCCGGGCGCGCCCGGGTCAGCGTCTCGCGGAAGGCCTCCACCTTGCGCACCCACTCGTCGGCGAACGGCGGCCGGTCCTCCCCGGTGGAGGTGCTGGCGCGGTAGTAGAAGGGGTGGTGGGTGGACGCGATCACCGCGACCAGTTCAGCCATGCGGACCTCCGGGGGTGTCGGGAGCGGACGGGTGGGGTTCGGGGGCGACGGGCCGGTTGTTCAGGTCGACCGACAGGAAGATGTCGCGCGCCACCGGGCGGCGCAGCTCCTCCGCGAGCTGGCCGATCAGTCCCGCGGTGCGGGCCAGCAGGGCGAAGGCGCGCAGCAGTTCCAGCGGCAGGCCCAGGTCGGCGAGCGCCGCGCCGCAGACCCCGGCCCCGTTGAGCGGCAGCCGCTTGCCCAGCGCCTCGGGGTGGACGCGGCCGATCGCGGCGAACAGCGACAGGTGCGGCCCGACCAGCCCTTCCTCGGCGGCGATCTCCAGCAGGCGCGGGGTGCGCGGGTCGCCCTGCTTGTGCACGTGATGGCCGAGCCCCGGCACGAACTCCCCGGCCTCCCGCCGGGCCCGCACGGTGCGCAGGGCCAGCGCGTCCCACCCGGCGTCGTCGCCGGGCAGCGGGCCGTCGTGGGTGGCGAGCACCTCGTGCAGGAACCGCCCGCAGTCCTCGGTGACGCCCAGAAAGCGGGACCCCCCGCCGAGCAGGCCTGCCGCCAGCGCGCCCTGGACGGAGTCCGGGGCCGACAGATACGTCAGCCGGGTCACGATGGCGGTGGGGGTGAAGCCGTGGTCCGCCAGGGCGGCGAGCACCGCCTCGAAGACCCTGGTCTCCCCGGGAGAGGGCCTCCGCTGGGTGGCGAGCCAGAAGGAGAGCTCGCCGAACCCGACCGAGCCCATCACGTCGGCCGCGAGGTCCTGGCCGAGCAGGGTGATCGACTCCAGGGAGGAGGCGCCCAGCGCCGTGGGGTACTCGGGCGGATCCTCGGGCCGCGGCTGCCCCGTCATCGCCGCTCCTCCCCGTGCTCCCCGGACGTTCCCGCCGCGTCCGCCGCTTCGGGGGCGGCCAGCCAGGCGCGCAGCTCCTCGCCGTGCTCGTCGAGCCGGGGAGGCGGCAGCCGGTAGGCGGCGGGCGTCTCCGAGAACCGGATGGGGTGCCGGGTCGTCGGTACCGCCCGGTCGCCCTCGCCGACCTCGACGACCGGCTCCAGGCCGAACCGCTCGGCCATCGCGAACCCGCCGTCGATGGTGTTGATCGGCCCGCTCGGCACTCCCGCCTCGACCAGCAGCTCGAACCACTCCAGCGCGCCGCGCCTCTTCAGGCGCTCGGTCAGCAGCGGGCGCAGCTCCTCGCGGTTCGCGGTGCGGTCCGCGTTGCGGGCGAACCTCGGGTCGTCGGCGGCCTCGGGGATGCCGAGCACCTCGCAGAGCTTGCGGAACTGCCCGTCGTTGGCGGCGGCCACGATCAGGTCGTGGTCCGCGGTGGGCAGCGGCTCGTAGGGGAAGACGCTCGGGTGGGCGTTGCCCATCCGGTACGGCACCACGCCGCCGGCCGCGTAGGCCGAGCTGTGGTTGACCAGTCCGGTCAGCGCCGAGGACAGCAGATTGACCTCGACGTGCTGGCCCCGCCCGGTGGCGTCACGGTGGCGCAGGGCGGCCAGGATGCCGATGGCGGCGTGGTTGCCGGCCATCACGTCGAACACCGAGATCCCGGCGCGGTAGGGGGGGCCTTCCGGGTCGCCGGTCAGGCTCATCAGGCCGGAGATCGCCTGCACCATCAGGTCGTAGCCCGGCACGTTCCGGCCGGGGCCGGTGCCGAAGCCGCTGATGGAGGCGTACACCACACCGGGGTTGGTCTCCCGCACCGACGCGTAGTCCAGGCCGAAGCGGTCCATCCCGCCCGGCTTGAGGTTCTCGATGAGCACATCGGCGCGCCGGGCCAGCTCCCGGGCCGCGCCGGCGTCGGCCTCGTCGCGCAGGTCCAGGGCGATCGACCGCTTTCCGCGGTTGATGCCCAGGTAGTACGTGGAGACCTCGTCGCGCACCGGCGGCATCCAGGAGCGGGTGTCGTCCCCGCCGGGGCCCTCGACCTTGATGACCTCGGCCCCCAGATCCGCGAGAAGCATCGTGGTGTACGGGCCCGCGAGGATGCGGGAGAAGTCGGCCACCAGCACACCGGACAGTGGCCCACCCCCTGTGGTCCCCTCCGGCCGGGTGTCGTCTGCCATCCCGATCCTCCTCCTCGTCCGTTGGGCGGACATGTGTCCGCTGGACTGATTGTGGCATCACCGGGGAGGCGTCCGTCAAGGGCCACGGCCCGCCGGTCAGGTCCCGGCCTGCTCGCGCGGTGCCGCGGCGTCCCGCGTGACGTGCGGCACCGTCTCCAGCCGGGCGAAGTCCGCGCTGGTCTCGCCGGCCGCCTGGAGCAGCAGCGGCAGGTGATGATCCAGGAGCCGCTCCACCGGTGTCTCGGCCGCGTGGGTGTTCACATTGATCGCGGCTATCACCCGGCCCGAGCCGTCCCGCAGCGGTGCGGCGACCGAGCGGATGCCGCGCGCCAGCTGCTCGTCGGTCAGCGCCCAGCCCCGGGCCCTGACCTCCCGCAGCTCCGCCTCCCGCTCGTCGCGGCCGGGCCGCCAGCGCGGCACCAGGCCCGAGCGGGTCGGCTCGGCCAGCACGGCGTCGGCCTCCTGCGGCGGCAGGGCGGCCAGCAGCACCTTGCCCAGTGAGGTCTGCAGAGCGGGGAAGCGGGTGCCGATCTGCACCGAGAGCGTCACGATCCGCGGCACCGACACCCGGGCCACGTAGACGATGTCCGACCCGTCGAGCTGGGCGATCGAGCACGACTCGCCGGTCCTGGCCGACAGCTCCTCCAGATGCGGGCGCGCCACCTCCCACAGCCCGGTCGAGCGCACATAGGCCACGCCCAGGTCCAGCACCCTGGGGGTGAGGGCGAACCCCGTCCCGTCCGGGCGGACATAGCCCAGCTCCCGCAGGGTGAGCAGGATCCGCCGGGCGGTCGGCCGTGCCAGGCCCGTCGCGGCGGCCACCTCGCTCAGCGACATGGCGGGCCGCCCGGGGGAGAAGGCGGTGATCACCTCCAGCCCGCGGGCCAGCGCCTCGATGAAATCCGGTCCGGTGCCCTCGCGCGGCATGGCGTCTCCTCCGAAAAACGGGAACGGGACCGGCAATCTAACCCCCGTCCGGCAGCCGGACGTACCGGCCGGAGGGCCGGGCCGCGCCGCCGGCGCCGGTGCGGCCCGGTGAATCCGCAGGTCGGGCCGGTCGTGGGCCGGACAGGGGCGGGGCTGGAAACCCATGCTGTCGCCGCCCGGCGGAAATCGGCGGAAGCGGTCGGCCGCAGAGCGGACAGGAGGCCCGTCGCTCTCCTCCCGCGGCGGAGGGCCACCGGGAGATCACGGCGAACGGAAGTCGGCCGCCGGTCTTGACACCGGCCGCGCCGCTCATCAGAGTGACAGCCACCCCTGGCTGACCGCATGACGGACGATGGTCCGGAGATTGCCCGGCCCTGCAGCCGGGCACGGTCATCCCCGGACGAGGAGTGCAACGATGAACGAGCCCACCGCCTTCGAACCCGGACGGCCGATAGTCTTCCGCGGCGGCACGGTCCTCCCGATGGACGACGCCCGACAGGTCCTGCCGGACACCGACGTCCTGCTCATGGACGACCGGATCGCCGCCGTCGGCCCCCGGCTGCCGGTGCCGGACGGCACCGCCGAGATCGACGCCACCGACGGCATCGTGATGCCCGGCATGATCGACACCCACCGCCACATGTGGCAGACCGCCATGCGGGGCTACGGCGCCGACTGGACGCTGACCCAGTACTTCGTCTGGTACTACCTGGAGTCCGGCAGGCTCTTCCGCCCCGAGGACGTGCACGCCGGCAACCTGCTGGCCGCCATCGAGGCCGTCGACGCCGGTGTCACCACCGTCGTGGACTGGTCGCACGGCCTGCAGACCGTGGACCACGCGGATGCCGCGGTGGACGCGCTGCGCGCGGTGCCCGGCCGGTTCGTGCTGGCCTACGGCAACATCCAGCAGGCCCCGGCCCAGTGGACCGCGGACCCCGCGTTCCGGGACTTCGTGCGCCGCCGGATCACCGGCGACGACATGCTCGGCTTCCAGCTCGCCTTCGACGTCACCGGCGACCCCGAGTTTCCCGAGAAGCCCGCCTTCGAGGTCGCCCGCGAGCTCGGTGTCCCCGTCACCACACACGCCGGCGTGTGGGGGGCCACCGGCGACGACGGCATCCGGCTCATGCACGAGCACGGCTTCATGACCCCCGAGACCGTCTATGTGCACGCCGCCACGCTGTCCGCCGACTCCTACCACCGCATCGCCGCGACCGGCGGCTCCATCTCGGTGTCCACCGAGAGCGAGCAGAGCGCCGGCCAGGGCTACCCGCCCACCTGGGCCGTCTGCCGCCACGACATCCCGGTCTCGCTCTCGATGGACACCAGCGTCTGGTGGAGCGGCGACCTGTTCTCCGCCATGCGCACCACGCTGGGCGCCGACCGCTCCCGTGAGCACCTGGAGGCGCACGCCAAGGGCGACACCGTGACGCACTGCCGGCTGCGCGCCGACCAGGTGGTGGACTGGGCCACCCGCGGGGGCGCCCGGGCGCTGGGCCGCGACGCGGACCTGGGAAGCCTGGAGGCCGGCAAGAAGGCCGACCTCGTCCTCATCAAGAACGACCACTCGCCGGTGTCCTTCCCGCTGCTCAACCCGTTCGGGCACGTCGCCTTCCAGGCGCAGCGCGGGGACGTGCACACCGTGGTGGTGGACGGGAAGGTCGTCAAGCACGAGCACCGGCTGGTCGGCATCGACCTCGCCGCGGCCCGCCGGGAGATCGAGCGGACCGTCGACCACCTGCGCTCCTCCCTCGGCGAGGAGGGCTGGCGCAAGGGCATGAACCCCGAGGTCCCCGAGACGGACCTGCTGGACAACCCGTACACCTATACCGATTTCCGCACCTCGGCGACCCACTCGGCGGCGACCGGGGAGTGAACCGTCCCGGCCGGCCCGGGGGCGGCCGGGCCCTTGTCGCGGACGGCGGGATGTGCCATACATGGTCCAGACCTTTAGTCCGGACGAGGAAGGCATGCCCGTGGGACGGATATCCGGCTTCGCCGCGGCCGTCACGGCCGCGTGCCTGCTGCTGACCGCGTGCGGCGGCTCCGGTGATGACGGCGCGCCGCCGCTGCCGCCGCCCGCCGGGGTCACCGCCCACGCGAGCAGTTCCACCTCCGTCCACGTCATGTGGAACCGGGCGCCGGAGAACGCGGACGTCACCGGCTACGAGGTGTACGAGAGCGGCGAGAAGGTGGAGGACCTGCCCGGCGACCGCTACATGACCGACATCACCGGCCTGGAGCCGTCCACCGAGTACCGGTTCACCGTCCGGGCGCGGGACGCCGGGGGCGCCCTCTCGCCGCACAGCACTCAGGTGCCGGTCACCACGCTGTCCACCGCGAGCGAGGACGACCGGCCGCCGACCGCCCCGGGGAACCTGCGGGCCCGTGCCGACGGCCCGCACGCGGCCACCCTGACCTGGGACGCCGCCGAGGACGACACCGGCGTGACCTCCTACGACATCCACCAGGGCGGCGCGAAGATCCACAGCGTCTCCGGCGAGGAGACCGAGGCACTGCTCACCGGTCTGCGCCCGGACACCGAGTACGTCTTCACCGTGACCGCCCGGGACGCCGCCGACAACGTCTCGCCGCCCGGGCCCGAGGCCCGCATCACCACCCCGTCCGGGCCCGGGGAGGAGGGCGCGGGCGCCGGCACCGCACCGGCGGACTTCTCCGCCGCCGCCCGGGCCACGGCCGAGGGCCACTACCTGGATCTGTCCTGGGTGCCGCCGCGGACCGGGGGCGAGGTGCCCGAGTACCAGATCCACCTCGACGGCGAGTTCGCCACCACCCTGGTGTGGGGTGCGGAGGTGCCCACCGGGAAGGCCGAGTACAGCTTCTTCCTCACCGAGGAGAGCGGCGCCACCCATACGGTGCGCCTCCGGGCCCGGCTCCCCGACGGCCACTGGGGCGACTTCTCCGAGGAGATCACCGTCACCACCGGCGACGCGGCGCCCTGACCGGGCCGCCGTGGCCCCGGTGTCCTCAGCCCCACAGCGCCTGCCCCAGCGCACCGCCCGCGGCCAACGCCGCCAGCCCGGCGGCCACACTGGCCACGGCGTTAACCGCGGCGAGGAACCGGGCACCGGTCTCGGCCAGCCGCAGCGTCTCGTAGGAGAACGTCGAGTACGTCGTCAGGGCCCCGCACAGACCGGTACCCGCCAGCAGCTGGAGAGGCGAGGACGCGGCGCCGGCGAGCACCGCCCCCGTCAGCAGCCCCAGCCCCAGGCAGCCCGTCACGTTCACCGCGAAGGTCCCCCACGGGAACAGCCCGCGGTGCCGGGTCTGCACCGCGCGGTCCGCCAGATACCGCAGCGGCGCGCCCACCGCGGCGCCCGCCATCACCAGCAGCCAGTTCACCGTTCCGCCTCCCGCGCGCCGCCGCCCCCGCGTCGCGGCCGGCGCACCGCCCGCCGGGTGAGCGCCGCCGCGCACCACACGGCGGCCAGGGCCCCCAGCAGCGTCACGGCCAGATAGCCCAGGCCCGCCGGCAGTCGGCCGGCCTCCAGCAGCCGCTGGATGTCCAGGGCGTAGTGGGAGAACGTCGTGAACCCGCCCAGCACGCCGGTGCCCAGGAACGGACGGACCAGCGGATGAGCCCGCCCGGCCTCGCCGACCAGCACCATGAGCACCCCGATGAGGGCACAGCCGGCGACGTTGACGCCGACCGTGGCCCACGGGAACCCGCCCGGCGGGTGGGGCCACAGCCCGAATGCCGCGTACCGGGCCGCCGCTCCCAGCGCCCCGCCGGCGGCGACCGCGGCGAGCACGGAAACCCGCAGTCGCTCCCGCTCCCGCCGCTGGGCGGGGGAGGAGAGATCGACATCCGGATCGATCGGTTCGGGCACCGGCCCGGAGCCGGGGATTCCCCGCATCGGCACCTCCTCGCGTCGTCCTCGGCATCATGCCGTCGCCGCGGGGCGGGCACGCGGCGGGGGCCCGGAACCGGGCCCGGCCGCGCCGGAGGGCGGGGGCGTCAGAGGGCGGGGGCGGTGCCCGGAGCCGGGGCCGCCGCCTGCGAGGGCACCGCGGACGCGGGGTAGCAGGTGAAACCCAGCTTCGTCATGGCCCTGGTGACTTCCCCGGCGCTGAAGTCGCGCCGGTCCTGCCGGGTGACCGTGGCTCCCACCTGCTTGACGGGGTAGACCCGCCGCCCGATCCGGACGGAGGCGCCGGTGATGGGCTCGGGCGAGACACCGCTCATCGCCTGCTGGACCTCTCTCGCGGTCAGGTTGAAGGGGTAGCCGGCGATGATGCAGCGCATGGGACCTCACGGGGGAGAAGAAGGGAGTGCAGCCGTTGGTCCAGCGTCCCACGTGTGCGGTCGTGCCGGTAGCCGCGAAGGGATGAAGACGGCGGGAAAATTCCGGCGTGTCGGGGGAAGCCTTCCGCACCGCTCCCGGAGGTGTGCTACGGTAGTTTTAGTTGCAGTTTTGGTACCCATGAAACTTTGTGTGCGCCTGACGGTTTGTGACCAGCAGGCGCATTTTTGTTGTTCCGGTCTCTCCGGATCAGGGTCAATGCGGCGACTCGGATTCCGCAAAGTGCGGTTTCCGTCCTGCCCCCTTATGTGGAGGAGATCATTATGGCTACTGGCACCGTGAAGTGGTTCAACGCGGAAAAGGGCTTCGGCTTCATCGAGCAGGACGGCGGCGGCGCCGACGTCTTCGCCCACTACTCGAACATCGCCGCCCAGGGCTTCCGCGAGCTGCACGAGGGTCAGAAGGTGAACTTCGACGTGACCCAGGGCCAGAAGGGCCCGCAGGCCGAGAACATCGTTCCCGCCTGATCACGCAGCAGCACAGCCGGGGCCCGCACCTGTTGGGTGCGGGCCCCGGCCCGTGCCACGGACCGCCACGTCCGTCCAGGCCGCCGGGCCCGACGCCCCCGGCCGGCGCCGCCCCGCGCGGCGCACTCCGTGCAATCGGTTCGTTCTTGCGATTCCTCGCCGCCCGCTGCGCGAGGTCTTCCCGGGCACGTGCCGCCCCGAGGAAGGAAAGCCGGCATGAACCGCCGCACCCGCACACCCGGTAATCGTCACCGCTCCGGCCGTCCGGCCGGATCCGGATCCGCCCGGGGCCGTGCCCCGTCCCGCCCCTCCGGCGAATTCGCACTGCCGGTCTCCACCACCCCCGCGCTTCCCCCGGTCGAGTCGTTCTCCGACCTGGATCTGCCGCCCGTGGTGCTGGAGACCCTCACCCACGAGGGAGTGAGCGTGCCGTTCCCGATCCAGGGAGCCACGCTGCCCAACTCGCTGGCCGGACGGGACGTCCTGGGCCGCGGCCGCACCGGGTCGGGCAAGACCCTCGCCTTCGGCCTGGCCCTGCTGGCCCGCACTGCCGGACAGCGCGCCGAACCGCACCGGCCGCTGGCGCTGGTGCTCGTCCCCACCCGGGAACTCGCCCAGCAGGTCACCGACGCCCTCACCCCCTACGCCCGCGCCCTGCGGCTGCGGACGGCCACCGTGGTCGGCGGCATGTCCATCGGCCGCCAGGCGAGCGCGCTGCGCGGCGGCGCCGAACTGCTGGTGGCCACCCCCGGACGGCTCAAGGACCTCATCCAGCGCGGCGACTGCCGGCTCGACGACGTGCGGATCACCGTCCTGGACGAGGCCGACCAGATGGCCGACATGGGCTTCCTTCCGCAGGTCACCGCGCTCCTGCAGCAGGTGCGCGCGGACGGCCAGCGGATGCTGTTCTCCGCCACCCTGGACCGCAATGTCGACCAGCTGGTGCGCCGCTTCCTGACCGACCCCGTCGTGCACTCCGTGGACCCCTCGGCGGGCGCGGTCACCACGATGGAGCACCATGTGCTGCACATCGGCCAGGACGACAAGCGCCTCACCACCCGGCGCATCGCCGCCCGCGACGAGCGGGTCATCATGTTCCTGGACACCAAGCACGCGGTGGACCGGCTGACCAAGGACCTGCTGGCCAACGGCGTGCGGGCCGCGGCCCTGCACGGCGGGAAGTCGCAGCCCCAGCGCAACCGCACCCTCGGCCACTTCAAGACCGGGCACGTCACCGTCCTGGTCGCCACCAATGTCGCGGCCCGCGGCATCCACATCGACGACCTGGACCTGGTCGTCAACGTGGACCCGCCCACCGACCACAAGGACTACCTGCACCGCAGCGGACGCACCGCGCGCGCCGGGGCGTCCGGCAAGGTCGTCACCCTGGTGCTGCCCGAGCAGCGCCGCGAGATGAGCCGGCTGATGAACCACGCGGGCATCACCGCGCAGACCGTGCGGCTTCAGCCCGGCGACGAGGAACTGCACCGGATCACCGGCGCCAAGGACCCCTCCGGCGTGCCCGTCACGGTGACCGTGCCGGCCGTCCAGGCGTCCGCCAGGAGCGGCTCCACCGGGCGCGGACGGCGCCGCCGTCCGGCCGCGGCCACCTCCGGCCGGGCGGGCACCGCGCGCTCCGGCGGTGGCCGGGCCGCGTTCTCCGAGCGGTCCGGCGGACGCCGCCGGGCGGCCTGAACCGTCCGGCACCACACCTCGCGGCACTCGCCGCACCCCGCCGGCCCCGGAGCGCCTCCGCTCCGGGGCCGGCTCGCGCCGCCGGGGGTTCACGCGCCGTAGGCGCGTTTCCAGCGGGCCCGGTGCCTGCGGTCGCCCTGCCCGGCGCCGCCGAGGGCGATCAGCATCTCCAGCGGCGTGCCGTCGTTCCACAGCTCCAGCAGGTCCCGGTTCACGGCCACGATGCCGTGCGCCGCGGCCAGATCCTGGGCCGGCTTGCCGAACCGGCAGGTCGTCACGAACAGCGCGACGTCCGCCCGGTGGTGGAGCCGTGCGGTACCGACGAGCTTCTGCATGTCGTCGCGGGGCACGCTGCCGCCCGGCGCGTCGTGCGCGCACTGCACGACCAGCAGCCGCCCGTCCGGCAGCCGCCCGGTGACGTCCGCCACCAGGTCTCCCGGCCTGCCGCTGACCTGTACGCGCGTGCAGCCGTCCCGGCGGCACAACCACGCGACGCAGCGCGCGAAGTCCTGCCGGGACATCGCGTCCATCTCGGGCAGCGACCGCTGCCCCGCCGCGAGGTGGTCCTCCTCCCGCCCCTGCCGGTCCGCCCGGCGGCGCCGGCGGCCGGCCCGCCACAGCCACCACCCCGCCGCGCCCGCGGCGGACAGTGCCACCGCCCCCAGCAGGAGCGGCCACCGGCCCGCGCGGTCCACCCAGATCAGCAGGGCGACCAGCACGCCCGCGCCCCCCAGGGTCTCCCGCCGCCCGACCCGACCGGCCATCGTGCCCTCCCCGCTCCCGCCCGGCCCGCCCTGCCCCCGCGCCGCCTGCTGACAAGTGTGGTCATTCACGGGCGGGTTGGGAAGAATGCCCCGGGTGCGCGCTCGGGGTGCGCGGCCCCGGCCGTACGCCCGGGCTCAGGCGCCCCGGCCGGCGGTCTCCGCAGCCGGCAGCGCCAGCAGCCCGGCGGCGGCCACCGGAGCGGCGAGCACCAGCCCCCAGGCGCTCTCGGCCAGCACCGCGTTGAGGGCGCCCGCCAGCGGTCCGGCGGTGAGACTGAAGGGGACGCGGTGCTTGCGCAGCCACCGCCCCACCGGCCTCGCGGCCGCCCGCCGGGCCTGTCTGCGGGCCACCATCAGCACGGCTGTCCACACCAGCACGAGCAGGAAGAGCACGGCATTCTCCGTCCGGCCGCGCGGGGGCGGCCCGCAGGGGGAACGACCCGGGACGGCCCCCCGGGTCCACGGCACGATGCTCCCACGCGGCTCACGCCGGGCGCTGCGGGTACGACGAGGTGACGGCCGCGACGGCGCGGGCCCGCTGGAGCACCTCGTCCTCGGCCCGCACCGGCCGGTAGACGGCCAGCACTCCCTGCCGCTTGTCCAGCACCAGGGAGTCCGGGACCGGTGCCGACTCGCCGTCGTAGGCCAGGGTCCTGATCCCCCGCAGACCGGACAGCCGCAGCCGGGGCAGCCGGGTGGCCGTGTACACCCGGGACCTGCCCAGGGTCCCGGTCAGGGCGGAGAGCACCACCCGGGTGCGGGCCAGCGGCTTGTCGCCGTCGATGGTCCGGATGTCGAGCAGCCCGTCGTCCAGATGGGTGCGGTGCGCCGGGGCGAACCCCTCCGGGGAGTACAGCCCGTTGCCCGCGAAGAGCAGCCACAGCCGGTGCGGACGCCCGTTGATCTCCAGCTCCACCGGCCGGGCCGTGCTCAGCAGCCGGGCCAGGGACACCGCCGCCGAGGGCCACTTGCCCAGTCGGCCCTCCAGCGCCTCCCGCATTCGCACCAGCTCCGGATACAGGCCGATGCTGAAGGTGTTGACGAAGTGCACCGTCTCCCCGGAGGCCCCGCCGGCCGGGCGGGCGCGGGCCAGGTCCGAGGCGATCGCCTCGCCGGCGGTGACGGCCCGGGTGGCGTCCTCGAAGCTCTGCACACCGAGGTCGAGGGCGAAGTGGTTCAGCGTGCCGCAGGGAAAGACGGCCAGCGCCAGACCGTGGGCGGCGGCCCGCTGCGCGGCGGCGTTGACGCTGCCGTCCCCGCCGCAGATGCCCAGGGCCCCGCCGGCCGCGGCGGCCCTCAGCGCGGCCCGGTCGAGCGTCGCGGCCAGGTCCTCGCCGGGGCCGCACTCCATGATCTCGGCGGACGGCAGCAGCATCCGCAGCCGCTCGCCGGCGGTGAGAAGCTGCGCGGTGGTGCCGGAGCCCGACCCGGAGTTGATCACCACGACCAGGCCGGCGCCCTCCGGCAGCGCGGGGGCCGCGGCCCGGTGGTGCACGGACAGGTCGCGCTCGGGGCGCGGGGGCCACCAGCGGCAGGTCAGTACGGCGGCCGTGATGCCCAGCGCGCAGCCGGCCAGCACGTCGCCGGGGTAGTGCACGCCCACGTAGACGCGGGAGGCGGCCACCGCCGCGGCCACCGGGATGACCAGTGCCCCGTACCGCGTGGACTCCAGGGCCACGCCGGTGGCGAACGCCGCCGCGGAGGCGGCGTGCCCGGAGGGAAAGGAACTGGTCGCCGGCTGCCGGGTGAGCTGCCGGACGGCCGGGACGATGTCGAGCAGCGGCCGCTTGCGGCGGGTGGCGTACTTCATGATCGTGTTGGTGGTGAGGGAGGCCACCGCCAGTGCGCCGAGCCCGCGCCGGGCGGCGCGCCGGGCGGTCGGGCCGCCCACCGCGGACAGCGCCGCCGCGGTACCCAGCCACAGGCGTCCCTGATCGGCCGCCCGGCTCAGGCGGGGCAGCGCGGCCTCGACGCCGCGCAGCCGGGAGGTGGCGACCCGCTCGAACAGCCGTCGGTCCAGATGGTGCGTGCGCCCCATGCCGTCGTCTCCCTCGCCTCTCGGCCCGCCGGTGCGTGCGGTCCTGTGTCACGTTCCCGGGCCGGGTGCGCCGGGACGGGAGGCTCCTACCCAGCGCGGCGGAACGGACCCCCGGCAGCCGCATCCGGCGCCGGCGGCCCGCACGAGTGGTGCGCGAGGGGCGCGGGGCACGAAGCGGGGCCGGAGAGGTGGCCGAGTTGCGGGGGACCGCCGAGGCGCCCGGTCGGGCATGATGTTGCTGCCCATCGCCCGCGCACGGAAGGCAGTACCGTGATCCGCTCATCTCGACGTCTGGCAGCCGTCCTGCTCTGTCTCGGGCTGGCGACCGCCGCCTGCGGCAGTGACTCCGAACCGGACGAGTCCGCCCGGGACACCGCCGGACAGGAACAGCAGGACCAGCAGGACCAGGGGGAGGACGAGGCCGCGGAGGGGGCGGAGGCCCCCGAGTTCCCGGACGCCTCGGACGCCACCGGCGCGACCCTGCACACCAGCGAGGGCGACATCGTCCTCACGCTCTTCCCGGAGCAGGCCCCGGACACCGTGGCCAACTTCGTGGGCCTCGCCGAGGGCACCATCGCATGGGAGGGTCAGGAGGACGGCGAGCCGCTGTACGACGGCACGATCTTCCACCGGGTGATCGGCGGTTTCATGATCCAGGGCGGCGACCCGGAGGGCACGGGGCGGGGCGGCCCCGGGTACCGGTTCGGGGACGAGTTCGACGAGGAGCTGACGTTCGACGAGCCCTACCTGCTGGCCATGGCCAACGCCGGCCCGGGGACCAACGGCTCGCAGTTCTTCATCACCGTCGCGCCCACCCCGCACCTGGACCAGCGGCACACCATCTTCGGTGAGGTCGCCGACGAGGAGAGCAAGAAGGTGGTGGACGCCATCGCGACCACCGCCACCGGCCCCGACGACCGGCCCGAGCAGGACGTCGTCATCGAGTCGGTGACGGTGGACCGGGCCTGACCGCCCGGTCCGCACGCCGGACACAGCGGGCCTCCGCGGTGCTCACCGCGGGGGCCCGCTGCCGTGCGAGTTCCTCGCCGGTTCAGCAGGTGTTGCGAGGGCTGTTGTGGAAGGTGAGGTTGCGGTAGGTGATGTTCTGGCCGCAGGGGTTCTCGTTGAGTGCGGAGTTGGTGAGGGTGAGGTTCTGGAGGGTGATGTCGCGGGTGACGGGGAATTCGCTGCGGGCGGCCAGGCGGATGTCGCCGGGGCCGGAGACGGTGCCGCCCTGGGCGGCGAGGTTCACGTTGTAGCAGTTCTCGATGAGGATGGCGTTGCTGCCGGTGTTCGCGATATCGATCCGGTCGATGGTCACCCCGCCGCTCTCGGAGACGCAGAAGATGCCGCGTCCGCCGCCGCGGGCGATGACCTCGCCGACCCGGATGTTGGTGGGGTAGGAGTTGCCGACGCGGCCGTTGCGGTTGGCCATCCGGAACGCGGCGTAGCCGGTGCCGGTGCCCGCGCCCTGGGCGTCGACGCGGGCGACGGTGGCGTTGACGGTGTCGTTGAGCAGCAGTCCGGAGTAGCCGGTGTTGCGGGCGGTGACGGTGCCGATGGTCAGCCCGTCCAGACCGTAGGTCTCCACTCCGTGGTTGTTGGTACCCGACACGTACACCGAGTCGATGCGCACGTTGGTGGTGCGCCGGGAGCGGTCGGCGTGGTTGTCGATGCGCACGCCCAGACCGGTGGACAGCCGCAGGTCGATGGCGCCCAGGTGGATGTCGCTGCCGTTGCGGAAGAACACCCCGAACCAGGGGCTGCCGGTCACCGTCAGGTGCGGCACCGAGACGTCGGTGACGTTCCGGCCGCGGACCACCGCGTGGTCACCGCCGGGGGTCCCGGTCACATGGATCGTGCCGCACACCTCCAGCGAGGTGTGACTGGGCAGATCCAGCGACTGGTTCGCCGGCACCGAACCCGACCCGCGCACCACCACCCGCTCCTGGCTGCCACGGCCCGGCGTCAGCGCACCCACCGCTGCCCGCATCGCCTCCAGCATGCTCGACCCGCTGTAGACCGTGCCACCGCCACGACGCGCGGTCCAGGTGCTCCCGCTCTGCGTCACCTCCGCGTGGAACGACCCCGACCCGCACTGGCCGTTCCCACCGTCCCCGCCGCCGTCGGCGCGGACGAGGCGCCACTGCTGGTTCCAGCCGCCCAGGTCGGTGTACTGGGAGATGCGGGCGCCGTCGGCCCCGGACCACTCCCACACGTCCAGGGCCTTGCCGCTGAGACGGTTGACCAAGCGGTGGTAGCCCTCACCGGAGTCCTCGATGCGGAAGTGCTGGTTGGGGCTGTTCATGTCTGTCCACTGGACGATCCGGGCGCCGTTCTCGGTGCTGTGCTCGAAGACGTCCAGCACCTTGCCCGAGTGCCGGGCCTGGATGCGGTAGTAGCCGCCGCCGGCGTCCAGGAAGCGGAACTGCTGGTTGGTGGCGTCGCTCCGGGCGTACTGGACCAGGTCCGCGCCGTCGTTCTGCGAACGGCCCTGGATGTCCATGACCTTGCCCGAGTGCCGGGACTGAAGGACGTAGTAGGCGCCGGTCTCCACCGGCTGCGCGTGACCGGGGGCGGCCACCAGCAGGCTGAACAGCACAGCGGTGACGGTCGCGGCGGCGACGGTGATCCAGCCGCGTCGTCTGCGCGGGGAAGGGGGCATGCCGGACTTCCTTTCCGGGCGGGGTCGGCGGCCGCCCGGCCGGGCCCGGCCGCCACTGGGAGGACACCAGGCGTCGGGCGGCTCGACCGGGTGGGAAGGAAGGGGAGAGCGTGGGAGCGCTCCCGTGTGCGTGTTGAAACGTAACAATAGGTCATGCTCGCGTCAATCGGGTGAATGGCCGGTCCTGTGTCCCGGGGCCGGCGCGGAAGCTCGGCTCACCCGCCCGGCGGCCCTGCGGTGGTGGCCTCCCGTTCCGGGTGGTGGGGTGGAAACCCAGCACCGGACCCGAAAGGCCCCGACATGAACCGTGTTCCCCGCCCGGCTGCCGCGGCGCTGGCCGCCGGCGTGCTGTGGCTGACCACGGCGTGCGGCGAGGACAGGAGCGACCCGAAGTACGGGAGTCCCGCCGAACCGACGGCCGCGGAACCGACCGGTGCCGACGACCGCGCGGTGACCGAGGCCCAGGCCCGTGCGGCACTGATCACCGACGAGGACCTGCCCGGCCAGTGGTCACCGGCCGACGACGGAGGGACCCCGGCGGGCCGCATGCTGCGGGGCAAGGCCGGAGCGGCGGCCTGCCACGACCTGATCAGCGGCCTGCGGGACAACGACGTCGTCGGTCCCGGCTCGGGGGCGACCGCGGACCGCACCTTCCGCGGCGGCGACAGCACCCTGTCCTACCAGGTGGCCGCCTACCAGGAGGAGGCCGCCGTCCAGGGCCTGGAGCGGATCAAGCGGCTCCC
The DNA here is from genome assembly GCF_039529215.1 of Streptomyces sodiiphilus. Classification (NCBI taxonomy): domain Bacteria; kingdom Bacillati; phylum Actinomycetota; class Actinomycetes; order Kitasatosporales; family Streptomycetaceae; genus Streptomyces; species Streptomyces sodiiphilus. Next base: position 48,277 of record NZ_BAAAMJ010000052.1, on the reverse strand, counting down.
CGCCAAGTGCGACGACTTCACGCTGACCGACGCGCACGGCCACCGGGCGACCGCGCAGGTCACCGGGGTCTCCCTGCCGGACACCGGAGACGATTCGGCAGGGGTGCGGATGGTCCTGGACACCGAGGTGGAAGGGCTGGCGGCCACCCTCACCCTGGAGGTGGCCGCGGTCCGTGTCGGCCCCAACGTCCTCACCGTCGTCAACGGAGGGCTGGACGGCGCCGACGAGGAGGCCACCCGGACCGCCGTGGACACCGGTACCGACCGGTTGCGCGAGGTCATGGACGGCGGCACCCCCAGGAGCACACCGGGCGAGTTCGACTGACGGGCCCGGCCCGCCGTGCCCCTCCGGGCCCCGGGGCGCGGCGGGCCGGGCGGCGCCTCAGCCGGTCTCGGGGACCATCAGCCGGCCCAGCAGATCGTCCAGCGAGATCAGACCCGTCAGACGTCCGTCCGCGTCCCGCACCACCGCCAGCGAGGCCCGGCGGTGCCGCAACTGCTCCACCGCGTGGGCGACGGTGTCCTGAGCCGTCAGCTCCGGCACCGGGCGGGCCAGCCGCCCGGCGCTGACCGTCTGCCGGCCGGCGCTCGCGACCAGAGCGTCCCGCGCGTGCACCGAGCCCAGGACCGTGTCCCCGTCCCGGACCAGCAGCCGGGTGTGGTTGCTCGACGCTGCGGCCGCCAGGATCTCGTCGGGCCCGGCCGCGGCGGACACGTGCGCGATGTCCTCGGCCGGCACCTGTATGTCCCCGACCGGGCTCTGCGGCTCGGTCAGTGACCGGGTGATCAGGCCCGAGTCGGCCTCGCTGATCAGTCCGAGCCGCCGGGACTCGTCCACCAGATGGGTCAGCTGCTCCCGGTTGTGCACCGACGTCAGCTCCTCCCTGGGCGTGACCCGGCACATCTTCACCAGGACATTGCTGATCCGGTTGAGCACCCAGATCAGCGGCCTGACCAGCTTGATGATCGCCCGGAACGGCGGTGCCAGCAGCATCGCCGAACGCTCCGGGTGCGAGATCGCCCACGATTTGGGGGCCATCTCCCCGATCACCATGTGCAGCAGCACCACCAGGGTCATCGCGAACACGAACGCGATCACATAGCTCAGCCCGGCCGGCAGCCCGAGCGCCCGCAGGAGCGGGTCCACCTGGTGGGAGACCGCCGGCTTGGAGATGCTGCCGAGACCCAGGGTGCACACGGTGATGCCGAGCTGGGCCCCCGCGAGCATCAAGGACAGCTCCCGCATGCCGTCCAGCGCGGCGCGGGCGCCACGCCTGCCCTGCTCGGCGGCCTGCTCCATGCGGTGGTGCTTCGCGGCGACCAGCGCGAACTCGGCGGCCACGAAGAATCCGCTGCCGACCAGGAGCAGCACGGTCCACAGCGCGGCCATGCCCGGGCTCATGACAGCTGCTCCGCGTGCTCGGACTCCGCGACCTTGGCCACCCGGATGCGTCCGGGCACGTGCCGGTCCAGGCTCAGCACCTCGACCGAGGCCAGGCCCCCGCCGGGCAGCTCCAGCATCAGCCGGTCACCGACCTGCGGAAACCCTCCGAACCGGTCGACGACCAGGCCGGCCACCGTCTCGACATGGTCTTCCTCCGGCAGCTCGAAGCCCAGCGCCTCGGAGACCTCGTCGACCCGCCGGCCGGCGTCCACCGACCAGCCGCCCCGGCCGTCGGCGACCGCCAGCTCGACCACCCGGTCGCACTCGTCGGCGATCTCGCCCACCAGTTCCTCGGCGATGTCCTCCAGCGTCACGATGCCGGTCATCCCGCCGTACTCGTCCAGGACCACCGCGAATTCCTCCCGGCGGGCCTGCATCTGCTCGACGGCCCCGGGCAGCGGCAGGGTGTCCGGCAGCAGCAGCGCCTCCCGGGCCAGCGCGCGGGCGGTGGTCCGCTCCAGGCGCTCGGCGGGCAGCCGCATCAGTTCACGGACCCCGACGACTCCGGTGACGTCGTCGATGCGGTCCCCGACCACCGGGTAGTGCGAGTGGCCCAGCTCGCCGATGAGACGGACCACGTCCGCGGCCGTCGCGCCCGCCCGCACATGGGCGACGTCCACGCGCGGGACCATCACCTCCCCCAGGGTGCGCTCGGAGAACTCCAGGGCGTGATCCAGCAGGTCCGCGGTGGCGCGCGGGAGCTGGCCGTGCTCGCGCGAGGCCCCGATCAGATGACCCAGCTCTTCCAGGGTCGCGCCGTGGTGCAGCTCCTCGATCGGCTCGATGCCGACCCGCCGCAGCAGCCTGTTGGCGGCCGAGTCGAAGATCCGGATCAGCGGTCCGGTGAGCTTCAGATAGACGAGGGTGGAGGAGGCCAGCGACTTGGCCAGCGTCTCCGGCACGGCCAGCGCGAGGTTCTTCGGGGCGAGCTCCCCCAGCACCATCTGGACGGCGGTGGCCGCGGTGAACGCCAGCAGCAGTGCGATGCCGCCGACCGCCTGACCGGGAACGCCGACGGCGGTGAGCAACGGGCTGATGAGCTGTGCCAGGGCCGGTTCGGCGAGGAAGCCGACGATCAGGCCGGTGACGGTGATGCCCAGCTGGGCCCCGGAGAGCATGAACGACAGACGGCCCAGGACCTTCAGCGCGCGGGCCGCGCGCTTGTCGCCGGCCTTCGCCTCACGGGCGAGGGTGATCCGGTCGGCAGCGACGTAGGCGAACTCCTGCGCGACGAAATAGCCGGTCCCGGCCGTGAGAACGACGACGGCCAGCAGACCGAGTGCGGCACTCATCGGACACCACCCCGCCGTGTGCCGCGGTCAGCCCTGAGAGGGCGGGGTGGTCGGGGACTGTGATCCGGAGGGTCCGACGAAGGGACGGACAAGGGGGCTCCTTTCGGCCACGGAAGGGCACCGGGACGGTGCCGAGTGGGTCAACGTGCCGGTGGCCGAAAATGTTCCTGAGCCACCGACTGCAGACACGCCCGTCCATCATGGCGTATCGGGCGCCGCCGCGGCAGTGCTCTTCGCGTATCGCCCGCCCGGCGGGCGTGTCCCCACCGTGGCGCGCCCGGCGCGCGCCCCGACACTCATGACGGGGTGCGCGTCGGCGGGAACCGGCGCGCACCCGTGTGCGGTGCGGGTCGTGGTCAGCCCTGGAGCTCGGCCATCCAGGCCTCGACCTCCTCGGAGCGGCGGGGGAGGGCGGCCGACAGGTTCCGGTTGCCGTCCTCGGTCACCAGGATGTCGTCCTCGATCCGTACCCCGATGCCGCGGTACTCCTCCGGTACCGTCAGGTCGTCCGCCTGGAAGTACAGGCCCGGCTCGACCGTCAGGCACATGCCCGGCTCCAGGGTGCCGTCCGCGTACGCCTCACGGCGGGCGGTGGCGCAGTCGTGCACGTCCATGCCCAGCATGTGGCCGGTGCCGTGCAGCGTCCAGCGGCGCTGCAGGCCGAGCTCCAGCACCCGCTCGACCGGGCCCTCCAGCAGCCCCCAGGCCACCAGCTTCTCGGTCAGGACACGCTGCGCCGCGTCGTGGAAGTCCCGGTACTTCGCGCCCGGGCGGACGGCCGCGATCCCGGCCTCCTGCGCCTCGTAGACGGCGTCGTAGATCTTCCGCTGCAGATCGGTGAACCGCCCGCTGACCGGCAGGGTGCGGGTGATGTCCGCGGTGTACAGGTTCCTGGTCTCCACCCCGGCGTCCATCAGCAGCAGATCGCCGGCGCGCACCGGGCCGTCGTTGCGGACCCAGTGCAAGGTGGTGGCATGCGGCCCGGCGGCGCAGATCGAGCCGTAGCCCACGTCGTTGCCCTCCACCCGGGCGCGCAGGAAGAAGGTGCCCTCCAGATAGCGCTCGGAGGTGGCCTGCGCCTTGTCCAGAGTGCGCACCACGTCCTCGAAGCCGCGCGCGGTGGCCTCGCAGGCGTGGGTCAGCTCGGCGATCTCGAAGTCGTCCTTGACCAGCCGCATCTCGGACAGGAAGGTCTGCAGTTCGGCGTCCCGCTCGGCGGTCACCTTGTCGGTCAGCGCGGCCTCGATGCCCGCGTCGTGGGAGCGGACCACCCGCACCGGCCCGGTGGCCTCCCTCAGACGGTCGGTGAGTGTGCGGACGTCCTTGCAGGGCAGGCCGTAGAGCTGCTCGGCCTCGGTGAGGCTGTGCCGGCGGCCCACCCACAGCTCGCCCTGGCCGCTCAGCCAGAACTCGCCGTTCTCCCGGTCGGAGCGGGGCAGCCGGTAGAGGGTGGCCTCGTGGCCGGAATCGCCGGTGGGCTCCAGCACCAGCACGCTGTCCTCGGTCTGGTCGCCGGTCAGGTAGGCGTACTCCACGGCCGCGCGGAACGGGTAGTCGGTGTCGTTGGAGCGGGTCTTGAGCTTCCCGGCCGGGATGACGAGCCGTTCACCGGGAAAGCGGCGGGACAGCTCGGCGCGGCGGCGCGCGGTGTGCGCGGCCTGCTCGACGGGCTCCAGGCCGCGCAGCTCGGTGTCCGCCCAGCCGCTCTTCATGTTCTCGGCCAGTTCGTCGGAGACGCCGGGGCTCAGACCGTTCTTGCGCGGCGTGGTCGTCCCTTCGGGCTCCACCTCCGGGATCTCCGGGGTCTGCTCCTCGGACACGTCGGTGCCTCCTCGCATGGTGACTGGATGGGTCCGGTCGGGACCGGCTTCCATCGTAGGCGCCGGGCGGCGGCGCGGGACAGGCCGCGGCGGCGGGCGGCGGCCGGGGTCAGAGCCGGACGGCGAGCAGGATGGCGTCCTCGGTCTCCCCCGGGGCCGGGCGGCCGTCCCGGCGCCCGGGCGGCACCGCTTCCAGTACGTGGTCGGCCAGTGCCCCGGGATCCTCGCGGACGCGGGCCGGCGCGCGCTCCGCGGCGTCCTGCAGCCGGGCGAAGGCCCGGTCCATCGGCTCGCCGGTGCGGTGCAGCAGGCCGTCGGTGTAGAAGAGGGCGGTCCGGCCGTCACTGAGGTCGAGCTCGACGCTGGGGGACTCCCAGCAGGCGAGCATGCCCAGCGGTGCGGAGAGCGTGGTCTCGACGAACTCGGCGCCGCCGGGGCCGACGAGCAGCGGCGGGGGCTGTCCGGCGGTGGCCACCACGATGCTGCGGGCGGCCGGCTCCGCGTAGCCGAACAGCGCGGTCGCGGTGCGGCCCGGCTCGGTCACCCGCAGCAGCAGCTCCAGGTCGGACAGCACCGCCACCGGGTCCTCGCCCTCCATCACGGCATAGGCCCGCAGCCCGGCCAGCAGCCGGCCCATCGACGCGACGGCGGCCGGGCCCTCGCCCGGGACGCCGCCCACCGCCAGCCCGAGCGCGTCCTCCGGCAGTGCCATGGCCTCGTAGAAGGCGTTGCCGCCGGCGCTGCCGGGACAGTGCCGGGCCGCCAGCGAGACACCCGGGAGATCGGGGAGCCGGGCGGGGAGCAGGCCGCGGTGCACGGTGCGCAGGTCCGAGCGGGCCCGGGAGAGTTCGAGCTGGTGGGCGATGTGCCGGCCGGCGTGCCGCAGGTAGAGGGCCAGCAGGTTGCGGCGGCGGGCGTCGGGGCGGGCGGGCTCGTCGTACAGCCACACCGCCGCACCGAGACGGCCGGTGCCGTCGCAGGCCAGGGGCAGGGCGTAGCTGGCGGCGAACCCCAGCCGGGCGGCGACCTCCCGGTGCCGCGGGTCCAGGGCGTGGTCGGCGGCGATGTCGAAGTGGCCGGTCTCGGCGGCTTCGCCGAGCGGGGGCTGCCCCGCGTCGGCCGGCCGGGCGCGGGACGCGGAACAGCACGGCACGGTCTCCAGGTCGCCCAGGTCGGACCGGTCCAGGCCGAGGCCGGTGAGGCGTTCCGGGCCCGGCACATCGGAGGAATGCAGGGAGATGAGGCCGCGCCGGGCGCCCGCGATGTGCGCACCGGCGCGCAGCGTCTCGCGCAGGGCCGCGCCGAGGGTGCGGGTGCGCCCCAGACGCTCCGTCAGTTCGTGCAGGGTCGTCAGGTCGGCGATCCAGGAAGCCAGTCGTTCCTGGGGCTCGCCGGGCCGGAAGTCGGCACCCGGACCGGGCCGGCACGGGCCGCCGGTGATCCCCGAGGGGGGCGAAGTCTGGGGCAGGGCGGAGAGCGGCCGGTCGATTCCGGCCACTTTCGGCACAGGAGAGCTGGTCATGCGAAACGGCTTTCAGCCGGGGCGTCTTCGCGCAGCGGCATCGGAGAACCCCCATGTCTCATGCGTCGCCAGGGCGGCATCCGTACCTGCTCGAGCCGGAGAGATGGTGTCCGGCACGTGTCCCTGGCCCCACCGATGATGCCCCTGACCCCCTCCCGCCGCGGGACGACAGGCCGGTGTGCCGTAAGGTTGGCGGAAAAGGACCTTCCCGTGTGAGGGTGCGCGGTCCACTGGGCACCCTCGACGGATGTTCGTACCGGGTGGACGAAGCACTCGGACACGGTAGGGTCCCAAGCCGGCCGGTCGGTCGCCGGAACGGGAGGCCGGAAACCGGCGTCCTACAGGCAGACCGGTGCGAATCTCCGGTGCCGCACCTCAGGCACCGGGCGAGGGCGGGCGACGGACGTTTCGCCACCCTTCGCCAACTGTCCACCGCGCTCCCCGCACCGCACGCTGGGGGAGCCGGCGCGACCCGCTCGACGCGGCGGTCCACGTACCAGGTGGACCGGCCCGTGTGTTCCAGGTGACGTGATCGGCCGGACGCGTTCGTTCCGGCCCTGCAGGCACGAAGGAAAGGAACGAGCGCTGATGCGCGAGATCCTCGGAAAGCGACGACGCTCCCTTCTGGCCCGCCTCCGGGGAGGTGGGGGACCCCGGCCCGAAGCGCCCCCCGCCGCGCCGGCCCGCGCGGTGGCCTGGGGCTGGCCCGTCCTGCCCGGTGCCGGGACACGGCGGGACGGCAGCTGCGGCTGCCCGCGCGGGGCCGACTGCCCGGTTCCCGGGGCGCACCCCGAGGACCCCGGCCTGCTCGCCGCGACCACCGACCCCCGGATGGTCGGCTGGTGGTGGACGTCCCGTCCCCACGCACCGCTGCTGCTGGCCACCGGAGGCCGGGCGCCGTGCGCCCTCAGCCTGCCCGCGGCGGTCGGACCGGCGGCGGTCGCGGAGCTGGCCCGGCGGCACGTCACACCCGGCCCGGTGGTGGCCGGCCCGACCCGGTGGGCCCTGCTGGTCACCCCCTACGAGCTGCCCGAACTCGGCGAGCTGCTCCACGCCCAGGACGGCGTCCCCAGCTCCCTGCGGTTCCACGGGGCCGGCGGTTACCTGCCGCTGCCGCCCTCGGTCACCGCGGCCGGCGGCGTCCGCTGGGAGCGCGAGCCGGTCATGGAGGACGGACGGGTGCTGCTGCCCGGCGCGGCGGAACTGCTCGACGTCCTGGTGGCCGCCGGGACCCTGGCCCCCGACCCGGGCAGCCGGCTGGCCTACTGACCACCCCGCCCCGCCGCGGTCCTTCACCCGGGCGGGTCACGTCCCGCCCGCCGGAGGAGGGGCGCCGGGGCGTCGCGGGGGGCCGGGGGCGGTGGTCCCGGCTACCGTCGGTTCCGGGCCGGGGCACCCCGCCCCGGCCGCGGCGAACCGGGAGGGGGTCCCGACGTGAACCGGACGCCCGAACCGCCGGCGCAGCGCGCGGCGGGCCTCCGCAGGACCGCGCTGGCAAGCGCCGTCGCCCTGATCCTCGCGCTGCCGCTGGCCCTCATGGCGGGCGGCACGCCCCAGCCCCGGGCTCCCCTCTCCCCGCCGGAAGCCGCCCTCGGCCCGGAGCACGGCCCCTACCCCGAGCCCGGCGGCACACCGGGTCCTGCCCTCGACTGCGGCCCGGAACTCACCGCGGCCGGGGTGGCGGCACAGACCTGCGTGCTGACCAAGGACGGCCGGGCCTGGGCGCGCGTCCACTACCGGAACACCACGGGCGGGTCGCTGGACGGCGTCCTCACCCTGCGGCACACCGACGGGCGCACCGTGCGCACCTTCTGTCCGATCGCGGCCGGCGGCCGGCCGGAGGAGTGCGGCACACCGCCCGGGCAGGCTCTGCGGGACGGTCCGGCCGGGGAGTTCACGGCAGTGGCCACGATCACGCGGCCGGGCGGCGAGCGGCTGCTGCGGGCGGGCAGTACCGCCTGAGACGGCACCGGCACCGGGACAGCAGAAAACCCGGTCGCTGGCGACGGGGGATGCACCAGCGACCGGGCTCACTTCAGACGTTAACAACTCCTGGGGCATTCGCAAATCCCACAAGGCCACTTCCCGGCCGAAGAGCCGGTACGGAAGGGCACTTGTGACTGGAATCACTCCTTTGGCGGAGCAGATTCCCGTTCGGCGCGCGCCCGGCGAACGCGGCCTCAGTTCAGCGTGATCTGACGGTTGGTGAGGCCGCTGCGGGCCCGCCGCTCGTCCGCGGTCAGCGGCGCCCGGGTGTCCAGGGCCTCGGCCAGCCGCTCGGCGAACGCGGCCGCGGGCTTCTCGCAGTCCTCGGCCTCCATCGCCCCGGGCAGGTCCCACACCGGCACGGTCAGGCCGTGCGCCCGGAAGGAGCCCACCAGCCGGGTGTCACCGCCCAGCGAGGAGGCGCCCGCGGCGTGCAGCCGCGCCAGCGCGTCGATCAGCGCGTCCTCCGGGTGCGGCATGACCCAGCGCAGGTGGTTCTTCTCCGGGGTCCGGCACCAGTACGCGGCCTCCACGCCGGTCAGCCGGGCCGTCGGGATGGCGGCCTCGTTGGCCCGCTCCAGGGAGGCTGCGACCGGGCCGCCGGCCTGCTCGGCGTCGTCCAGCCAGAACTCGAAGCCGCTGTGCACCTGGGGGACGAACGGCGCGTCCGGGGCCAGCAGATCTTGGAGCCGCGGGCTGCCGGCGGCGGCGCGGCCGGCCGCGACCGGCCGGCCCGGCTCGCCGGTCAGCGCGGTACGCAGCACGTCGGCCAGGTCACGGCTGAGGTCCCCGGTCGCGGTGTCGTTCTGCACCGCCACCAGCACCGCGCCGTCGTCCCTGCGCAGCGCGGGCCAGGCCATCGGGAGCACGGTCGCCAGCGTCAGGGAGGGCACGTCCTCGGGCAGGCCCTCGCGCATCGTCAGCTCGGCGGTGGCGGCCGGGACCAGTTCGCGCAGCGCGACCCAGTCGCACTCACCGGGCAGCCCTTCGAAGGGCCGGCGCACGAGTTCGGTGGCCGCCTGGGCGGCGGCGCGCCCGTGGCACGCCTTGTACCGGCGGCCGGAGCCGCACGGGCAGGGTTCGCGGGCACCGACGACGGGAACCTCACCGTCGGTGATCTGCGGCGTGGCGGCCTTGGTCTGGGGTCGGCGCTTCTTGGCCATGTGTCGCGGGCTCCTGCTCGGATACGGCTGTGTGCCGCCCGAGCCTAACGGCCCCGCGGGGAGAGCACCGCCCATACCGTCACCGCGCCCGACGGGTCACCGTCGTGCACGCCCCAGTCGCTCGCCAGCGAGGTGATGATCGTCAGCCCGCGGCCGCCGCGGGCGGTCACCGAGGGCCTCGACGCCCGCGGCCGGGTGGGTCCCCCGCCGTCGGTCACCGCGACCGTCACCTCACCGTCCCCGTCCTGGCTCCAGGACGCACGCACCCCCTGTTCGTCGTCGAGCGGACGGGCATGCCGGTACGAATTGCTGAGGAGTTCGGAAAGGACCAGAACGGCATCCTCGACGACCGACTCCGGTGCCCCGTTGTCACGTAGTTCCGCGCGCATCCGCCGTCGAGCCGTGCCCACCCCCAACGGACCGTGGGGTACGGACATGGACGACGACGTCGGCACCTGCTGTGTCACCACCAACGCCACCCCCGAGACCTCCTTTGCCCCACGCCATGAGTTCGATGCCCTTACGGTCGACGCCGGAAACCGGCCACGCACCATCTGTTGACGCACTCGTAATGATCGGATACGAAGCGAATGCGCCGGAGCACTCCCGGTTCACCACCCGCGCCATTTCGTCACACCAGTCGGTCCAATTGCTCACGCACAGTCCGCGGGCGGTTCGTGATCAGGGCGTCGACGCCCAGCCGGGCGCACAGTTCCACGTCAGATGGATCATCAACGGTCCACACATGGACCTCATGACCGGCTCGATGTGCACGGGCAACGTACTCCGGGGTGCGGCGCAGCAGCCGGATGCTCGGACCCGCGACGGGGATGCCCACCGGCAGCCGGCCGCTGCGGTACCGAGGCAGAAGAAAGTGCATGAGATAGACCGTGGGCACATGCGGCGCCGCCGCCCGCACCCGCTGCAGCGAGCGCGCCGAGAAGCTCATCACCCGCACCGGTCCCGGCAGCGGGTACCGCCCCAGCAGCTCCAGCAGCCGCTCCTCGACCTGACCGGCCCAGCGGGTGGGGTGCTTGGTCTCGATGGCCAGATCCACCGGCCGTCCGGCGTCGGACACCAGCCGCAGCAGCCGCTCCAGGGTGAGCACCGTGGTGTGCTCGGGGTCCAGGCTGTCCGGGGACTCCGCCGCCACCCCCGACGGGTCCTTCCACGAGCCGAAGTCCAGCTCCGCCAGTTGCGCGAGCTCCATCGTCGAGACCGCGCCGCGGCCGTTGGACGTACGGTTGACCCGGCGGTCGTGCACACACACCAGGTGCCCGTCCGCCGTGAGCCGGACATCGCACTCCAGACCGTCGGCCCCGTCCTGCAGGGCCTTCCGGTAGGCGGCCAGCGTGTGTTCGGGCGCGTCCTCCGACGCCCCCCGGTGAGCGATCACCCGAATGTCGGCAGTCATCGGCTCATGGTGCCATCGCCCGCCCGGCACACGCTTACGCGTCCCTGACGGCGGGTGCGGAAGACTTGACGACACATCCACGGTTCAGCTGAGGAGCCAGCCGTGAGCACCGAGAACGAAAAGGCCGGTACGCCGGACGAATCGGCCGCCGGTGCACCCCGGTCCGACGAACGGGGCCCCGCACCGGAAGCCGCTCCCCCGCCCCCCGCCACGCCCCCCGGCGCACCGCCGTCCTCCGCTCCGTCCTCACCGCCCGTCCCCCCGCCCCCGGCCGAGTCCCCGGCAGGGCCGACCCCGGCAGGGCCCCCGGCCGGGCCCGCGCAGGGAACCCCCGCCCCGCAGGACGGCCCCAGGGACCTGTGGGCGAGCCCCACCGCACCCACCGCCTCGTCCTCCTCCGGCCCCTGGGCCGCGTTTCCCCCGCCGCCCCCGCCCCCCAGGCGCCGCTCCGGCCTGCTGGCCGCGGTCGTCGCGGCGACCCTGCTCGCCGGCGGCGTCGGCGGCGGGCTCGGCTACCTGATCGCGGACAGCGGCGGCAGCGGCCCGGCCGCGAGCGTCTCGGAACGCGGGCGGGAAGTGACCGAGCGCGCGCCCGAGTCGGTGGCCGGCATAGCGGAAGCAGCCCTCCCCAGTGTGGTGACGATCCAGGCCCGCGGCGACCGTGACGGCGGCACCGGCACCGGCTTCGTCTACGACGAGGAGGGCCACATCATGACCAACAACCACGTGGTGGCCGGCGCCGGGAACGGCGGCGACCTCACCGTCACCTTCTCCGACGGGGAGAGCTACGAGGCGGAACTCGTCGGCGGCGCCCAGGGGTACGACGTGGCCATACTCAAACTGCGGGACGCCGGCGACCGCGACCTGGAGCCGCTGCCGCTGGGCGACTCCGACGCCGTCGCGGTCGGCGACGCCACCGTGGCCATCGGCGCCCCCTACGGGCTCTCCGGCACGGTCACCACCGGCATCATCAGCGCCAAGAACCGGCCCGTGGCCTCCAGCGACGGCCAGGGAGGCAACGCCTCCTACATGAGCGCCCTGCAGACGGACGCCTCGATCAACCCGGGCAACTCCGGCGGGCCGCTGCTGGACGCCGGCGGAGCGGTCATCGGCGTCAACTCCGCCATCCAGTCCACCACCGGAGGGCTGGGCCAGGGCCCGGCCGGCAGCATCGGCCTCGGCTTCGCCATCCCCGTCAACCAGGCCGACAGGGTCGCCAGGGACCTCATCGCCCGCGGTGAGCCGGTCTACGCCGTGATGGGCGTCTCGGTCGACATGGGCAGCGGCGTCAACGGCGCCCAGATCGTCGAGGAGGGCGGCGAGTCGATAACGCCGGGCGGTCCGGCCGACCAGGCCGGCCTGGAACCGGGCGACGTCATCGTCCGGTTCGGCGACCGCGTCATCGACAGCGGCCCCACCCTGATCAGCGAGATCTGGACCCACGAACCGGGCAGCACCGTGGAGCTGACCTACGAGCGCGGAGGCCGGCAGCACACCACGGAGCTCACCCTCGACGAACGCGTCGGAGACCAGTGACCCGCCGCCGGTGACGTCCGCCGCCGCCTTCCCGGCCCCTGCTCGGGAAGGCGGCGGCCCCGCCCCCCCGGCTCAGTGCACCGCGCGCACCACGGTGATCAGCAGGACGCTGGTGCTCACGTAGTACACGATGAGCGCTCCTCCGACGGCGGCCTGCCGGTAGTCGCGCTCCTCACGTATCGCCGTGGAGCCGTTCCCGTACGGCTCCACGGCCAGCGCCCGTATCCCGGCGTCGAACCGCGCCCGGTGACCGGCGGTCATGTCCCGCACCGCCGCCTCGGCGACCGGGGCGAACTGCACCCGGTAGGAGTCCGTCACGCCGCTCCCGGCTCCGAGGCGCCGCGCGGAGCCTCCTCCGCCGGGACACACCCGCTGAAGTCGCCGCGCCGCAGACGCTCCACGATCTCCTCGTCCTCCTCGTGCGCACCGGTGTGCAGCAGCGCCCAGTAGGCCAGGACCCGCGGCAGCTCGGCGGCCGGCGTCCGCTCGATCTCCTCGTTGAAGTGCTCGATCTCCTCGTCGCGCAGCGTGGCCCTGATGCCGGTGATCGTGGCCGGCACCTCGACGGCCTCACCCCGCACGCGCGTCCTGAACCTCGCGTCCTCCATGCCGGTCATCGTCGACAACCTCCTCCACACCCACCACGGTACGCACCCGCCCGGGTACCGTCACCACCCCTGCGGAGCGCTACCCTGTGACGGTGCCGACGCCCCGGCGGCCGGCACGAGGAGGCTTGCCCGAGCGGCCTAAGGGAACGGTCTTGAAAACCGTCGTGGCGGCAACGTCACCGTGGGTTCAAATCCCACAGCCTCCGCCCCCGTACGGCCCCTGACCTGCACATCCGGTCCGGGGCCGTCCCCGTTCCGGCTCTCGTGGTTCCCCGCCCGATGGGGCACATGAGGGGCACGGCAGGCCATCGACACAGCCATCTCCGAGTACGGCAGTCTGTTGGGAAACGACCGGCGAGGGCACCGCAAGAGTCGGTGCGGACAGGTTGCACTGAAGGCCGCAAGTTCTCTGGGGGCAGATAACCCGTCCAGTGTTGCGATCAATTCTGACGCTCCAGGCCAGAGCAGGGAGGTCGTGGTCACCCCCGACTGTGCTCTGTCATAGTCGGCTCCCTCGCACGGCCCAGGTAGGGCTCTGAGGGCTGACCTCGCAGGTCCCAGGTTCAGCAGATTGAGTAGATGATCCACGTGAGCTAGCATCTGCAGGTTATGCGCTATCCATTTGAGCAGATGGTGAAGGACCTCAACCGTAGAGGCATGCGGTTTATAGACATGCAGACCAAGAGCGACGACGCGCGTTCTGCAGCATGGTGGAACCAGGTCGCCAACGGCGCGGTCGTTAACCCACCACCTGCTGACCTGTTTCCGAAGTTTGCGCGCATGATGGGCGTCACAGAGCGGCGAGTGGCCGAAATGGCAGCCCAGGAGTGGTATGGCGTCACGCCCAAGGATGGCATCAGCCCGCGCGTGCTGCGGCTCGCTGATGCCCTCGACTCTCTGTCAGACGATGACGCCGCGATGGTGGAACGCCTAATCCGCCGCATGCGTAAGGGCCCGGTCAAGAAGCCGAAGAACCAGTCATAGACGGGTGGAGCGGCTTTGGGGTGGGAGATCGGGGCCCGTAAGTTTTCGGTGACTCGGGCGGTGAGTGGACCTGCCCGCTAATGCCTGGGCCTCGATCTTCGAGGCTGGCCCCAAGTTGGCTGCCTGAAGCCGTGGAGCCGACCGACCTCAGCCACAGCGGGTTCTCCTCAGTCAGCTCGCGATGCCCCGCCGTGGGCGAGGCGGAAGTGGCTCGATGACGTGGAGAAAGTTGGGACGATAGAGCTTTCTGCAGCTCCGCGTCCACAGATCGAGAGAGCATCCGCGAGATGCCCACGCCGCCTCAGCAGCTCCACTGCGTTCGACGAGCCGAACCTGTTAGCAGACGCCGGGCCGCACCCGGTGCTGCGCCTTGCCGAGAGGGCTCGACTCCCGTAGCTGGCCGACGACTCGATACGCATCGAGGGGGCGGACGACAACGGCGGGGCGAGCCCGGTGGCGAGGTGACGTCGCTGCTCGCGGCGATGTACGCCGGGGCGGACTGCATCGACGGCACCGATCGGATGCGGCACGTAGCGATGCTGATGGCCTTCTGTTGCTCCGTCGACGCTGGAGAGTTCATGCATCTTCACCCACGGCCATGCTGCAACAACAGAAGGTGCACTGCAGCGGCGCCCCGGATGGGGACGTGCCAGGCCGTACTGCCGCCTCTAGCGCTGTGTCATGCGCTGGGCAACTCCGCCTCCAGCAGCTCAGATTGAGCCGTTCTCGCAGGTGAAGATGCGCCTTGCCGATGGCGAGAAGGCACCCTTGGAAACCGTCGTGGCGGCAACGTCACCGTGGGTTCACATCCCACAGCCTCCGCGCGGCTTCGCCATGCAGCAGCCCGGAAGGGGTGCCACCGTATCGCCGGCGCCCCTTCCGGAGCCGTGGTCCGGTCAGATCCAGATGGCGCTGGGGGCGAGGACGACGAATTCGGCGTCGGAGGGGTCGAGGCAGACGGCCAGCCGGCCCACTCCTTCGGCGTCCTCCGGGCCCATCAGGAGGGTGCCGCCCTCCTCGGTGATCCGGGCGACTGTCCCGTCGCAGTCCAGGACGGCGAAGACGGGGTGCCAGTAGGCCCGGCCGCCGGTGCGGGCGAGGTGCTCGGGGGCGAGCTGCGTGATGCCGCCGTGCATGGAGTCCTCGCGGGCGCCCGCGGGGGCGATCAGGGAGTAGACGCCGGCGTCGTCCGGCAGCGGGGTGTCCGAGGTGGTCCAGCCGAACAGGGCGCCGTAGAACTCCTTGGCGGCGGCCGCGTCGGGGGTGTAGAGCTCGGTCCAGTACAGGGAGCCGGGCTGGTTCACCCGCTCCAGGCCCGGTTCGCTTCCCGGCTGCCAGAGGGCGAACTCGGCGCCCTGGGGGTCGGTGACATGGGCCATCCGCCCCATGTCGCCGGTGTCCACGGGGGCGACCCGTACGGTGCCGCCCGCGCGTTCGACCGTCCGGGCGGCGGCCTCCGCGTCGGGGGTGTCGAAGTACAGCGTCCAGGCCGATCGTGCGCCCTCCTCGGTGAGCGGGCCGATCGCGGCGACCTTCCGGCCCTCCTTCAGGAACAGGCCGTAAACGTCCCGGCCCTCGCCCGTCGGCCGGTGCTCCCAGCCGAGCACGGCGCTGTAGAAGGCGGCCGAGGCCGCCACGTCGGGGGCGCCGAGATCCAGCCAGCGCGGAGAGCCGGGGCTGCTGACATTGATCACGACGTGTCCCTTCGCCGGTCCCTGTGTCCTCCAGTGTGGTGCCCGCCGCTGACAGTCGCCTCCCGGCGCACCCATCCGTGGACTGCGCCGATGTGTGCGTTTGCGTGACCGGTGCGCTTCGTTCCGTAAGATTTTCTGCTCGGTCGATGCACGATCCGGTGCTCCGGACCGCTATGAGGGGCAAGAAGGCGCGCCCCGCGCCTTCCGGGGCGGCCGGGGCGGAAGCCGGTCTCCCTTCGACGGCAGAGAGGACCTGGTGGTCCGTGAACGGTCAACTTGTGAGTGAGTTCGTCGTGGTGCTGCTCGCCCTGCGCGTGTTCGGTGCCGACGTGCGCTGTCTGTGCGGCGCCGTCGGCCGGGGGAGGAGGGGGGCCGGTGAGTGACGCCCCGCTCCGACGTCGTTCCGGTGTGATTCCGCTGTCTCTCCTCCCCGCCGACTTCCGGGCCTTCCATCAGCTCTACCGGCCCGCCTACGTGCGCTGGGCGGAGCTGTACATGGGGGCGCGGGCGGACGCCGAGGAGGCCGTCGACCGCACCTTCGAGCAGCTCGCCGCCGACTGGGACCGGATCCTCGGCATGGACAACCCGGCCGGTTACGCCTGGACGATCCTCAAGCACCGCACGATCGACGCCGTGCGGGCGCGCGGCCGCCGGCCGGTCCTGGTGGACACCGCGGCCTTCGAGACGCACGCCCTGCACCACGCCGTCGACCCGATCGGCGAGCTGGAGCAGAGCCTGTCCATCTACCAGGCGATACGCGAGCTGCCGGAGCGCCAGCACGATGTGATCGTGCTGCTGTACTGCATGGGCTACAGCACGGCGGAGACCGCCGACATCCTGGGCATCAGCGTTCCCGGTGTCCGCTCGACCGCGCGCTACGCCCGGCATCGGCTGAAGGACGCGCTGGGACTGGGCAGTGGCCCGGAGGACGAAGGAGAGGCACGGTGATGATCTCCCCGGTCGATCTGGCCCTGGCGAGGATGTCCGTCGCCCGCCGGCCGTACACCGGCCGCGAGCTGGATGCGGCCGAGGCCCGGCTGGCCGCCCGGATCCCCGGCCTGATGCGCGGCGGGCCGGTGGCGCCGCCGGGGGCGGGAGAAGGGCCGGTGCGGCGTGGCGGGGGGACACCGGTGGCGTGGATGCGCCGTGCCGGAAAGGACCTGACGACGCTGTGCCGGACCGTGGTGGAGCAGGACGGCGCGCTGCACCACATGGCGGCCTTCCTCGGCCGGCGGGTCCCGGAACCGGACGGGGCGCGGGTGCTCGGCTGTGTGCTGCAACTGGCGGGACGGGAGGACGGCGCGCGGTTCTGGTGGCAGTTCGCCGCGGGGGCGGGCGACGGACCGGCCGCCTACTGCCTCCATCTGCACCACCTCTCCCTGGGGGAGGTGGGGGAGGCCGCGCTGTGGCACCAGGAGCGGGACCGGGACGGTGGCCCGGGGCTGGTGCTGCGGGTGCTGGCCGGACTGCGGGGGGAGCGCCGCCCGTGTCTGACGGCTGCCGCGGAGGCCGTGGTGCACTACGTGCCGGGGGCGGTGCAGTACGTGGACGAGATCGAACTGCCGCTTCCCGAAGCGGACTTCGCGGAGCGGATCGAGGAGCTGGCGGCCGGTCGCTGAGCCGGGCCGCACGGCTCGGCCGCCCGGAACCCGCAGCGGCCTGCCGCCCGGTTGCCCGGGGCCGGCCGGGCGGCGCGGCGCCTCGCCGGGCCCGTCCGGGTGGCGGGCGGGCGGCCGTCCGGCTGAACCTCGCGAACGGTCCGGGAGTGTCGCCGGGCCCGGCGCGGTCCGGCGTCTTCACTTTCCGCCATGCGGTATGTAGATCGGATCAGTCTTGCGGCGCGGCGGTGGGTGCTGCTGGCCGTCACCCTCGGCACGGTCGTCAGCGGCAGCACCTCGGCCGCCGTGGCGGTGGTGCCCCGGCCGGGCGAACCGGCCCCGGGCACGATGAGCGGTGACCTGACTGCCCTGGGCGCGGAGATCTTTGACGGCGAGGCGTTCGACACCTGCGTCGCCCCGCCGCTGGACGCGATGCGAGACTGGCTCCGGTCCCCGTACCGGGCGGTCGGCGTCTACATCGGCGGCCGCGGCCGGGCCTGCAAGGAGCAGCCGCACCTCACCCCCGGCTGGGTGCGCGAGGTGAACGCCATGGGCTGGCGGCTGCTGCCGCTCTACGTGGGCTCCCAGTCCCCGTGCGTCCGGCTGGAGAACAAGAGGGGCGTCGTCATGGACTCCGCCCGCCCGTGGGACCAGGGCGTGGAGGAGGCCCGGGACGCTGTCGCCTCCGCCCGGGGCCTGGGGATGACGGCCGGCAGCCCCGTCTACCTGGACATGGAGGCGTACGACCACACCGACGAGTCGTGCGCCGCCACGACGCTGGCCTTCACCCGGGCCTTCACCCGCGAGGTCCGCGAGCAGGGCTACATCCCCGGCTACTACAGCAGTTCGACGTCCGGCATCGCCCATCTGGAGAACGCGCGGCTGGCAGGCGTCGACGACCTCCCGGACGTCCTGTGGTACGCCCGCTGGCAGGTGCCGCCCACCCTGCACGACGAGCCGGTCCTGGCCCCGTACGCCTGGCAGCCGCACCGCCGCATCCACCAGCACGCCGGGGATGTGTACGAGACCCACGGGGGGCGCAGGATGCACATCGACCGGAACCTCGTGCACGCCCCCGTGGCGATCATCAGGTGAATCCCTGAGACTCCCTGAGAAGCGGACGGCCGCTCCTCCACCTCTGGGAGGTGCGGGAGCGGTCACCCCTACACCCTGGGGCGGATGCGGCATCGCGACCTGGGGCCGATCCCCCCGGGAGGTGTCCGCTCCTACTGTGGGGCCATGACCTCGCCTGCGACCGCCTCGACGGTGACCCCGCTGACCTTCACGTCATACGTGCAGGCCAGGGGGCCCGTCCTGCTGCGTACGGCCCGCTCGCTGACGCCCAACCCGTGCGACGCGGAGGATCTGCTGCAGACCGCTC
The DNA here is from genome assembly GCF_039529215.1 of Streptomyces sodiiphilus. Lineage (NCBI taxonomy): Bacteria > Bacillati > Actinomycetota > Actinomycetes > Kitasatosporales > Streptomycetaceae > Streptomyces > Streptomyces sodiiphilus. The sequence continues at coordinate 29,835 of NZ_BAAAMJ010000052.1, read as the reverse complement.
TCGCCAAGACCTACCAGGCGTGGGAGCGCATCGAGGACCACCGGGCGCTGGACGGCTACGTGCGGCGCGCGCTGGTGAACACCCGCACCTCCCAGTGGCGCAAGCGCCGCGTGGACGAGTACGCGGTGGCCGCCGTGCCGGAGCCCGAGCCGCAGCACGGTCCCGACCCGGCCGAGGAGCAGGGCATGCGGGACGCGATGTGGCAGGCCGTGCTCCGGCTGCCGCCCCGCCAGCGCGCGATGGTCGTGCTGCGCTACTACGAGGACCTGAGCGAGGTCCGCACCGCCGAACTGCTCGGCGTCTCGGTCGGCACGGTCAAGAGCGCCGTCTCCCGCGCGCTGGCCAAGCTCCGCGACGACCCGGACCTGGCCGCGGTGGCCGGGCAGCCCGCGGCCGGGCGGACCGCCGTCCCCGCGCAGAGCGGCGGCCGGCTCGCCGCCTGAGCAGCGGAACGCCGGGGCCCCCGGGGCGCCCGGCGCCGGGCCGTCCTCCGCCCGGTACGGGTACGCCTGTCCGTCAGGGCCGCCTCGGGGCCGCGCAGCCCTCGCCCCGGCCGGGCCCCGGGTGGGCCACAAGTCGGGAAAGTTTCCCTTGGGGTAGTGACATACCGCTCAGTATGCCAGCACAATGCCGGGACATTACCCTCGCGTAACGACGCGCACATGTGGGAGGCAACCCGGTGCTCAGCACGATGCAGGACGTACCGCTTCTGGTCAGCCGCATACTGCGGCACGGCTCCACCATCCACGGCAGGTCACAGGTCACCACATGGACCGGCGAGGCCGAGCCGCACCGCCGCTCCTTCGCCGAGATCGGCGCCCGCTCCGCCCAGCTCGCCCACGCCCTGCGCGACGAGTTCGGTGTCCGCGAAGGCGAACCCGTGGGCACCCTCATGTGGAACAACGCCGAGCACCTCGAGGCGTACTTCGCCATCCCGTGCATGGGATCCGTCCTGCACACCCTCAACCTCAGGCTCCCCCCGGCACAGCTCGCCTGGGTCGTCAACCACGCCGCCGACCGCGTCATCGTCGCCAACGGCTCACTGCTGCCGCTGCTCGCCCCGCTGCTGCCGCACCTGAAGACCGTCGAGCACGTGGTCGTCTCCGGCCCCGGCGACCTCTCACTCCTGGACGGCTGCGCCCCCACGGTGCACGCCTACGAGGAGCTGATCGCCGGCCGCCCCACCCAGTACGACTGGCCCGAGGTGGACGAGCGCAGCGCCGCCGCCATGTGCTACACCTCCGGCACCACCGGCGACCCCAAGGGCGTCGTCTACTCCCACCGCTCCATCTACCTGCACTCCCTGCAGATCAACCAGGCCGAGTCGATGGCGCTCACCGAGGCCGACAGCACCCTCCCGGTGGTGCCGATGTTCCACGTCAACGCCTGGGGCATCCCGCACGCGGTCTTCATGGCCGGCGTCGGCCTGCTCATGCCCGACCGGTTCCTCCAGCCCGGCCCGCTGGCCGAGATGATCGCCACCGAGCGGCCCACCCACGCCGCCGCCGTCCCCACCATCTGGCAGGGCCTGCTCGCCGAGCTCGCGGCCAACCCCCGCGACATCTCGTGCCTGCGATCCGTCACCATCGGCGGCTCCGCCTGCCCGCCCTCGATGATGAAGGACTTCGAGGAGAAGCACAGCGTCCGCGTCGTCCACGCCTGGGGCATGACCGAGACCTCCCCGCTGGGCACCATCGCCCACCCGCCCGCCGGGCTCACCGACGAGGAGGCCTGGCCCTACCGCCTCACCCAGGGCCGCTTCCCCGCCTCCGTCGAGGCCAGGCTGGTCGGCCCGGACGGCACCTTCATGCCGTGGGACGGCCGGTCCGCCGGTGAACTGGAGGTGCGCGGCCCGTGGATCGCCGGGGCCTACTTCGGCGGCACCGGCGGCGAACCGCTCCGCCCGGAGGACAAGTTCAGCGAGGACGGCTGGCTGCGCACCGGCGACGTCGGCACCATCTCCCCGGACGGCTACCTGACACTGACGGACCGCGCCAAGGACGTCATCAAGTCCGGCGGCGAGTGGATCTCCTCCGTCGAGCTGGAGAACCACCTCATGGCCCACCCGGCCGTCGCCGAGGCCGCCGTGGTGGCCGTCCCCGACGAGCGCTGGGGCGAGCGCCCGCTGGCGACCGTCGTCCTGAAGGAGGACGCCACGGCCGACTACGAGGACCTGCGCGCCTTCCTCGGTGAGCGGCTCGCCCGCTGGCAGCTGCCCGAGCGCTGGGCGAAGATCAGCGCGGTGCCGAAGACCAGCGTCGGCAAGTTCGACAAGAAGGTGCTGCGCGCCCAGTACGCGGAGGGCGAACTGGACGTGACCAACCTGACCTCCTGACCCACGCGCCGCGCCCCCTGCCCGGTTCTCACCGGCAGGGGGCGCGGGCCTGTCACTCGCGGGGCGCGCCGGTCAGCGCGCGCCGATCTTCGCCAGCAGATCCACGATCCGCTCCTGGACCTCCGGGTGCGTGGAGCGCTCCGCGAGGAACAGCACCGTCTCCCCGGAGGCCAGCTGCGGAAGCTGGGCCGGGTCCATGCCGGCCGAGGTGTAGACGACGAACGGTGTCCGGCTCAGCAGCCCGTTCACCCGCAGCCAGTCGATCATCCCGGCCCGCCGGCGGCGCACCTGGTGCAGGTCCATCACCACCAGGTTCGGCCTCACCTGCGAGGCCACCTCCATCGCCTCGGTGTCCGAGACGGCGTGCGCCACCTGCATGCCGCGCCGCTCCAGCGAGACGGTCAGGGCGTCGGCGATCGCCTGCCGCTCCTCCACCAGCAGCACCCGCGGCGGGTGCTGCTCGCTGTCCCGCGGCGCGAGCGCCTTGAGCAGGACGGCCGGATCGGCACCGTAGGCGGCCTCCCTGGTCGCCTGCCCGAGACCGGCCGTCACCAGCACCGGGACCTCGGCGGCCACCGCGGCCGCGCGCAGCGACTGCAGCGCCGTACGGGTGATCGGGCCGGTCAGCGGATCCACGAACAGCGCGGCGGGATAGGCCGCGATCTGCGCGTCGACCTCCTCGCGCGAGTGCACCAGCACCGGGCGGTAGCCGCGGTCGGTCAGCGCCTGCTGGGTGGAGACGTCCGGCTCCGGCCAGACCAGCAGCCGGCGCGGGTTGTCCAGCGGCTCCGGCGGCAGCTCGTCGTCCGCGGGCGGGGGCACCGGCAGCCCGCGCCCCTCGGTGACCTCGACCGCGCCGTTCGGCCCGTCCAGATGCTCCGGTCCCTCGGCCGAACCGGCCGCGGGCGCGCTGATCGCGTACTCCCGGCCGCGGCCGCCCTCCGAGGCGGCTGTCGAAGCCGCGGCCCGCGGGTCGTCCTCCGGGGGTGCCGCCAGCTTCCTGCGCCGGGCGGGCGGTGAGGCCGGAGCCGGAACGGGAGCCGCCGGCGCCGGGTCAGTGGCAGGTGCCGCCGGCTGCGGCGCGTGCTGCTGCGGACCCTGCTGCAGGGCCGGTGGCTGCGGCTGAGGGGGGGACGGCGGCACCTGTCCCGGCGCCGGCTGCGGTGCCGCGGGCCGGGGCTGCGCCGGCTGGGGGGCGTGCGGCTGGGGAGCCTGCGGATGAGCCGCCTGCGGAACGGAGGGCGCGGGCGGCTGCGGCGCGTGCGGCCGGGGAGCCTGCGCCACCGGCGCGGCCGGACGGGGCTGGGGCGCGGGGGCGGGGCCGCGCTGGAACCCCTGGCCCAGCGTCCGCACACTCACCCCGGCCCGCTGCTCCCGGCCGTTCCGCTCGCTGCCGGGCATCGGCAGCGGCTGCGGGCGGCGCGGCAGGGACGGCTGGGGAATGCTGCCGTCCAGGATCGGGCTGGCGGCCACCACCGAGCGATCGGCGGCGGGAGGCGGCTCCTCCGGCGCGGCCGGAGCCTCCTGGTCCGCGGGAGCGGAGGCCGGATCGTCCTGCCGTCCGGTCTCCTCCGGCTGCCCGGCGTGGCCGGTGCGGTCGGGGCCGGGCTGTCCGTGAGCGGCGTGCTCGTGACCCGCCCGGTCGTGATCCGGCTGCCCGTGCGGGGGCTGCTCCGACGCGGCCGGCTCCGGCAGTGCGGGCCCGGCCACCGGCCGCGGGGCCGCAGCGGGCTGCGGGGCGGCATGCGGCTGCGGGACGGGTCCGTGCGGCGGCCGGTCCGGTGACGGGGCCGCGGGCCCGAGGGCCACCGCACCACCCGCCGCAACACCACCCGCCGGCGAACCGGCCGCAGGCGTCTCGTCGGCGGCCGGACCGCGACGCCGCCGGCGCCCGGTCGGCTGCTCGGCCGGTGCCTGGCCCGGCAGGGCGATCTCGTTCCCGGCGGCCGGTGTGTGCTCCTCCTCCACGGGTGCCAGTGCCCGCCGCCGGCGCCCGCCGCCGGTGCTGTTGCTGTCCGTCGCGGACGGGAGGGCGGGAATCGCCTGTGGGCCGGGCTCCGGCGCCGCGGCGGTTCCCGCGGGGGGCGTCCGGGGAACCTGCTCGCCCGGCTGCGACTGCCTGCGGCGACGCCCGGTCGGCGGGCCCTGCGGCGCCTCCTGCCCGTCACGGCCGGTGCCGTCCGCGGATCCGTTCGCCGATCCGTCCGCGACGGCGTTCGCGCGGTTCGGGTGGAGGGCCGCGGAGCCGTTCGCTCCCGCCGGCCCCCCGGCAGCAGTGGCGTTCGGGCCGGTACTCGCGCCGCGGGCGCGCATCGGCTGCGTGGGCACCGGCATCACGGTCGTCTCGCCGCCGGTGTCCCGCAGCGGGGCCACCGCGGGCCCGCCGCCACCGGCCCTGACCGGAACCTCCAGCACGTAGGCGCTGCCGCCCGCGGCCCCCGGCACCTCGTGCGTCTGCAGGACCCCGCCGTGCTGCCGGACGATGCCCCGCACCAGCGGTTCGTGCACCGGATCACCGCCCGCGTAGGGGCCGCGGACCTCGATCCGGATCACGTCGCCGCGCTGCGCGGCCGCCACCACGATCGTCGAGTCGCCCAGCGCGCCGTGGCCGGACGTCGCGCGGCCGGTGGCGTCCACCCCGGCGACATCCGCCACCAGGTGCGCCAGCGCCTGGGCCAGCCGGTCCGGATCGACCTCCGCCTCGACCGGCGGAGCGTGCACCGCGAACTGCGCGCGGCCCGGGCCGATCAGCTCGGTCGCGCCCTCCACACCGGCCGTCACCACGTCGTCCAGGGAGACCTGCCGCACCGACAGCTTGTCGGTGCCCTCGTCCAGCCGCTGATAGCTGAGGACGTTGTCCACCAGCGTCGTCATCCGCGCGTAGCCGGCCGCCAGGTGGTGCAGCACCTGGTTGGCCTCCGGCCACAGCTGCCCGGCCGGGTCGGACGCCAGCGAGGTGAGCTCGGAGCGCAACTGCTCCAGGGGGCCGCGCAGCCCGTCGCCGAGGACGGACAGCAACTGTGCGTGGCGGGCGGCCAGCGCGTCGAAGGACCGGCGGTCGGTGAACGTCAGCACCGCCCCCACCAGCTGCTCGCCGTCCCGCACCGGCGCCGTCGTCAGATCGACGGCGACCGGCCGGCCGTCCTTCGTCCACAGCACCTGGCCGCGCACCCGGTGCTTGCGGCCGGAGGTGAGGGTGTCGTGCAGTGGGGTCTCCTCGTACGGCAGCGGCGAGCCGTCCGGGCGCGAGTGATGCACCAGGGGGTGCAGTTCCTGCCCGCCGAGCGCGCTGGCCCGGTGCCCGAGCATCTGCGCGGCCGCGGGGTTGACCAGGACGACCCGTCCCGCGGTGTCCACCCCGACCACGCCCTCGGAGGCGGCCCGGAGGATCATCTCGGTCTGCCGCTGCTGGCGGACCAGCTCCGCCTCGGTGTCCAGAGCCCCCGACAGGTCGCGGACCACGAGCATCAGCAGCTCCTCGTGATCGTCCGCGAAGGCCGCCTCTATGGCGGAGGCGTAGGGGACGGCCTGGTCCGCCTTGACGCTGGAGCTGGTCACCTCGACCGGGAGCTCGCTGCCGTCGGTGCGGCGGGCGACCATGCGCGTGGGCTTGGTCTGCGCGCCGGTGTCCTCGTCCGGACGGCGCATCGAGCCGGGAATCCGCCGGGGATCGAACTCGGGGATGACGTCCAGGAGCCCCCGGCCGATCAGCGGAGCGCCGGGGGCCTCCAGGGTCTCCATCGCGATGGAGTTCGCGTTGACGACGGTGCCGTTGCCGTTGACGAGCAGCAGCGCGTCGGGCAGGGCGTCGAGTATGGCGGCGAGGCGAGCAGCGCCTCTCGCTGGCCTGCTGCTCACGACGTCGATTCCTCCCTTGACGCTGGTGTTCCCGGCGAACGGTTCCGGCGGCCACGGCGGTGTGCCGGGTGCCGCCTTCGTCTCATCAAGGGGAGTCTACGGCCAGCGGAGACCGGCGCGGTGGTCCGTTCGCAGAAGCATTCTCCCGCACGTCCCGGCCGCACGGCTGTGGCGGAGAACACGTCGCCACCCACGGGCCGGACGCCGGCCGCCGGTCAGCGGGCGGACCAGGGCTCCTCGGCCCCGGGCTGCGGCAGGAGCGGCACCAGGTTGTCCCAGCGTGCGATCTCGCAGCCATTGGCGCGGTTGAACCGGGCGCGGACCGGCTCGCCCTTCCAGGTGCCCTCGACCCGGGCAGCGGCCGGACCGCCGTACAGGTGGGTGCACATCTGGTCCCTGGGCACGGGTGCGAACGGGTCGGAGCCGCTCGCAAGGGCGGAGTCGAGGGCGTCGCAGGCGGCGCGGGAGTCGGGGTGATTTCCCCCGGACGGGTGGCACCGGAGCCGGTAGACGCCGTCGGCGGTACCGCTGTCGGTGACGGTGACGGTCAGGCGCTCCGCGGGGGCGCCGGGCGCTCCGCCGGCAGGCTCGGGGGCGGTCACGGGGGAGGCGACGGGGGCTGCGCCCGCGAGGGCGGCGACAAGGGCCGCGGCGGCGAGACTCGGGTAGGGCATGACAGGTACTCCCTGTGGGGTGAGGAGGGCCGGGAGCCACGGTGTGTGTCTCCTTCCTTACTCCTAACGCTCCCGGGCTCCAGGCGTTGCGCAACTCGACGCCACAGGCCGACCCCCAGTAGGGTGATTCGCGATTCGCCGCAGCCCAGACGGCTGTGGCATCATGTGCACGCACAGTGGGTTCACCCGACTGTGCGGGGAGGCTTCGCCTAGTCTGGTCTATGGCGCCGCACTGCTAATGCGGTTTGGGGTAACCCCCCATCCCGGGTTCAAATCCCGGAGCCTCCGCCGACGCAGAGCCCTGGTGGTCACCGCCAGGGCTTTTTGCCGTTCCCGGGCCCGTTGCCACCGGTCCGTTCCCGCCGCTCCGCCGCCCTCCCGGTGAACCCTCCGGGCGGGGCCGACGGCCTCCCGGACGGCCTGCGGAACCGATTTCGTCACCGGCGCGAGGTCATGTAATGTTGTCCCCGCAACGCCGACCGGCCCACCGAGGCCGGGCAGCCCAGCGCTCGTAGCTTAACGGATAGAGCATCTGACTACGGATCAGAAGGTTGCAGGTTCGAATCCTGCCGAGCGCGCGCATGTGATGTCTCAGGACATCGAGGACGCCCGAACCTGCAGGTTTGTAGGTTCGGGCGTTCGTCATTTTAGGGTGGGGCCTGGTGGGCGGCCGGTGCGCTGGTAGATGACGGTGGGGTCGAGGAGCAGTTCGCGCAGGATTTCACCAGTGGAGGCGTTAATGAGGCGGATGTCGAGGTCCTGGATGAGGGCCAGGACGTAAGTTCCGGCGTAGGTTCGTCCGATGCCGATGCCGATGCCGATGCCGATGCCGATGCGGTAGAGGGTTCCGCAGTGGCGCAGGGTGATGGAGCCGGCTTTGGAGACTCGGTCGGCGCGCACGCGGTCGTGGGTGTCGGTGGTGCGGTCGGTGCCGGGTGCGGTTTCGGGGCGGGCGGTGTCGATGGTCGCCGGGGTCGCACGGTTCCACCGTGCGCTTGGGTTGTACTCGTGGCTTCTCTGTGCAGCCGCCCCTGTCCGGCACCTGCCGGACAGGGGCCGCGCCTTCGTCGTTCGCGGCAGGGCTACGCCGCGGTCACGAGTTCCCGGGCGCGCTCGTTGAAGTCCGCGACGAGGCGGTGGTTGCCGAAGGGGCGCATACGCTGCTGGAGGTCCTGGACGGCTTCGACGCAGCGGGAGCTCTTGACTTGGTGGGAAAGGGAGAGGGTCTTCAGCCCGGCGGCGTAGGCGGCTTCCAAGTCGTCGCGGTGAAGGTGGGAGGCGGCGAGGGCGGCCTGGGACATGGCACCGCGGCGGGCCCGGCGCTGCTGGCGGGCGGCGCCGATGGAGCGGCGGGCGTGTTCTTCGGCGGCGTCGGCCTGGCCCAGATCGCGGAAGGTGTTGGCGTGCTCGCCGTGCAGGTAGGCGGTGTCGATGAAGGCGGCCCACTCCTGCTCTTCGACCGGGCGGACCCGCTCGAATTCCGCCTCGGATCTCGTCACGGCGCGGGCCGCGGCGGTGTCGTCGCCGAGCCTGGCGAGCGCGCGGGCTTCGAGTGCCCAGAGGTCGGCGAGACAGGCGGGGGAGGTGTCCTTGCCGAGCCCGGCGCGGCCAGCCTGGGCGAGGCGTCGGCCCTCCTCCGGGTTGCCCAGCAGCGTGGCCTGATCAGCCATGCCGGCCAGGACATGGGCGCCGAGCGCCTTGTTCCGGGACTCCTCCGCGAGCCGGAGCGACTGGATGAGGTAGCGCTGGGCCGTGCCGTGTTCGCCGTTGTCGTAGGCCATCCAGCCCAGTAGGTAAGTCTGTTCGGCGGCGGCTTCGCACAGGGCGCGGCGCACGTCGTCGGAGTGCGTGCGGCGCAGTAGGGGGTAAACGTGCTGGTTCATGTACTGGGCGAGGATGAGGCGTCCGGAGCCCCCGCCCTGGAGGACATCGACCTTCTGGAACTCGCCGAACATGTTCCGCACGGCGGTCACGTCCTCGAGGCGGACCTTCGGGCCGGGCTCCGGCTGCTGGTCCAGGGTGTTGAGGAGCCAGTCCCGGGACGGCCCGACGGCGGCGACGGCGGCGAAGGGGGCTGCTGCGAGGAAGTTGCGGCGGTCCACGTCTGCTCTCCCGAGGTCGGCGACAGCTTCAACGGTAACGGTGTACGACGCGTTGTAGGTCAGCGCGCGGTCGCTCGTCGCAGACTCGCCGAAGCCAAGGTCGTACGTCGTGACCCGGAACCCGACCTCGGCGGAGATGACATCGGCGAGGATCTCGGGCACCGGCGGGCGCGGCTGGTCGCCCTCCAGCCAGCGCCGAACAGCCGACGCGTCGGGTGTGACATGCGGCTGACCCCAGAGGTGAGCAGCGGCTTTGACCCGGCGGGCGAGCTCCTTGCGGCTCATGCCGGATCGCTCCAGCCAGTGAGCGAGGTCTGCGTTCGGCGTCTTCATGATGACCCCTTACCCCACGGTGGCGGACGGTAGCGGAAGTACCACCCTCTACCACCCCCTCTGACGGTACCCACTGAGTCGGCGTAGCGGTTGTCTGGATATGCCAAGCAGTCACAGATTCCGGGGAGTTGCGCCCATGCGAGAAGCCAGAAACGGCGACCGCAGGGCAGCGTCAGGTACGGCGCCGCTCTGCCCTCTGGTCGCCGAAGGCGCCGGACTACGGGCCGCCCCCTCCCTCGTGGCCCGCGGTTTCGCCGGAGCCGCGCGGTCGGTCCCCGAAGCCAGGGCCTTCGTGCGAGAGCTACTTACCGCCTGGGGCTTCACCGCGGGAGCGGATGACGTACTGGTCTGCGTCTCCGAACTCGTGAGCAACGCCGTGCACCACGCCGTTCCCGACGGCGGTTCCTTCCTCGTCCGGGTCGGCGTCACGAGCACGGGGCTCCGTATCGAGGTGTGCGATCCCTCGCCGCTCCTGCCACGTGTGCGCCGGCCGGACCCCGCAGAAGTCCACGGGCGCGGCCTGCTCCTCGTGGACACGCTCGCGGCCGGCTGGGGTGTGGAACGGCTGAACTGGGGGAAGGTCTTGTGGGCGGAACTTCCCTGCGCCGCCCAGGGACATACGCCGCCAACGGTGGATCTTCTGCGATCGGTTCTCGTCTCGACTTGGATCGACGCCACGCCGCACGGGCACGTCGCCTTCCTTCTTGTCGCCCACCCGCCCTCGTCAGATCCGCAGGGCGGCGGAAGCCTTGACACGGAGCGGAAGATGCGAGGGCTCGCCGCCTGCCTTTCCCTGGCTCCACCCTCCGCCCTGCTTCCGGACATCGAGGGACGCCTCACAATGTCCGGACGGACTGAAGTCCTGGTGTCCATCGTCGGATGCGGCCATGACCTGCGCGTTCCCGTAGGCACCCAGTGGGGTGGCTTCGCCGCCGCGGGAGGCCCGGTCGTCGTCGTTGTAGGACTCGATCCACTGCCGGGGGGAGCGGACCGCCGTGCCGTCAGCGCCTACCTCGCCGAGGGTGCGCGAAGCGGTCGCCTCCTTCTGGGAAGGGCATGCACGGGGACGCTGACCGCCGGTGACTGCCCGGAGCCTTCAGCCTCGGCCGGTCGGGAGCTGCCATGACCGTCACTCGCCATGCCCACCCCGACCATCTGCCGGAGCCCGGTGACGGAATGTCTGGGTGCACGGTGCGTGCTGGTTGTGGTGCGGGCACCGACGGATGGCTGTGCTGTGGATCGGCCCCGTCACTGTCGCCGGTCATGTCCGCGCGCCGATGTACGCCTGCGCGCCGTGCCTCGCGCGGCTGCACGACATGCCCTGGGACTACGTGGAAACCGCAGCCGACACCCTGCCTGTCGCAACGGCTGCGGCCTGCCCCTCTACCTGTTGGCGGGAGTCGAGGAGTCGTCCATCGGTCGGCGTATCACTGGGCGGCACCGCCGTCCGCGTACGCCGCTTGGAGAGCGCCTCCGCGAGGTGTTCGGGGCCGCGACCGTCCCCATGCGTGTCCTCCTCCTTCGGGAGGCGTGCCTCACGCCTCAAACTCGCTGAAGTCCTCACCCGGCCCCCTGAGCGATCCGGGCCCGCTGCCGCGGTTCGGAGAAAGCGCCTCGGCGGCCGTCGCTACCGGCACGCCGAGGCTGAACGTCCCTAGCTGTGCAGGAGCTGACAACGCAATGCGCGACCTTATCGCCTGCTTCGCCATCTGGTTAGTCCCGGGCCTCCGCCGGAGCCTGCGCCGCGCCCATCGGCGCGTGAGCGAACTGTTCGTCCATACCCCCGTAACGCCGTCTGCGCAGGCCGTACTGCCCCGGCCTCCGGCATTTAGCCGTCGCCCGTTCCCCGCGCACGTCCGCGCACGGCTGGCGACCCTCGACGGACACAAGATCGCTCTCGTCCGTCCCTACGTCCTCGCCCAAGAGCGCCGAAGGGCGGAGGAGCGACGGCTGCAACGCGAACGCCGTACCGCCGCAGTCCTCGCCACCGTCGGAATCGACTACCTCCCCGCGCCACCGTCGGCACGGCACCACACGATGACCCCACCAACCACTTACGCGGCGTGATCACCAGCGAGCGTGCGTGCCCTAGTGCCTCTCTGGCTGGTTCCCGCGCCCCGCGACTCCCCGCGAGCCGCCTCCCGTGGCCCACGCGGGTATCGAACTCCTGGCCTGAACAGATCAGCACGGCAAAGGGGCCAGGAACTGCAAGATCCCAACCCATCACCGAGTTCTCGGAGGAACGAGATGCCGACAGTACAGAACAGCCCCGTGGTCGAGGACGAACTCGCCCTGGACATCACGGTGGTCGAGGAGGGCGAGGCGGTAGACGCCCTGCTGTGCAGCACCGACAACGGGTGCGACACCCAGAAGCAGGGCGACTGCTGAGGCCCAGCGCGTGAGTCCGTCCTCAAGCCGTCCCGGCCATCGACCTGGCCGGGACGGCCCCCGGGCGAATCCGTCGGGGCCGACCGTTCAGGGACAAGGAGCTGTTGATGCAGTCGTACCGAGCCGTTGATGCCGCTCTCGTGCGCGCGACCGTGCGCTCCGGCCAGCCTCCTGCTTCGCCCTGGCCCGATGCCAACGATCCCGCGCGGGCTGAGACCGCGCGTGGCTGGCTCGTCCAGGCGTGGGAGCGGGCGGAAGTCGCAGAAGCGGTCGGCTTCGCCAGCCCAGCGCTTGCGTCGCGGGTCGCTGATGTCCTCGCCGGTCGTGATCTACCTCCCGCTCAGCTGCGGCGCGTGATCACGTCAGTGGCGCGGTACCTGGTGCGGATGCGCGGGCGGGCGACCCCGTTCGGCGCGTTCGCCGGCGTCGCGCCCCTCCGATTCGGCGCCGCGTGCGCCGCGCCGCTCGGCCGCGCGGATCAGCTGCGGGCGAAGGCGGACGCTCGGTGGTTAGCCGAGGTGATCGCCCGGCTGGAGTCGTGTGCCGAGGTACGGCGCCGGCTGCCGGTTCAGGTCAACAGCCTGGTGGCGGTACGCGGTGACCGGTTGGTGGTTCCCTGGGCGCCCCACGCCTCACGGGCGGCACGCGGCGCCTCCGCCGTCGTGTCGGTTCGCCGTAGCAGGGCTGTGGAAACTGTGGTGGAGCTGGCCCGTTCGCCGATGCGAGGCGGTGACCTTCTGGGGAAGCTGTCGGCGGAACTGCCCCAGGCGTCCACCGAGCGGCTGGAGAAGATGCTGGCCGAACTGATCGCCTGCGGGCTGCTGATCTCCGGCCTGCGGCCACCGGCCACCAGCCGCGACGGCCTCGCCCATCTCCTGGCGCGGTTGGACGCCATTGACGCGGCCGGGATCGGGGAGGTCTCCGCGCTGGTCGAAGAACTGCGCGGCATCCACGCTGAGCTGGCGCTGATCGGCAAGGCCCGGGAGGAGAAGCCGGTCCGCCGACGCATGCGGGCGCTGTCCGGCGTGGTCGAGCAGCCGATGATGGTTGACCTGCGGATCGACGGCTCGATGACGCTTCCGCAGGCTGTGGCCGACGAGGCCGCAGGCGCCGCCGACGCGCTGGCGCGGGCCACCCCGCACCCGGCGGGCGACCCTCGCCTCCGCGACTTCCACACCCGCTTCGTCGAACGCTACGGAGTCGGCGCACTGGTTCGGATTGATGAACTGATCGACCCCACCCACGGGCTCGGGTTTCCGCCGCACTACGCCGATGACGAGGACCGGACGGGCCTCGATCCGCGACTGTCGCACCGTGATGAACGGCTGCTCGCCCTCGCCCAGCAGGCGGCTCTGGACGGAGCGCGGGAGGTCGAGCTGAGCGAGGGATTCCTTGATCAGCTGACCGTCCATGCCCCGGTCCGGCCGCGCCCGGCACCCCATGTGGAGCTATGCGCCGAGGTCCACGCGTCCACCGTGGCGGACCTGAACCACGGCGCGTTCAGGCTGGCGGTACGGGGAGTCAGCCGCAGCGGCCTGGCGCTGTCGGGGAGATTCGTGGACCTGCTGCCCGCAGGGGACCAGCAGCGCATGGCCGACCAGTACGGCCGGCTGCCGACAACGGTGGACGGCGCCCTCGCCGCCCAGCTGTCCTTCCCGCCCCGATACCCGAAGCTGGAGAACGTAGCGCGGGCCCCACGGCTGCTGCCGACCGTACTGAGCCTGGCCGAGCACCGCGAGCCCGCTGATGACGATCTCGGTCTGGACGATCTGGCCGTCACCACGGACGGCGACCGGCTCTACGTGGTGTCGGTCTCGCGGCAGTGCGTGGTGGAGCCGGTCGTGGTGAACGCGGCGGCGCGCCGCGCCTGGCCGCCGGTGGCCCGGCTGCTGGTGGACATCGCGCGCTCCGGTACCGCGGCGGTCTCGCCGTTCGCCTGGGGCGCCGCCTCGGTCTTGCCATTCCTGCCTCGGGTGCGCTACCGCCGCAGCGTGCTGTGCCCCGCCCGCTGGCGGATCGACGCCCCTGCTCTGCCCGCGCCCGGCGCGCCACGCGAGGAGTGGACCCGGACCGTCGCCCTGCTCCGCGACCGCCTCGGCTTGCCCGCGTGGGTGAGCGTCGGGGACGCGGACCGCCTCCTCCGGCTGAACCTGGACGAAGCCATGGACGTGGACCTCCTGCGCGCCCACCTGGACCAGGCCACGCGGTCCGCCGAGAGCGTCACGATCGCCGAGGCGCCGACCCCCGCCGATCACGGCTGGTCGGATGGCCGCCCTCACGAGATCGTCGTCCCCTTGGCCGCCGCCAGGCCCTCGGCGCCCGCGCCCGCCATAGTGACCCGGGTCGCCACCGCCGCCGCGCCGTTGATCGGTACCGAGCATGGCGTCCTCCCCGGCGGACAGGTGCTGTTCGCCAAGCTCTACGGGGACCCCACCCACATCAACGCGGTCCTGACCGGCCGCCTGTCCCGGCTCCTGACCGAACTGGGGCACCCGACATGGTGGTTCATCCGCTACCGCCACCCGCGCTCCCACCTGCGGCTGCGCTTCCACCTTCACCCCGAGCACTACGGACCAGCCGTCGCGGCACTCGGCGCGTGGGCGGCTGAGCTGCGCCGCCACGGGCTGACCGGGGACCTGGACCTGAGCACGCACCGGCCCGAGATCGCCCGGTACGGCCCCGGGGAGGCGATGGACGCGGCACACGAGCTGTTCACCGCGGACTCTGCGGCGGCCGTCGCCCAGATCAGAGCCCTTGCCGCGGCGCGCGACATCTACCCTCGCGCGCTGACCGCCGCCAGCATGATCAACCTCGCCGCCGCCATGACCGGCGGACGCTCCGTCGGCATGCGCTGGCTCCTGGACCGCCGCCCCAGCCGCACCGTCGGAGCCCTGCCCCGAGAAGCGGTGCGCCAGGCCATCCACCTGGCCGATCCCGCCGACGACTACACCGCCCTCCGCAGCGTCGCAGAAGGCGAGCTGATCGCCGAAGCCTGGCAGAACCGCCACCGAGCAGCCGCCCGCTACGCCGCCAGCCTGGCCCGGACCCCAGACGCGCCGGCACCGGAAACGGTCCTGGTCTCCCTGCTGCACATGCACCACATCCGAGCGGTCGGCATCGACGCCGACGGTGAACGGATCACCGACCGCGTGGCGCGCGCCGTGGCTCTCGCCTGGTCCGCCCGCAGCAACACCCCGCGCGGCGGTGAACGATGACCCGCCCCGCTGCCGTCGCCCTCCCCGAGCACCTGACGAAGCGGGCCGCCGCCACCTCCACCCGCATCGCCGAGGCCCTGCGCCAACCCCCGCATCTGGACCCCAGCGAGGACCGCGGCCCCGCCAGCCCGCGATGGCGCGGACAGTCACTGTCCAAGGGCGCCGCGGGTGTCGCCATCCTGCACGGCCTACGTGCCCGCGCCGGGCTGACCGGCCCCGAGGTCGTGCACGGCTGGCTCGCCGCCGCCACCCGAGAGCCGCTGAGCGCCGGGAACGGCGCCGGCCTGTGGTACGGAGCCACCGCCCTCGCCTTCGCCCTCCGCGAAGCCGCCCCCAGCCACTACCGCCCGGCGGTCCGACAACTTGACGAAGCCGTAACCACCCTCGTCCGCACCCGGCTGGCCGCCGTCCACGCCCGGATCGACGCCGCAGCGCGCCCCGCGCTCAGCGAGTACGACCTGGTACGCGGACTCACTGGCCTGGGCGCCTACCAGCTGAAACACACCCCAGGCAGCCCTCAGCTGCGGCAGATCCTGGAGTACCTCGTACGTCTCACCCAGCCGGTCCCCGCCCGCGATGAGCCCGGCGGCGACGCGCCCGGCTGGTGGACCAGCGACACCCCCTCCGGAACGGCCCCGGACGCCACCGAGAGCGGACACATCGACCTCGGTATGGCCCATGGGATCACCGGCCCGCTCGCCCTGCTCGGCCTGGCCGCCCGCGCGGGCGTCACGGTCTCCGGACACCGAGAGGCCATCGACCGGATTGCCACCTGGCTGGAGACCTGGAGGCAGCACGGGCCCGGCGGAGCGTGGTGGCCCGAACGCGTAGGGCTTGCCGAACTCCGTACTGGCCGCTGCCACCAGGACGAGCCCCGGCGCCCGTCCTGGTGCTACGGGACCCCGGGCATCGCACGAGCACTACAACTCGCCGGCGCTGCCACCGGCGACCGCGCCCGCCAGGAGCGGGCCGAGCAGGCCCTGGCCGACTGCCTGGCCGACCCGCGCCAGCTGGCCTGGCTCACCGACCCGGCCATGTGCCACGGCTGGGCCGGAGTCTTCACCACCACCTGGCACGCCGCCGCCGACGCCCGCACCGACACCCTCGCCGACCACCTGCCACACCTGCTTCACCAACTCCTCGCCCGCGCCCCCGAGATACCCCCAGCGGACGAACCCATCGGACTCATCGAAGGCAGCGCGGGGATCGCGGCGGCCCTGCACCTCGCAACGACCGGAACCGGCGGGTGGGAAACCTGCCTGCTGATCAACTAAGAGGCGGCCACCATGAACGACTCGGACAACTCACCACGCGACGGCCAGCCCTGGCTTCAGGTGACCTTCTGGTGCCAGACCTGGCAGGCAGCCGAAGAGGCCGCCGTGGCCCATCTGGGCCCTCAGCTCGCAGCGGCCGAACGCGCCGGGCTCCTCACCGGCTGGTGGTTCATCCGCAAGGACACCAGCTGGCGTGTGCGCTACCTGCACAGCCCCGGCCGAGAGAAGGAGGCGCGCGCCTGCTTCGAGGAGATCATGCGGGACCTCGTGGCAGACGGCTCCATCCAGCGCTGGGCCGAAACCCTTTACGAACCCGAAGCACACGCCTTCGGCGGCCCAGAGAGCATCGACATCGCCCACACCCTCTTCCACGCCGACAGCCACCACCTCCTGGACCACCTACGCGACCGAGGAGCCCGATACCGCAGCGAACTGGGAATCTTCCTTGCCTGCGCGCTGCTCCGCGGCGCCGGACAGGACTTCTACGAACAGGGCGACATCTGGGCGAAGGTCGCCGCACACCGCCCCACGGACCGGCCTCCCACAACCACCGAGATCGAAAACCTGCACCGGCTGCTGACCACGCACCCGACCAGCACCGTCTGCGCGCCCACATGGCTGGCCGCCTTCGACAGCGCGGGCGCCACGATGGCCGACCTCGCCCAGAAGGGCCGCCTCACCCGTGGACTGCGCGCCGTGCTCAGCCACCTTCTCCTGTTCGCCTTCAACCGGGCCGGGATTCCCGCCGCCCGGCAAGGGCTCCTGGCACAGGCCGCCGCCCACGCCGTCTTCCACCGCGACCCCGCCCCGGCAAGGAGCCGAACTATCCCGTCCGTCACGGAGCGCGCCACTAGGGTGACCGAGGTGAACATCACCGACACCCCCAACCTTGAGCAGCTGCGCACCGGCCTCGTGGAGTACATTCGTAAGCGCGGCACCTTCCACACCCCGGCGGTCGAAGCGGCCTTCCAGCGCGTCCCGCGCCACCTCTTCCTGCCCGGCGTGGACCCGGAAACCGCCTACGCGCCCCAGGTCGTGGTGACCAAACGAGCCGAGGACGGCAGTGCGCTCTCCTCCGCCAGCCACCCGAACATGGTCGCCGCCATGCTCGAACAGCTCGACGTCCGCCCCGGCCACCGCGTGCTGGAGGTCGGCGCGGCCACCGGTATCAACGCCGCCCTCCTCGCCGAACTCGTCGGACCCACCGGCACCGTGGTCACCATCGAGATTGACGACGACCTCGCCGAAGGCGCCCGTACCGCCCTGGCCGCCGCCGGATACGACCAGGTGGAAGTGGTGTGCGCGGACGGCGCCTTCGGCCACCCGGACCGAGCCCCGTACGACAGGATCATCGTCACCGCCGGAGCCTGGGACATCCCCACCGCGTGGTGGCAACAGCTCACCCCCACCGGCCGCATGGCCGTACCCGTACGCCTCCACGAATCCGGCCTGACCCGCTCCATCGCTTTCGACCGCGAAACCGCCAACCGCATGGTCAGCGCCTCCGCCCAGGTCTGCGGCTTCGTCCCCCTCCGCGGCGCCTCCGACACCGCCAGCTACTCCGTACAACTGGCCGACGACATCACCCTCAGCCTCACCCCCGGCGAAGCCGACGCCGCCGACGCACTCCGCCAGGCCCTGACCCACCCCGGGCACGAGGTGTGGACCGGCATCACCATCGACGACCACGATCCCGTCGAACACCTCGACCTCTGGCTCGCCACCAACACGCCCCACTTCGCCCGCCTCTCCGTCGGACGAGCCGCACGCGACAGCGGACAGGCCACCCCCGCCCTGCGGTGGGCGGGCGCCGCGCTGCACGACGGCGCCGGCACCCTCGCCTACCTCACCCTGCGCCCGGTCAATGACCACACCGACGAACTCGGCTTCATCGTCCACGGCCCCGACCACACCGCGATCGCCACCCGTACCACCGCGCTGCTGCACCGCTGGGACAAGGAACGCCCCGCCCAGCCCACCCTCACCGCCCACCCCGCCGACACCCCGGGCGCCGAACTGCCGGACGCGATCCGCATCGACAAACCGCAGACCACGCTCACCCTCACCTGGTGACGCGGCCCACCCGCTGCCGGTGAAACCGCCGGGCGGCCCGAACAGGAGGCAGACCCGTGCACATGCTGGACCCCTGCGAGCTGGCCGCCCGGCGCTTCCCCCTCATCCCACGAGGCAAGCCACCGTGCCCGCCGCTGGACGCACGCCTCGCCCAGATCCGGACCCGCGCCACCGACAGGACTCTGCTCCGTGCCGCGCAGGCCCACAATCTGGCCGCGCTGACCGCCAGCGACACCGGACAACCCGAACTCGCCCACCAGCTCTGCATACGGCAGGTCACGCTCTTCCTCGCGGCCCAGCCCTTCAACGCGGACACCGCCAAGCTCGCACTGCAACCACTGATCAACATCGGCCGGTTACTGACCCGCGACGGCCAAGGCACTGCTGCCTATCATCTCTTCGAGCAACTCCTCGCTGCAGCGAAGTCCCGCACCGAAACCGAGATCAGCGGCACCACCGTCTCCTTCGCCCGACTCACTACCAGCGCGGCCGAGCACCGCGAGATCGTCCGATGGCTCTGGACGGTCCTCCTCACCGACGGAACCCGTGCCCTCGTCCAAGCCGGCCGCTGGACCGAAGCCCTCCACCACGCCCACCAGCACAACGCCATCGGCCAACGACTCCTCGACGGTCGCCAGATCGCCATCCTGGCGCACAGCGCCACCGGAGACCACGAGATCGCCCTGGCCACCCTCGACGCCTCCGACACCGCCGCCCCCTGGGAAACCACCGTCGCCGCCACCCTCCGAACCCTCTGCCTGACCCGCGCCGACCAGGACTCCGGCACCGCCGCCACCCAGATGGCCGATCGCTACCTCGCCCTCGACGACCCCGGCCGCGATCACTCCGCCTTCCGCACTCGCCTCGGCCTCTGCGCCCTCGACCTCACACCAGACCCAGCCACACGCCCACGCATCACCGACGCCCTCACCCGCCAAGCCCTCGAAGCCCAAGACGCCTACACCGCCCGCGACCTCCTCACCCACCGAAGTGGCAACGCCACGGCGGGCACGGACACTCGGAGCGCGCTGCAGGACCTCGTTCACGCCGCAGCACTGGGCCGAGGAACACTGCCCACCGAACAACAGGCAGACCTTCTGGAATCAGCCCGCCTCAGCGAGACGACTCTGGCTGCCACCCTGCACAAGCACAGAAGCCGTCCGGAGAAGGTGCGCTGAGTACCACGTTCAGGGGATGATCCGGAAAGTACCCTGCGGCGTCCTCGTACGGTCGCTAACCTCGAAGCGTGGATTCACGATCTTCTGAACTCTTCGCCGCAGCGGCCCTCCAGTTCTACCGTGGCGAATCTCTGCGGTTCTTCGATCGGTGCCCGACGCACAAGGTTTTCCACATTGATGGCCCTAACGATAGCCGCCTCGATCTACTGGTTGGCAATCGACTTGTCGATGTCGGCATTGTGACCGATCGCAAATTGCAGGAAAGCCGCATCATGGCGGGCAAGAAAATCGGAACTGAAGACTGGAAAGGTTAATACAGCTGGCGGGTTCTTGTTCCGCTTGCTTATAGAGATCGCCATGGGCAGGAGCGGTATGCCCGTGCGGAGAAGCTCCGACAGCAGTGCTTGAGCACGATTGAGGCGCTGGAAGGATGCATGGGACACACGTGCCCCCCGGGTCGCGGCTTTCGGTGTTCCCTCGTACAGATGAACTCTCCTCTGCTCCCTGCGGGATTCCTTTGGAATGATTGGCATTTCTTCGCGTGGGAGGATTGCGGGGAGACAAAGCAAGTTGAGATGGCGACGATGTGGGGATACACCAGCCCGTCGGGTCTGTTCACTGACACCATCACGTCTCTGGTTAACGGGGATGGCACGAGGTCGAGTGACATCAAGAAGAAGATGGAGAGATTTCGGTCCCCGCAGATCCAAGGCCGGGAGGTATTTCTCGTTCCCGAGATGGATTTCCTCAGTGCTGCCCGTCAAGATATTCTCACCTGGCAGCTCACACCCAGGAGGATGAAGAGGTTTATTACGGGGGTGTACGTATCTGCTCCGAGTCTCGGCGGAGTTGCTTATTGGAGTCGTCAGAATATCGGCAGCTGGGACTTCAAGCCTTTTCCCAAGGGATTCGCCTATGACTACTTCTGTCCCGACGGCTGAGTGCGGCCCTCAATTGGCGTCGCTCAACTGGCTGCGACAGTTGATTGCAAGGGGCGACGGTTTCCCCATCGGCGGTGCCAGCTGCGGATCGGGGTGAAGCTGCCGTACTCGACGTACAGGGGTGTGGCCACGATCAGGCGGCTCATCCAGCGCGTGTCGTCGAGATGCATGACCACTCGTGCCAGCCCGGCGAGGCGCTGACGTTGGTGGCGTGGGTGGTGGCGGTCAATTACTCGGTACACCCAGTGCCCCACCTGCTCGGGGTCATTGATCGACCAGTCACGGTGTTCTGGGGCCACTACCTCTCGTAGAAGGTGGCTGTCACCCCGCTCGTCGCAGGTGTTGAGCAAATGGATCATCTCGTACATCCATCGGGTTCCTGACCCCATGCGGCTGTTGCCGGCCCCGCCGCCGGCCGGGGCGCACCGGTCCATCAAGTGACACGCCGAACCGCAGAGCAGGACTTCGACCGGCCGGTCTGAGTCTGTTTGCGGAGCCGCGCCGCCGAAAAGTACGACATCGTCCTTCACGTTCGGGAGAGCGCTGTCTTCGTGGGCAGTCCCGTACCCCATGCGGAGGTCGAAGCGCAGCCAATCGCCCGGTGCAAGGTGCCGGTCGTGGATGTCTCCTGCCTGGCGGTCGATGTGCTTGAGAACTTTGTGGAAGCGTGCCCGGAGGTCGTGTCCGTTGTCATCAGATGTTCCTGCTTCGAGTCGAGCGTTGATGACGGCGACATCGACGCCAAGCTCCGCGGCTTGGAGAGCGATGTTCCCGCCACGTGGCATGAACGCATCGAGCTTGGGCTGGGACAGGTACAGCAGTTCGCGCACAGTAGTCCTCCATGCATTGCTTGTGACGACTGCAAGGGGGCTCCCCACAGGGATGTCGTCTCATGCGCAGCTCTCTCATGCTGCGCTCCGGTCGATTGTTTCCAGCCATCGTCGCTTTCGCTCACCTGATCGGTGACCGAGAGAGCCAGGATCGCCGACTGCACGCGTCGGAGGGAGATGCGATCCGAGCCGCCCCCGCGTGGCTCGGTGCGGGAGACCGGTGGGAGAAAGATGGGTGAACGCGCTCCCGGAGTACCTTCCCCGTACTTGGTCGTAGCTATTGCTAACCATCCGCTGAGCTGCGAAGAGAGCATGAATCCCTAGGTCAGAGGTCTGGGGGTCATGGTCTATGAACCAGAAGGTTGCAGGTTCGAATCCTGCCGAGCGCGCGCATCCCGATTCGCGGGCCCCTTGATCGTCGAGGGGCCCGTTTGTCGTGTGCGGAGGCTTCGTCGTGTGCGAAGGCCCGCGCTCGTGGTGCTGGTGCGCGCCCCTTTGTGCGGCTGTCCGCTGTCTTGTCGCCGCAAGGGTGACGAACCGCCCACTTGGCTACCCCCGGCTGTCTACTCTGTGTGTACGCCGCGTCGCTCGTGGCATTCATGGAGGAGGAGTCCTGTGTCATCGCTCTACGACCCGCAGCATTCTCCCGTCGGTGACGTGGGAGCGGCGCTGATGATGGTCGACTCCCGGCTCAAGGGCATCCGCGACGGCGGCACCGGGAACGACGCCGAACAGCAGGCGCTGGTCGACCAGTTCATCGCGTCACTGGGCCCCGACGGAGCCGAGGACGTGCTGGAGGGCACGTGCACGCTCATCTTCACGTTCATGACCTGGCTCAGGAAGGCCCACGAGGATCATGGCAAGGACGTCATCGAGTACGTCGTGCCCAACCTCGTGGCCACGATGCGCATGATGCCCAAGAGCGTCAGCCCCGAGGCCATCCCCACCATGGCCGGCCTGGTCATCGCGGCGGCCAACGACCTGAGCCCCAACCTGTGGCGCAAGCAGTACGGGTACTGGACGGAGGCGGAGATGACCCCCCTGGAGGTCACCGCCTTCCTGCTCGCGGAGCACATCAACCGCATGACCGACGACCCGGACTTCGCCGTCCGCCTGATCAGCGAGGCTCTGTACGGCGCGGAGGAGCACTGACCGGGCCCTGAAGCGCCGGGCTCCTCGCGGTTCGAGGGCCCGGTCGCCGTCGGGTGAACGGCGCGGCGCGACGCGGCCCGCCCGGTGGTGAGGGGCGGGCCGCGTCCTGCGGACGGTGATGCTCCTGCCGGCGTCAGCCGAAGTTCTTCTGCCGGACGTCCCAGTCGGTGCCGCACAGCCCGCAGTCGGGGCCGGTGAACTGCGCACCGCTCGCCGGGTCGCCGCGCAGCTGCCACTGCAGCCAGTGCACGCCGACCCGGCCGAACTCGCCGCCGTTCGGCTCGGGGAAGGTGCCGTAGTGACCGACGTCGAGGTTGCCCATGAAGGCGGGCAGGCCGGCCGGCAGCCGGCTCCCAGTCGTCCATCGCGTTGCGGTAGGCGATGTCGGAGGGGCCGCCGATGAAGTAGGCGATCGGTGCGTGCAGCCGCCGCAGGAGAGGCTTCTGGGTCTGGCGGAGCAGGCCGCTGTTCCAGATGACGGTGGTGGTGATCCGCGGGTCGTCGGCCACCTCTATGGTTTCGATTCCGCCGCAGGACTGGCCCATGACGGCGATCTTCGTGGTGTCGATTTTCCCGCGGTATTCGCTCAGCGGCCGGGAGTTCTCCGCAATGGCCCAGTCCATGGCCTCGATCAGCATGTCGGAGGACGTGGACCCGGAACCGCCGGGCCGGCCGTTGGCGATCACCAGATAGCCGTGCGAGGCGAATTCGGTGAGGATGTTCCGGAACCAGGTGCCGTCCGCGCGGCAGGCCCCGTTGCCCCAGACCACGATGGGCAGCCGGACGTCCGTGGGCAGGGTGTCGGGGCGGTAGACGGTGTGGTTCCGGAGCCTCACAGTGGTCTCGTAGCCGGCCGGGTAGGGGCCGGTTCCGCCCGTGGCCGAGACGGAACCGGCTGCCGGTGCGGAATGGTCTGCGGCCGGTGAACCGGCCGCGACAGCGGTCGTCGCGGTGAGCACGCCGACGGCCACCAGAACGCCGAGAATCGTACTGCGCAATCGCATGGGACACTCCATGGATTCGAGGGGGGAATGCAGTGCGTCGTGGTCGAGAACCCTGACACACGCTCTCTCCCTCTTGCCAGCAATTCTCCCGGAAACCGGCGATATTGCCGATATCCGGGAGCTCTTCACCGGGCGCGGGCGCGGGCGCCCGGGGCGAGTGGTGATGCCGACCGCCGGGGCAACCCCCCTCTCAGCTGCCCCGGCGGTGGTTCTGTGCCGGCGCGCGCTCCGAACGCGCGCCGCGGCGGGCGGGGTCAGCCGGCAGGGGACGCGGCGGGCCCGGGGTGCAGGTACTTCTCCAGCTCCCGGATGCGGACTTCCGGCTCGGGATGGCTCATCAGCAGGCGCTCGCCCCGCCCGGTGCGCTGCTGCTCGGCCTCCGGCCCGGCCCCGGACGCCTGCCGCTCCTCCATCTCGAACTGCCGGAACACCGCGACCAGCGTCGGGGCGAAGCCCAGTTCGGCGGCCTTGCGGTCCGCGCGCAGCTCACCCTTGCGGCCCAGCCACGCCATCAGATACGGCCCTGCCACGACCGGCAGGAACAGCCACCAGGCCATCATCACCACGAACAGGGCGACGAACAGCAGAGGCACCCCGAACAGTCCCCGGGTGACGATCACGACCCGGGCGATGCCCCGAAGGATCGCCCGCATGACGGCGTACGTGATCCGGGCCGGCTGCATGTACCAGGTGGTCATCAGGCCGATCCAGGTGTGGCCGCCGATGTGATGGCCGAGTTCGTGGGCCAGGATCCCGGCGAGCTGACCGGGTGGCAACTGCCGCATCGAGTACTCGGTGACGGCCACGATGTGCCCGGCCGCGGCGTAGGCGTTGAGCCCGTCCCCCTTCTCGATCCACAGCTCGTAGTTCGCCTGGTCCACTGCCGCGCGCTTGGTCACCTCCCGCCAGATGGGGGCCAGGTAGGCCATCTCGTCCCGGTCGGGGACCCGGAGGCCGAGTATCCGGCGGGCGAACCACCGCTCGGTGGGCCGGTGGAACACCAGGAGCACCGGCACCGCGAGCCAGAGGACGACCGGCACCCACCAGGCGTCCCGGAAGAAGACGGCGGTCAGCGGTACCAGGACGAACAGGCTGCACAGCAGGCCGGGCAGCAGCACCAGCCCGAGCTGGCCGATGGCGGTGGCGTCGGCGCCCCGCTGGCGGGCCGCGATGTAGTCGCGGTCGCGGTCGTGCAGCAGCAGGTCGCGGGAGGGGTCGAACTGCCGTGGCGGGGACGGCGGTGAGGGCTGGGCCGGTGCCTGCGGCCCGGGGTGCGGGTCGTGCGGCTGCGGCCCGGGGGGTTCCGGGACAGGGCTGCCGCCGGTGCCCGGGTACGCCGGGGGCGCCGCCTGGCCGGTGGCGGGCAGCCCCGGCCCGGCCGTCCCGGGATACGCAGGGGGTGCCTGCGGTGCCGGGGACATGGCGGGCGCGGCGGGTGTGGCGCTGCCGGGATACGGCGGGGCGCCATCAGCCGTGCCGTCGTGCGGGGCGACCGCCCCGGGGAGCGCCCCCGCGGGCGCGCCGGTGCCCGGGTACGGCGGGGGGCCGCCGGCCGGGGAGGGCGGGGCCGATGCCCCGGGGCCCGGGTACTGCCGGGGGACTTCCGCCCCGGGGTACGGCGGGGCGCCGGGGCCGGAGTGGGACGGGGTGCCCGCCCCGGGATACGGCGGAGGCGGCGGCACGGGGGAGGACGAAGGCGAGGACGCCGGGATCCGGGGGTCGGGAAGAGCGGGCGCGGCGGAAGGCGTGAGCAGGTCGCTCGGGTGCACCGGAGGCGTCCCCGGTGCCGGTGCCGGTGCCGGTGCCGGCGGCCGTGTGGCGGGTTGCGGCTGTTCGGCGGGCCGTGGTTCCCGGCCCGCCGTCTGCTCCCGCGTCCGGTCCCGCGTCTGCTCCGGTGGTGTGTCCGGTGAAGGCGGAGGAGTGTTGTCCATGATCTCTCCTGTCGGAAGCGGAACCGTACGGCTCCGCCGGTCGGTGCGGTGGTGCCTCGTGTGCGGGGCGCGGGGCCGGGTGGAGGAGCGTGGAGCCTGGGCGGGCGGCGGGGGTCAGGCCGTGAGCAGGGCGCCGGGGAGCAGCACCACCCCCGCGGCGAAGGCGCTCAGACCGACGCGCACCCAGCGGAGCTTGAGGGCGACGATGCGGCTGTTGGCGTCGAGAGCGGCCACCAGGCCGTGCTGCGGGGCCTGTTCGGTGCGCGCGAGCGACTCGGCGAGCAGCCCCTGGCCGGCGGCCCGGCGGATGTCGCCGAAGTACGTCAGCGGCATGCCCGGTTCCCAGTCCCCGAGCCGGTAGCGGGGGAGGATGGCGAGCAGCAGCGCGGCCAGGGAGACCACGAGGGAGAGGGCTCCCGCCCACAGGAGGACCCGTCCGCCGGCAGGCAGCGCGGACGCGGACCGGCCGAGGTCCGCGACCAGCTTGCCGAAGAGTCCGCTGATCAGGCCGAGGGCGGCGATCAGGACGGCCGCCTTGTTGTCGGCGCGACCGATCTCCGCCCGCAGCTCGGCGAGCAGCCGGTCGCCCGTGGGGGGTGCGGGGCGCTGCCCGGCCCGTAGGGCGGGGGCGTCGTCGGGTGTCCCGGGCGCGGCGGGGGCGGCGGCCGGTCCGGTGTCCGCGGTCATGGCGTTCTGCTCCTCACGTCGGTCGTCGCCCGGTGCCGGGGCGGGGGCTCACTCGGGTTCGGGGCCGCCCGCGGGGGGCGGGGGCGGATAGGCGGCCGTCCGTGGATCGACGGTCCGCGGATCGGGGGCCCCCGGCGGCGCCTGGGGTGCGGGCGGTGCGGGCGGGACCGGGGGGACACCGGGTGCGGGGGGTGCGGCGGCCGGGTACGGCGGCGGCGCGGTGTCCGGTCCGGCGGCCGGGAGCTGTGCGGGCGGCTGTGCCGGTCCGGCGAAGTGGTCGTGGATCCGGCGCAGCGTCTGCCGGGTGGCGTCCTCCAGCTGGTAGTCCTCGAAGCGGCCGGTGTCGGCGACCTGCCGCAGCAGGTCGAGCTGTCCGGTGATGGCCGCCTTCTGGTCCTCGCGCAGCCCGTGCGAGGCGTTCGGCAGGTCCTCCGGGCGCTGGGCCAGCTGCAGCGCCCACTGCAGCACCCCTCCGTGCTCCAGGTAGTAGCGGTAGAACTCGGCCTTCTGGGCCAGCAGTTGCTGTTCCTGCTGCGCCTGGAGGGCGTCCAGCTGGTACTGGTAGCCGGCCCGGGCCTGTTCCAGTTCGTACTGGGGCCGCAGCAGGTCGTGCCGGTAGCCGATGTCCCGGAGCTGGGTGCGCTGGTCGCGGGCCGCGTCGTCCAGTTCGAGCCGCACCGCGCAGGTCACGTGCAGCCCGTACTCGCCGGCCGGCTGCAGTGCGTTGATGTCGTCCTGCACCGCCTCCTCGGCCTGCCGGCTGTGCTCGATGGAGAACCCGCGGCTGACCCGCCGCATGCGCTGCTCCAGCTTCGGGCGCAGGATGGCCGGGACGTCGCGCAGCCCGCTGTCCACCACCCGGTCGGGCGCCGTGACCTGCCAGGTGAGCTCCGCTTGGGTGCCGAAGGTGAAGGCCTCGTCGTCCGAGGGAAGCCGGAAGTCCAGCGTGAGGTGGTGGATACCGGTGTCGACCTCGTGGACCGAGACGTAGCGTCCGGCGGCGAGCTCGGCGCGGGTCGGGCGGTGCGGGGGGACGTACACGGCGTACTTGCCGCGGCCGTCGGAGAAGACCAGCGCGTGATCGATCTGGCTGGTCGGCCTGCGCATGGTGAACTCGAAGCGTGACAGCTGGCGGACGATCAGCACCGGGTCGACGATGTCGCTGCCGCGCCGGGCGTGCTGATTCCATTCGGCCGCGTAGCGGAAATCGGCCATGGGGGTGGCTCCTTGTCGTGCGGGTGGGTGTGCGGCCGGGGGGCCGGTGGTCAGGGATGGGTGGCCGCCGCAGTCGCGGCGCCGGGCTCCGGCCGCCCGCCGGGCGGATCCCCGCCGCCGTGGAGCAGGACCCGCAGCAGCCGCCCGGCCACCTCGGGCGGCGGGCCGCCGTCCTCGCCGGGCATGGTGCGCAGCAGGTAGCCGAGGCGGTCCCGGTCCGGCTGCGTCACGGTCAGGGCGGCGAGCATCCGGGCCAGCGCCGCCTCGGTGAGCGGGTCGCGGCCGGCGGCCGGGATCCATTCGCGCAGCCGGTCCTGCAGGTACCGGGTGGCGGTCCTGTCCGACAGGGTGTGCCGCCACAGCCGGATCAGTTCCCGGCGGACGGGGGAGCCGTGCGGCTCCTCGTCGTACCGGGCCAGCAGCAGCGGCCGGCTGGCCGGGTCCTCCTCCGGCCGCTCGCGCCGCCGGGCGGCGCTGAGCAGGGCGCAGTACGCCAGGACCCGCAGCTTGTCCGAGTCGTGCCGGCACCACTCGTTGAGGCGCGCCGGCACCTGCTCACCGGTGGCGGACAGCAGCAGCAGTTCGGCCGCCTCCACCAGGCTGCGGAACTCCTCGCGCGTGGAGGAGCCGCCCTCCAGGTCGTCCAGAGCGGTGATGTCGGGCAGGTCGCCGGCCCGGGCGCGGGCCTCCAGGGCGTCCAGGGTCTCCTCGGGGAAGTGGGTCCCGACCAGCGCGTAGGCCCGCACGGCGGTCCACCGGCGGCGCGGGTGCTCGTCGAGGATCCACTGGCGCAGGATGCGGCGGACGCCGGGGGTGCCGGCGGAGGCGGTCAGGGCCAGCGCGTTGGCCGCCTGGAGGGACAGCCGGTAGTCGCTGCCGGAGGCCCAGTCGGCCAGCAGCCCGTGCATGGCCGAGGACAGGTCCTGGTCGGCGAGGACGGCGGCGGCGACCCCGGCCCGGGTGCGGACGAACGGGTTGCCGTGGCGCGCCAGATCGGTCAGCCAGGCGGACATCGGCGCACGGACGGCGGGGTGCCCGTCCCACGCCTCGCGGATCAGCAGGCCGGCGGCCCGGGTGTCCCGAAAGCGGATCATGGTCTGCAGCACGGGACCCCAGGGGGTCTCCTCGCTCTCGGCGTAGCTGGTGGCGCGGGCCAGGTCGAGCCGCTGCCCCAGGGAGGTGCTGAAGATCTCCAGCCCGGGGTCCTTCTCCGGGCTCTCCACGGACTGCATGCGCCGGCACAGCAGGTCGCCGAGTTCGGCCGTCAGCGGGTAGGGCCCCTTGTCGCAGACGGACAGCGCGATCAGGAAGCCCTTCTCCCGCAAAGACAGGTTGGTGCCCTCGTCCCGGGCGGAGGCGCTGAGCCACTCGCGGACCTGTTCGCGGACGGTCTCCTCGCCGAAGCTGCGCAGTTCCCCGGCGCCGATGTCCCCGTGGTGGTAGCGGTCCACCTGCACGGCGAAGGCGGCGATCTCTCCCACCGGGCGGCCGGTGGAGACGAACTCCCGGACCGGCTCCTCGTCCAGCAGGCCGGTCACGGTGTCCTCCCGGGCGTTCTCGCCGGCCTCCGGGTCCGGGGTCAGTCGGTCCCGGAGGTGTGCGGCGAACACCTCGGCGGGGGTGGGCGGCTCCCACGTCACCGGGCGCACGCCGCGCAGTTCCGCCGACGACTCGACGGTGACGACCAGGAACGCCTCCTGCTTGCGCATCCTTTCCCCGCAGCGCAGCAGGTGGTACTGGCGCAGTGGGTCGCTGCGCCGGGTGGGCAGGTCGCGCAGCACGTAGCCGTCGGCGTCCTCGGCGTCCTTCAGGAGCGTGGCGGGGCCGGACTCGGGGTCCAGGGCCCGGATGCGTCCGGACACCGCCCGGCGCAGCAGCATCAGTGCGGCGGTGTACCGGCCGGTGCCGTGGCCGCCGCGCAGTACGACCACCCGGTCGGCCAGCAGCTGCCGCAGGGCCTCCTCGAAGGCGGGCCCCGCGTGGAAGACGCGCGCCAGGCGGTCCAGGTCCCCGGCGGGTATCTCGCCGGACTCCTGGAGCTGGGGGGTGGCCATGGTTCCGTACTGGTGGATCGTGTTGCCCGTGAAGTAGCCGCCCTCGACCGTGCCGCCGGCGAGGACGTTGCGGTCGCCGAGAACGGTGTGGTCGCCGAAGTCCGGGGAGCCGCCGGTGAAGTAGGTTCCGCCGCGCTGGAAGGCCCCGCCGAGGTGGTCCCGTAGTTCCTGGGCCGCCGCCCAGGCGTCCCGGGGGCGTTCGGACTCGTCGGCCGGGGCGGACGGCGGGTGCGGTGCCGCCTCCTGTACGGGGTCCGGGGTGTCGTGGCGGTCCGCGGCGGGCGGCTCGGCGGTGGGCGGTGTCCGCGGGGCGCGGGCCTCGGGGCCGGCTGCCTGCGGTCCGGGTCCGCCGCGCAGCCTGGGGCCCTGGAACTCGGGGCTCCTGGGTCCGGGGTTACCGGGTCCGGGGGTGCGCGGCCCGGGGGCCGGGGGGCGGGCAGCTCTGGGGTCGTCGCTCACCGGTCGTTCTCCTCGTCCGGCCCAACGTGCTTGCCGCCCATGAAGAAGCCGCCCTCGACCTTCCCGCCGGCGAGGATGTTCTGGTCGCCGAGGACGGTGTGGTCGCCGAAGTCCGGGGAGCCGCCGGTGAAG
>NZ_BAAAMJ010000051.1:0-609 GCF_039529215.1 Streptomyces sodiiphilus | reverse complement strand
TAGTCGAGGATGGCCCAGAGTGACTGACGCGCTTGCGGGCGCCACTCAACCGGCAGCATGGCGGCGCTTGGCGGCAATCAGCTCGCGCATCTCGGCCATCACGTCGTCATGAGGGATCGAGGGCCTTGGGTCCGCCAAGCTGTCGCGGACACGCTGACGAAACCAGCGGTCGTAGCTGTCCGCCTGCTCCTGGGTCTCGAACTCGCTGATGATGGGATCAAGTGGGGTGCTCATGGGGCGCCCTCCTGGGTGATGATGCCCCCAGTGTAACGCGATGACAGCGTTAGTGCCTGGCCTCGAATCGGCGCAGTAGATCACCGAATCCGGTGATCTGTTCGCTGGGCGGCTGAGGCTCCGATTCAGCTGACGGTGCGCTTTCACGCTCGACCTGGAGCTGCCCGGGAGCTGGAAGGCGCCGCAGCTCGCGCACNCTGCTCGCGGAGAGCCTGGAGCTCGCGTAGCAGCAGGTCGTCACGCTTGTCGGGGTGGGTGTCACCGGGGGTGTATCGCTGAGACGCTTCGGGGGGTGTATCGGGTGTAACACTGTTCGGCGGCTCACCGTAGGCGCGGATCAACTCGGAGAAGTCGATCAGGCGCTGCCCGTCGTCG
>NZ_BAAAMJ010000050.1:0-3526 GCF_039529215.1 Streptomyces sodiiphilus | reverse complement strand
CTGCCGACCTACGCCTTCCAGCGCCACCGCTACTGGCTGCGCGACGAAGCCGTTCCCGTTGCCGCGGGCGCCGCGGCCGACCCGGTGGAGGCGGAGTTCTGGGCCGCCGTGGAACGCGAGGACTCCGCCGCCCTGAGCGGTGCCCTGGGCATCGAGGCCGAGGCGCGGTCCTCGCTCGGTGCGGTGCTGCCCGCCCTGTCGGCCTGGCGCCGCCGGCGCCGGGAGCAGGGCATCCTGGACTCCTGGCGCTACCACGTCACCTGGAACCAGGTGCCCGAGCCGGCCCCGGCCTCCCTGGCCGGCGACTGGCTGCTGGCCGTGGCGGCGGGCCATGGCAGCACCGAACGCACCCGGTCCGTCCGCTCCGCCCTGGAAACGGGCGGTGCCGCCGTCCGGGTCGTCGAGGTCCCCGGCACCGACCGGGACACCGTGGCCGGGCTGCTGCGCGAAGCTGCGGCACAGGCCACACCCGCCGGGGTGTTCTCCCTGCTCGGCGCCGTCGATGCCCCGCACCCCGGCCACCCGGGAGTCCCTTCCGGACTGGCCCTCACCTTCACCCTCGTCCAGGCCCTCGGTGACGCCGGTATCGAAGCACCACTGTGGATCGGCAGCCGCGGAGCGGTCGCCGTTGCTCCTTCCGACCGGCTCGCAAGCCCGGCCGAGGCAGCGATCTGGGGCCTGGGCAGGGTGGCCGCACTCGAACATCCGCAGCGCTGGGGCGGCATGGTGGATCTCCCCGGGGACACCCTGGACAGC
This sequence comes from Streptomyces sodiiphilus, assembly GCF_039529215.1. Classification (NCBI taxonomy): domain Bacteria; kingdom Bacillati; phylum Actinomycetota; class Actinomycetes; order Kitasatosporales; family Streptomycetaceae; genus Streptomyces; species Streptomyces sodiiphilus. The sequence continues at coordinate 2,770 of NZ_BAAAMJ010000050.1, read as the reverse complement.
CGGGCCGCGACACGGCTGTGTGCTGCCCTGGCCGGTATCGGCGACGAGGACCAGCTCGCCGTCCGGGAGGCAGGGGTTTTCGTCCGGAGACTGATCCGGGCCACCCCCACGCTGCCGGGAGTCTCCTGGGCGCCGCGCGGCACCGTGCTGCTCACGGGCGGCACCGGCGGCATCGGAGCCCAGATCGCCCGCTGGCTGGCCCGTAACGGTGCCGAGCACCTGCTCCTCACCAGCCGCCGCGGTCCCCAGGCTCCCGGGGCCGGCAAGCTGGAGGCCGAACTGACCGCGCTGGGCGCGAAGGTCACGATCGCGGCATGCGATGTCGCCGACCGCCAGGCCCTGACGGACCTGGTACGGGAAACGAAGGCCCGGGGGAACGTCATCCGGACCGTCATGCACATCGCCGGCGCGGGCGTCCTGGCGCCCCTGGCGGAAACCGGGCTGGAAGAGTTCGCCGGCACGACCACGGCCAAGATCGCCGGTGCCGCGAACCTGGATGCCGTCTTCGGCGACGAATCGCTCGACTCCTTCGTCCTGTTCTCCTCCATCTCCGCCGTCTGGGGCAGTGGCGAACACGGCGCCTATGCCGCGGCCAACGCCTTCCTCGACGGGCTCGCCGAGAACCGGCGAGCCCGCGGGCTCGCCGGAACTTCGGTGGTCTGGGGAATCTGGAGCCCGGAGGAGGGCGGTATGGCCGCCAACCTCGCCGAGGAACAACTGCGGGAACGCGGCATCCCGTTCATGGCTCCCGAGCTGGCCATCGAGGGCTTCCGGCAGGTCATGGACCGGGATGAGACCGTCGTGGTCGTCGCCGACGTCGACTGGGAGCGGTTCGTCCCCGTCTTCACGTCGGCCCGGCCGAGCCCGCTGCTCGGCGAGGTGCCCGAAGTGGCCCGCGTCCTCAGCGCGGACCAGGAATCCGCGAACGCGGGCGGCCCGTCGGCGTCCTTGCGTGACCGGCTCGTCGGCCTGCCCCGGAGTGAGCGGGAGACCGAGCTGCTGACACTGGTCCGCTCCCACATCGCGGCCGTCCTCGGCTACTCCGCCCCCGAGGCCGTCGACGTCTCGCGTGCCTTCCGGGAACTGGGCTTCGATTCGCTGAGCGCGGTCAGCCTCCGCAATCGCCTGGGAGCCGCCACCGGCCTGCGTTTCCCGGTCACGGTGGTCTTCGACTACCCCAGCGCGAGAGAGCTCGCACGCCACGTGGGGGAGGAGCTCTTCCCCGACGAGGGACCCGCCGAGGGCGGCGACCTCACCCCCGAAGAGGCCGAGGTGCGCCGGGCGGTGACATCCATCCCGCTGGCCCGGCTGCGCGAGACGGGCCTGCTGGAGGAACTGCTCAGGATCTCGGGCTCGGGCCAGGAGCCCGGAGCCGGTGCCGAGCAGGACCCGGCCGCATCCATCGACGAGCTGGACGTCAACGACCTCGTCCGCATGGCCTACGACAAGAACGACCTCTGACGAGATCCCAGGTGTGGAGCTGAGATGACGAACGGCACCGACAAGGTCATTGGCGCGCTGCGCGAGTCTCTGAAGGAGACCGAGCGACTGCGCCGGATCAACCAGCAGATGACGGCGGCTTCCCGGGAGCCCATCGCGATCGTGGCGATGAGCTGCCGCTACCCCGGCGATGTGACATCCCCGGAAGAGCTGTGGGAACTGGTCAGCAGCGGCCGTGACGCCATCACCGGCTTCCCCGGGAACCGGGACTGGGACCTGGCCGGGCTCTACGACCCCGACCCCGACCGGCAGGGCACCTGCTACGCGACCGAAGGCGGTTTCATCCAGGACGCGGACCGGTTCGACCCGGCGTTCTTCGGTATCTCCCCGCGGGAAGCAACCGTGATGGACCCCCAGCAGCGGTTGCTGCTGGAGACGGCCTGGGAGGCCTTCGAGCGTGCCGGGATCGACCCGGGCACACTGCGCGGAAGCCGGACGGGCGTCTACATCGGGGCTGCCTACCAGGGATACGTGCCGGACTGGATGCACATGCCCGAGGGCCTCGAAGGTCACCTGGTCACCGGTATCTCCGCAAGCATCATGTCCGGCCGGCTCGCCTATGCCCTGGGGCTGGAGGGCCCGGCTGCGACCATCGACACCGCCTGCTCCTCCTCCCTGGTGTCGCTGCACATGGCCTGCCAGGCACTGCGCACCGGCGACTGCTCACTCGCGCTGGCCGGCGGTGCGGCTGTCATGGGTGCCCCGATGGGCCTGATCGGCTTCGCCCGGCAGCGCGGCCTGGCCCAGGACGGCCGCTGCAAGGCGTTCGCCGAAGGCGCCGACGGAATGGGCCTGGGCGAGGGCGTGGGCCTGTTGCTGCTGGAGCGGTTGTCGGATGCGCGGCGTCACGGGCATGAGGTGCTGGCGGTGATCCGTGGCAGTGCGGTGAACCAGGATGGTGCCAGTAATGGTCTGACGGCTCCGAACGGGCGGTCGCAGCAGCGGGTGATCCGGGCGGCGCTGGCGGGGGCGGGGTTGTCGGCGTCGGATGTGGACGCGGTGGAGGCGCACGGGACGGGTACGTCGCTGGGTGACCCGATCGAGGCCGGGGCGCTGCTGGCCACGTACGGCAAGGACCGGTCCCCGGACCGTCCGCTGTGGCTGGGCTCCCTGAAGTCCAACATCGGCCACCCCCAGGCGGCGGCGGGCGTCGGCGGTGTCATCAAGACAGTGATGGCCATGCGGCACGGTCTGCTGCCCAGAACTCTTCACGCCGAGGACCGGTCGTCCCGGATCGACTGGTCGTCGGGTGGGGTGGAGTTGTTGACGG
>NZ_BAAAMJ010000049.1:0-635 GCF_039529215.1 Streptomyces sodiiphilus | reverse complement strand
CCCTGACCCAGCCTGCCAAGTGCAGCCGGGCACTACGCTGGACTTGTTTCGTCAGCGGCTGCCGCGCAAGCCTTACCATACCGACGCCTTGGGTGATGGGCTGCTCATTCGTGATGTGCAGCGAGCGATCAAAGCACGGTATATCCAGCCCAACGGTCCGACACATCGCTACTGGCTGGTCTACGACGTAGACCGTAGCGGTGCTGCCCTGGATTGGCATGACCGCGGCGCNTGACGCGAAATCTGGACCTCTGCGCTACGCGGCGGCCGTGGATTGCGCACTGAGGGGCCTGCTAGACGCTGATAAGGGGTATGCCGGACTGATCTGTAAGAACCCTCTGCACCCCTTTTGGCGTGTGACGGAGTGGGAACCTCGGCTCTATGGGCTGGGCGACCTGGATAGCTGGCTCGACCTGAACGCCTACCGTGACCGCCGCAAGCGCCTTCCTGACTATGGCCTAGGCCGGAACTGCAACCTGTTCGAGCGCCTGCGCCTCTGGGCCTATCGTGCGATCCGTCAGGGCTGGCCAGACTATGAGCGCTGGCATGAGGCGGTTTTGACTCGTGCGCGGGCCTACAACGACTTCGATACGCCACTCCCCGACAGCGAGATTCGGGCTACCGCCAAGAGCGTG
>NZ_BAAAMJ010000048.1:0-45938 GCF_039529215.1 Streptomyces sodiiphilus | reverse complement strand
TTCGGTCATCCATAGTGGGTGCCGCACAAAGGCGGCGGATGTGCCGCGGAACCGCAGGGGCTCCGTGACAACCCGGCCGACTGTACAGATCCCGGGGACCGGGGTCAACTTCCGCTCTGGCCCGAGGCGAGTTCGCGGCTGCGGTCGCGGGCGGCCTCCAGGGCCGCGATGAGGGCGGCGCGGACACCGTGGGTCTCCAGCTCCCGGATGGCGCTGATGGTGGTCCCACCCGGTGAGGTGACGGCCTCGCGGAGCCTGACCGGGTGCTCGTTGGTGTCCCGGAGCATCACCGATGCCCCGATCGCGGCCTGCACGATCAGGTCGTGCGCCTTGTCCCTCGGCAGGCCCAGCAGGATGCCGGCGTCCGTCATCGCCTCGACGAGGTAGTAGAAGTACGCCGGGCCCGACCCGGACAGGGCGGTCGCCGCGTCCTGCTGGGACTCCGGAAGCCGCAGCGTCTTGCCGACCCCGTTGAAGATCTCCTCGGTGTGCAGCAGGTCGTCCTCGGTGGCGTGGGCGCCCCCGGAGATCACCGACATCGCCTCGTCCACCAGGGCGGGGGTGTTGGGCATGACGCGCACCACCGGGGTGCCCGGGGTGAGCCGCTGCTCCAGGAAGGCCGTGGGGATACCGGCCGCCGCGCTGATCACCAGCCGGTCGGCGGGCGTGTGCGGGGCGAGTTCGGTCAGCAGTGCCTCCATGTCCTGGGGCTTCACCGTGAGGATCAGGGTGTCGGCGGTCTTCGCGGCCTCCGCGTTGCTGACCGCCCGGACACCGTGCCGGGTCCGCAACGCTTCGGCGCGCTCGGGCCTGCGGGCGGTGACGAGCAGGTCCCCCGGGGACCGGCCGGCGCGGAGCATCCCGCCGAGCAGCGCTTCGCCGATCTTGCCTGCGCCGAGGACGGCGATCTTCTGGGTGGTCATGGAAACGGCTCACCTTGTCCGTGCGTAAGGGCAGTGCTGACAGCCTGCCGCCATCCTCGCACCAGGGGTGCGCGCGGAGACCGGGCGTCCGGCAGGCGGTCAGCGGCACCCGGGGTGAAGAGACGCGGCAGGGGGCGCGCCGAGCGGGCGCGCCCCCTGCCGGAGAGCCCGGTGCGGGATGCCTCCCGCCGGTCAGCGGACGATCGCCTGGACCTCCTGCACGGTCATGTCCTGGGTGCTGCCGTAGACCCCGTCGGGCAGGTCACCGCCGCCGCCGTCGGAGCCCGACCAGCTGACCTCCCAGGTCACCGTGGCCCGCATCGGGTAGGGGGAACGGCCGGTGGTGGCGCGCAGGTACCGCATCCCGCACGGCGGCGTGTCCTCCGCCCGGGGGGAGGAGTAGGGCGTGCCGATGGTGCCGTCGCCGTTGACCGGGCAGGTGCCGGAGGCCGGGTAGACACGGGCGTCGCCGGTGCCCGGCTCGATACCGAGTCCGGTGGGCGTGGCGGTGGTGGTGGCCGAGAGGTTCCAGCCCGCCAGGGACGCGGTGACCGAGACCGGACCGAAGGTGGCGCCGTCCAGCCAGGCCCAGGTGTCCAGGTTGACGGTCTGCACGTCGACCGGGCTCAGCTCGACCTCGGTGTCCGGCACCCTCAGCGCCTGGTAGGCCATCTCGGACAGCATCCGCGTGGTGATCACCCCCGGCATGGCGGGCGGGGCGTCCCCGAAGTCGACCCAGAACGGTGGCTCGTTGCAGGCCAGACGGCCTTCGAGGTCGGGGTGGGACATGTTCATGTGGCCGCGCCACCACATGCCCTCCCCCTCCTTCCTCAGGTTGTGATCCTCGTACTCGCTGGCCTTGCCGTAGGTCTCCTCGTGCCACCGGACGGCCTCGCCCTTGCCGGAGTGCAGCGGCGTGTTGTTCTTGTAGTCCTCGAACTGCGCCTTGAACTCGGACGGTGTGTGGGTCGGCGCGTAGTAGCAGGCCGGCGGGGACCAGCTCGTGGAGGTGGGGGTCAGTGAGCCGCCGCCTCCCGAGGACCCCCCGGACTGGCTGATGCTCACCTGAGCGAACACCTCCTGACCCTGCGAGCCGCCCTCGGAGCCGGTGGTGCCCCGGTCGGCGTGCGCGACGCCGGCCGTCATGGCGGAGAGCAGCGCGGCCGTCACCAGGACGGTGCCCGCCCTCCGGTGGCTGCGGGGGCCGGTCAGCAGGGCCCGTCGCGCTCTTCGGATATCACCCGTGTGGTTGTCCATACCCCGTTGTCCTTCAGCTCGAGTTGCGTGCTGTAGGCGTAGTGCCCGCTGCTGTCGCCGCTGGGCTCGCGCTTCTCACCGGTCTCCCGGTGGATGCCCTGGATCTCCGTCTCGTCCACGCAGTAGGACACGGTGGCCTCCGTGTCCCCGTTGAGCGTGACCTCGCGCTGGTAGTAGCGGACGGTGCCGGTGAAGCTGAAGCCCTTGTCGACCGCCGGCCCGAGCCACTCGACGGCGGAGCGCAGCGCCTCGCCCTCCGAGTAGAAGCCGAGAGCGGGCCGTTCGAGGTCCCCGCTGGTGAGGGCCTCGTCGAGGGAGGCGATCCGGCGTTCGTGGTCGGCCAGGACCGCCCGCTCCACCGGGTCGTCGGTCGCGGCCTCCTCGAAGACGTTCTCCACGTCCTCCGGGAGGCGGATCTCCGGGCGGTCGATGCCGTCGTCCGGGTCGTCCTCGGCGTCCGGCGCCTCATCGCCCGGGGCCGGGCTGCCGCTGTTCACTCCGGCGACCGGCTCCTTCGCGTCCCCGTCGCCCGCGCAGCCGGCCAGCAGCACGGCGGCGGTCACCGCGGCAGCGGCGGCGGCGAGCGGTGTCCGGCGGCGTCGCACAGCAGACTCCCGTGTCGGTAGCGGGCCTTGGGCTCCCTCACAGATTACGGAGCGAGCCCGGCCGCCGACACAGCAGACCGCCGACTGTTACGGATCCCGCACACACCGCACGACGGGCGACGGCGAGGACGGGCCGCGGCGACGGGTCAGCGGTCACGCCGTCGGCGGGCCGGGTTGCGGGAGCGCTTGGAGTTCAGCCGGCGGTGGCTCTCCAGCGCGGTCTCGTAGTCGCGCCGCAGAAGCTTCTCCCCCGGTGCCTCCAGGGCACTGCGCAGCCCGTAGGCGAGGAGGACGCCGATGAAGCCGACCAGCAGGATGCTGCGGAAGCCCGGGTCCTCCGTGCGCCGGTCGTGCGAGCGGTTCCACATCAGCCACATCCGCGTGAAGGCCATCGCCGAGGACAGGGCGATGGCCAGGACGACGAGGATGCGCAGCCAGCCCGCGGTGCCGCTGAGCAGCAGGCCGTCGTGCACGGAGCGCAGGACCAGGGCGCCCAGTGCGGCGAGCAGCACGGCGCCCAGGCCCAGCAGGAACCGCCGCAGGTGGTACATGCGGGAGTGGTCCACCCAGCTGGTGCCGTAGAAGCGGATGGGCTCCGGGCGCGGCTCGTCGTCGGCCGGGCCGGGGGCGGTCTGTGGATCCCTGCTCATGGCGGCAAATGTAACCGGGCCGGCCCCGGTGCCGGACGGGTGGTGCGGAACCGGGACCGGACGGATATCCGGCCGCTGTCAGCCGAGCCTGCCGATGTCGCGGACGGCGCCCTTGTCCGCGCTGGTGGCCATGGCGGCGTAGGCGCGCAGCGCCTGGGAGACGTGGCGCTCGCGGTCCACGGGGGCGTAGCGGCCGCCGAGCGCCTCGCGGCGGGCCGCCAGCTCGGCGTCGGGGACCTTCAGCTCGATCGTCCGGGCGGGGATGTCGATGCTGATCGGGTCGCCGTCGCGGACCAGGGCGATGGTGCCGCCGGCCGCCGCCTCCGGGGAGACATGGCCGATGGACAGGCCGGAGGTGCCGCCGGAGAACCGGCCGTCGGTGATGAGCGCGCACTTGGCACCCAGGCCGCGGCCCTTGAGGAACGCCGTCGGGTAGAGCATCTCCTGCATGCCGGGGCCGCCCTTGGGGCCCTCGTAGCGCACGACGACGACGTCTCCCTCGGTGACCCGCTTGGCGAGGATCGCCTCCACCGCGGCCTCCTGGGACTCCACGACGACGGCGGGGCCGGTGAAGGTCCAGATGGACTCGTCCACGCCGGCCGTCTTCACCACGCAGCCGTCCTCGGCGAGGTTGCCGTGGAGGACGGCGAGTCCGCCGTCGGCGGAGTAGGCGTGCTCCGCGTCGCGGATGCAGCCGCCGGCGGCGTCGGTGTCCAGGGTGTCCCAGCGCTCGGACTGGGAGAAGGCGGTGGCCGAGCGCACACAGCCGGGTGCCGCGTAGAACATCTCCACCGCTTCGGGGGAGGGCGAGCCGCCGCGGATGTCCCACTGCTTGAGCCACTCGCCGAGGGAGTCGGCGTGCACGGCGTGGACGTCCTCGTGCAGGTGGCCGGCGCGCTGGAGCTCACCGAGGATCGCGGCGATGCCGCCGGCACGGTGCACGTCCTCCATGTGGTAGTCGCCGTTGGGCGCGACCTTGCACAGGCACGGGACGCGGCGGGAGACGGCGTCGATGTCCGCCATGCCGAAGTCGAGCTCGGCCTCCTGGGCGGCGGCCAGCAGGTGCAGGACGGTGTTGGTGGAGCCGCCCATGGCGACGTCCAGCGCCATGGCGTTCTCGAAGGCGGCGCGGGAGGCGACGGCGCGCGGCAGGACCGTGGCGTCGTCCTGCTCGTAGTACCGCCGGGTGATGTCCACGACGGTGCGGCCCGCCGCCTCGTACAGTTCACGGCGGGCGGTGTGGGTGGCGAGCACCGAGCCGTTGCCGGGGAGGGCCAGCCCGAGGGCCTCCACCAGGCAGTTCATGGAGTTGGCGGTGAACATGCCGGAGCAGGAGCCGCAGGTCGGGCAGGCGGCCTCCTCGATCCGGGCCAGGTCCTCGTCGCTGATGTCGTCGGAGACGGCGCCGGACATGGCGTGCACCAGGTCGAGGTTGGAACGGACCGTGCCGTCGACCAGGGTGGTCTTGCCCGCCTCCATCGGCCCGCCGGAGATGAAGACGGTGGGGATGTTCAGGCGCAGCGCGGCCATCAGCATGCCGGGCGTGATCTTGTCGCAGTTGGAGATACAGATCAGGGCGTCGGCACAGTGCGCCTCGGTCATGTACTCCACGGAGTCCGCGATGAGGTCGCGGGAGGGCAGCGAGTAGAGCATGCCGCCGTGGCCCATGGCGATGCCGTCGTCCACGGCGATGGTGTTGAACTCACGCGGAATGCCGCCGGCCGCCTTCACCGCCTCCGAGACGATCCGCCCGACCGGCTGGAGGTGGGTGTGGCCGGGAACGAACTCGGTGAAGCTGTTCGCCACGGCGATGATCGGCTTGCCGAAGTCCTCGCGCTCTACGCCTGCGGCCCGCAGAAGGGCGCGGGCGCCCGCCATGTTGCGGCCGTGGGTGACGGTACGGGACCTCAGTGTCGCCATGATTCTCTCCCTGCGGGGGTGTGCGGCTACACCTCGTAGGCTACGCCCCGGGACCGGTCCGTGGGACGCGCCGACCGGATCGCGAGACGCGTGCGCCGGGGTGCGCGCCCCCGCGCCGGGCGGCCCGGACGGGTGCCGGCTGGGTGCCGGACGGGTGTCAGTCCGGGTCGGCGGGGTGCGGGGCGAGCAGCGGCAGCGGCGTGGCCCCCGGCGGCACGGCGGCCGTGGCCGCGAGCCGGGTCGCGCACAGGCCGGCCAGCCGGTCGTAGCCCCCGGGGCCCATCAGCTCGGTCAGTTCCGCCCGGTAGGTGAGGTACAGCGGCTCGCCCGCGCCGTGTGCGGACGGCGCTCCGGTGCACCACCAGTTGAGGTCGTGGCCGCCGGGGCCCCAGCCGCGCCGGTCGTACTCGCCGATGGTGACCTGCAGCACCTGGCGGCCGTCGGGCAGTTCGGTCCACTCGTAGGTGCGCCGCACGGGGAGCTGCCAGCAGACGTCGGGCTTGGTCTCCAGGGGCTCGCGGCCCTCCGCGAGAGCCAGGGTGTGCAGGGCGCAGCCCTCACCGGCCGGGAATCCCGGCCGGTTGAGGAAGATGCAGGCGCCGTCCACCCGGCGGGTCTGCCGTTCGCCGTCCTCGTCCTCCCGCACCCAGCCGGCTTCACCGCGGCCCTCGGCGTGGTACTGCCAGGTCTGCGGGGTGAGCCGCTCCACGTGCCGGGCGACCCTGCGTTCGTCGTCCTCGTCGGAGAAGTGCGCCCCCAGCGTGCAGCAGCCGTCGGCGGCGCGTCCGGCCTCGATGCCCTGGCAGCCCTGCCCGAAGACGCAGGACCACCGGGAGGTGAGCCAGGTCAGGTCGCAGCGGAACACCTGCTCGGGGTCCGCGGGGTCGGGAAACTCGACCCAGGCCCGCGGATGGTCCAGTGCGACCTCGTCCCCGGCGGCGCGACGCCGTGCGCCGTCCATGCCTTTGCCCGCCTTCGCCCTCTTCGTCGTCACCACCCCGCAAGGGTAGAGCGGCGGGTAGCGTGGACGCCCATGAGACTCGGTGTTCTCGATGTCGGATCGAACACGGTCCACCTGCTGGTGGTTGACGCGCATCCCGGTGCCCGGCCGCTGCCGGCGTACTCGCACAAGGCCGAGCTGCGCCTCGCGGAGCTGCTCGACGGCTCCGGTGCGATCACCGGCGACGGTGTGGCGCGGCTGGTGGCGACGGTCCGCGAGGCACTGCACGTGGCGGAGGACCGCGGGGTGGCGGAGCTCCTGCCGTTCGCCACCTCGGCGGTCCGCGACGCGAGCAACGGCGACGAGGTACTGGCGCGGGTCCTGGAGGAAACCGGGGTGGAGCTGCGGGTGCTGTCCGGCGAGGACGAGGCGCGGCTGACGTTTCTCGCGGCCCGCCGCTGGCTGGGCTGGTCGGCGGGACGGCTGCTGGTGCTGGACATCGGCGGCGGCTCGCTGGAGATAGCGCTGGGCGGCGACGAGACGCCCTCGGTGGCCGTGTCGCTGCCGCTGGGCGCCGGGCGGCTGACGGCATCCCGGCTGCCGGGCGACCCGCCCGACCCCGCCGATGTCCGGGCGCTGCGCCGGGATGTGCGGACCGACATCGCGCAGATCGTCGGGGACTTCTCGCGGGTGGGCGAGCCGGACCGGGTGGTGGCCACCTCCAAGACGTTCAAGCAGCTGGCCCGGCTGACCGGTGCCGCCCGGTCCTCCGAGGGGCTGTACGTGCGCCGTGAGCTGGGCCGCGCGGACCTGCGGGCCTGGGTGCCGAAGCTGGCCACGATGCCGGAGGCGGAGCGCAGGCAGTTGCCGGGCGTCTCCGAGGGGCGGGCCCGGCAGCTGCTGGCCGGCGCGGTGGTGGCCGAGGCGGCGATGGATCTGTTCGGGATCGAGGAACTGGAGATCTGTCCCTGGGCGCTGCGCGAGGGCGTGATCCTGCGACAGCTGGACACGCTGCGCTGATCCAAGCCTCCGCCCCTCCGGGGGCGGGCGGGTCAGGGGGTGCGGCGGCGGAGCGTCGCCGCTCCCAGGATCAGCACCAGCAGCGCGCTGCCGGAGACGACGGCGATGTCCCGGAGCAGGTCTCCGGTGATGCCGGGGTTCTCCAGGACCTCGTTCATGGCGTCCACGGCGTAGGACATCGGCAGCACGTCGGAGGCGTACTCCAGCGCCGGGTGCATGGCGGCGCGCGGGGCGAACAGTCCGCACAGCAGCAGCTGGGGGAAGATCACCGCCGGCATGAACTGGACGGCCTGGAACTCGGTGGCGGCGAACGCGGACACGAACAGCCCCAGGGCGGTGCCCAGCAGCGCGTCCAGCAGGGCGATGAGCAGCAGCAGCCAGGGCGAACCGGCGAAGGTGAGGTCGAGCAGCCAGATCGCCGCCCCGGTGGCCAGGGCGGCCTGGGCGACGGCGAGGACGCCGAAGGCCAGTGCGTAGCCCATGACCAGGTCGGCCTTGCCCAGCGGCATCGCCAGCAGGCGTTCCAGCGTTCCGGAGGTGCGCTCGCGCAGGGTCGCGATGGAGGTCACCAGGAACATGGTGATCATCGGGAAGATGCCCAGCAGCGAGGCTCCGACGGAGTCGAAGGTCTCCGGCGAGGAGTCGAAGACGTAACGCAGCAGGATCAGCAGCAGGACCGGCACCAGGAGCAGCAGCGCGATGGTGCGGCGGTCGTGCCGGAGCTGGCGCAGGACGCGCCGCGCGGTGGCGAGGGTGCGGGCGGTGTTCACGGGCGGGTCCCCCCGTCCTCCGGGGCGTTCTCCGGGCCGTTGTCCCGCCGGTCTGCCTCCACCAGGTGGAGGAACGCCTCCTCGATGGTGGCGGTGCCGGTGCGCTCGCGCAGCCGGTCCGGGGTGTCGTCGGCGAGGATGCGGCCGGCGCGCATCAGCAGCAGGCGCCGGCAGCGGTCGGCCTCGTCCATGACGTGCGAGGAGATCAGCAGGGTGGTGCCGCGCTCGGCTGCCAGCCGGTGGAAGAGGTCCCACAGATCGCGCCGGAGCACCGGGTCGAGTCCGACGGTCGGTTCGTCCAGTACCAGCAGCTCGGGGGTGCCGAGCAGGGCGACGGCGAGGGAGACGCGGGAGAGCTGGCCACCGGAGAGGGTGCCGGCCAGGGCGTCGGCGTGCGAGGCGAGGTCGACGTCCGCCAGCACGGCGCCGACCCGGCCGGGCCGCGCGGTCCGGGCGATCCCGAGCACGGAGGCGAAGTAGTCGAGGTTCTGGCGGACGGTCAGGTCGGTGTAGACGGACGGGGCCTGTGTGACGTAGCCGATGCGGGACCTGAGCGCCGCGCTGCCGGCCGGCCTGCCGAGGACGGTCAGGGTGCCGGTGACCTTGTCCTGGGCGCCCACCAGGGCCCTCATCAGCGTCGTCTTGCCGCATCCGGAGGGGCCGAGCAGGCCGGTGACGCTGCCGCGCCGCACGGCGAAGCCGATGTCGCGCAGGACCTGCCGGCCGCCGCGTTCCACACCGAGCCCGGCCGCCCGCACGGCGGGCCCGGGGCCGTCGGGAGATTTATTCATCATGCGATGAATAATCGCCGGACGCGGGCAGGCCGTCAAGCCCCGGCGGGGCCCGCCCCGCAGTGCGTGGGGGCCGAGCCGCTCGCCTGCGAAGATCGCCGTGCGACCGCTTAGGCTTGGCGCCGTGGCACATCAGGTACGGGTCCCCGGCGCGAAGGTCGCGCTGTCGACCGCCTCGGTCTATCCGGAGAACACCGAGGCGGCCTTCGCCATGGCCGGCCGGCTGGGCTACGACGGGGTCGAGGTCATGGTCTGGGCCGACCCGGTGAGCCAGGACCTGGAGGCGCTACGACGGCTCTCGGACCGGTACGAGGTGCCGATCCTGGCGGTGCACGCCCCGTGTCTGCTGATCACCCAGCGGGTGTGGTCCACCGACCCGTGGCAGAAGCTGCGCCGCGCCCGGGCCGCCGCCGAGCGTCTGGGGGCCTCCACCGTCGTGGTCCATCCGCCGCTGCGCTGGCAGCGCGGCTACGCGCGGGACTTCGTCAAGGGGATCTGGCGGATGGCCGAGGAGACCGATGTCCGGTTCGCGGTCGAGAACATGTACCCCTGGCGCTACCGCGACCGGGAGCTGAAGGCCTACGCGCCCGGCTGGGACCCCACCGAGGAGGACTTCCGGCACTTCACGCTCGACCTCTCGCACGCCGCGACCTCCCGCACCGACACCCTGGCGATGGCCGCGCGGATGGGCGACCGGCTCGGCCACGTGCACATCGCCGACGGCTCGGGATCCGGTAAGGACGAACACCTGGTGCCGGGCCGCGGCGGCCAGCCCTGTGCCGAACTGCTGGAGCAGCTGGCCGTGAGCGGCTTCGACGGGCACGTCGTCGTCGAGGTGAACACCCGGCGGGCGTCCTCCTCGGCGCAGCGGGAGGCGGACCTCGCCGAGGCGCTCGCCTTCACCCGGCTGCATCTGGCCGCACCGGCCCCGCCGCCCGGGCCGGGCCGCTGATGGAGTCACCGGCGCCGTCCCGCCGGGGCCGCGGCCGGCCGCCGCGGAGCGCCGCGGACGCCGCCGCCCCGGGCGCCCGGGACCGCATCCTGGAAGCCGCGCGCGCCGAGTTCGCCGCGCGGGGCTACGAGAAGACCTCGGTGCGGGCCGTCGCCCGCGCCGCCGGGGTGGACGCCGCCCTGGTGCACCACTACTTCGGCACCAAGGAGGAGGTGTTCGCCGCCGCGGTGGCGCCCGCCGGAGACCCGGCGGTCCGCGGCATCGCCGAGGTCCCGCTGGAGGGCACCGCGGACCTCGGCGAGCGGGTGACCCGCTTCTTCTTCGGCATCTGGGAGAACCCGGCGACCCGCGAGCCGCTGCTGGCCGTGCTCCGCTCGGCCGTGACGAACGAGACCGCCGCCCGGATCTTCCGCGGCTTCATCCGCGACCGCATGATGGCCCGCCTGGCGGGCGTCCTGGACGGCCCGGACCGTGAACTCCGGGTGCAACTGGCCGCCTCCCAGCTCGTCGGCACCGCCATGCTGCGCTACGTCCTGCGGATGGAACCCGCGGCGAGCGCCGGCACCGACGAGATCGTGCGCCGGCTGGCGCCGGTCGTCCAGCACCACCTCACCGGCCCCGCCGGGCAGCCGGAGCCCGCGGACAGGGCCGGCCGGGCGCAGCCGGGCGCTCAGGGACCGTCCGGCGGGGGATCCTCCGGGTCCGGGCTCTCCGGGGGTACCGACGGCTCCGGCTCGGCCGGCTCGGCCGGCTCGGCCCCCCGGCCCTCCACCGTGATCACCGAACCGGACGGATCGACGTAGATCCGGCCCTGCCAGGAGCCCGGCGGTTCCCGGTCGCGGTCGACCGTCACCAGCACGGTGGCCGTCTCGCCCGGCCGCAGGGTGCCCGAGGTGCGGCTCAGCCGCAGCCACCCGGTCTCGGTGGCGGCCGTCCAGTGCACCGGCGCGCCGCCGGAGGCGGTCAGCGTGATCCGGGTGCCGTCCTCGGTGGACACCGCCTCGACGGTCAGCCTGCCCGGCCCGGCGGGCCGCTGCGCGTCGCCCGACGGGCCGTCCGGCGTGGCCTCCGGCGGCTCGCCGGGCCGCTCCTCGTCCTCCTCGGCCGGGCCGTCCGCGAGCCCGGGCGGGACGCCGGGCCCGGAGCCCTCACCGGCCGGGCCGGAGGGTCCGTCCGGCTGCCGCCCGGCCCGGCCGGCGTTCTCGTACAGCGAGCCGTCCGCGGCGGGCCCGTCCTCCTCGGCCACCGGGGCGACGGCACCGCCCGGCTCCCCCACCGGCGGCGCGCCGCGGTAGGCGGCCCACAGGGCCAGCGCCGGAGCGGCCAGCACGGCCGCCACCACCGTGGTGGTCACCGCCCGGCTGCGCAGCCTGCGACGACGCTCCGCGCGCGCCCGCTCCTCCACCGGAAACCCGGTGCGGTCGAAGCGCGGGAGATGCTGCGCGCGGGCCCGCAGCACCGCCAGCCGCGCCGCGTCCACCGCCTCCCGCGGCGCCGGCAGCACGGTGAGCCGGGCGGCCGGCAGCGGCCCCGTTCCCGGCTCGGGGCGCCGCACCGCCCGGCCGCACACCGCGCACTCCTCGACATGCCGCACCAGCTCGCGGCGCATCCCCGGCGCGAGCAGCAGCACCGCCTCACCGCCGGCGAGCGCCGAGACCGACCGGCAGCCCCCGGCGGCCACCACCGCCAGGGCCGCCCTGGTCCGTTCGACCTCCCGGGCCCCGCGCGCCAGGACCGACCGGGCCGCCGCCTCCGGCAGCCTCAGCACCTCGGCCACCTCCCGCGGCGGGAGCCGGTGGCGGACGGCCAGCTCCAGCGCCTCCCGCTCGCGCGGCGTGGTGCCCGCCGCCTCCGGCCAGGCCAGCGCGGCCAGCTCCCGCCGCCGGCGCACCGCGTCCGGCCCCGCGGCGCGCGGAACGCCCGGCGCCTGCCCGGGGCCCGCGCCGGGGCCGTGCTGCTCGGTGAGCCGGCGCATGCAGGCCCAGCGGGCGAGCGCGTAGAGCCAGGGGCGCCACAGCGCCGGCTCGGGCGGGCGCCGGCCGCGCTCGTGCCGTCGCTCGGCCACCGCCAGCGCCTCCCCCAGCGCCGCGATGGCGGAGGGGTGCTCGCACATGACGGACAGGCAGTACGTGAACAGCCCGTCCAGGCTGGCGTCGTCCCAGGCGGCCGGGCGCACGGTGGTGCCCGCCGGCCGGCCCTGCCGGTGCAGCCCTTCGCCACCGCGCGTCCGGATGCGTTCGCGGGGGCGGGTCGATCGGTCGGTGCTGCTGGTCATCACCCGCCGACGGTAGGCTCCCGCCGGCACATTCCGGTGCCCGAGGAGCCGGATTCCCACCATCGGGTGAACATCGGGGCCCGTCCGTCCGGGCAGGTGCGCGAACGGCTGTCGGCGGTCGGCGCTAGCGTTCGTGCATGGCCCGTAGAACCGACCGCCCGTCCTACCGCTGCACCGAGTGCGGCTGGTCCACCGCGAAATGGCTGGGCAGATGCCCCGAGTGCCAGGCCTGGGGGACCGTGGAGGAGGTGGGGGGCACGCCCGCCGTCCGGACCACGGCCGCCTCGCGAGTGGTCTCCCCGGCACGGCCGATCGGCGAGGTGGACGGACACCGGGCGACGGCCCGGGGCACCGGCGTTCCCGAGCTGGACCGGGTGCTGGGCGGCGGGCTCGTCCCCGGCGCCGTGGTGCTGCTGGCCGGCGAGCCCGGGGTCGGCAAGTCGACGCTGCTGCTGGACGTCGCGGCCAAGGCCGCCTCGGCCGAGCGGCCCACCCTCTACGTCACCGGCGAGGAGTCGGCCGGGCAGGTCCGGCTGCGCGCCGACCGGATCGGTGCCATCGCCGACCACCTCTACCTCGCCGCCGAGACCGACCTGTCGGCCGTGCTCGGCCAGCTCGACCAGGTCAAGCCCGCCCTGCTCGTGCTGGACTCCGTGCAGACGGTCGCCTCTCCCGCGATCGACGGCGCGCCCGGCGGCATGGCCCAGGTCCGGGAGGTGGCCGGGGCCCTGATCCGCGCCTCCAAGGACCGCGGCATGTCCACCCTGCTGGTCGGCCACGTCACCAAGGACGGCGCCATCGCCGGGCCGCGGCTGCTGGAGCACCTGGTGGACGTGGTCCTGCACTTCGAGGGCGACCGGCACGCCCGGCTGCGCCTGGTGCGCGGGGTGAAGAACCGCTACGGCACGACGGACGAGGTGGGCTGCTTCGAGCTGCACGACGAGGGCATCACCTCGCTCGCGGATCCCTCCGGGCTGTTCCTCACCCGGCGCGCCGAGCCCGTGCCGGGAACCTGTCTGACCGTGACGCTGGAGGGGCGTCGGCCGCTGGTGGCCGAGGTCCAGTCGCTGACGGTGGACAGCCAAATCCCCTCCCCGCGGCGGACCACCTCGGGCCTGGAGACCTCCCGGGTCTCCATGATGCTGGCCGTGCTGGAGCAGCGCGGGCAGATCACCGCGCTGGGGAAGAACGACATCTACACCGCCACCGTCGGCGGGGTGAAGCTGTCCGAGCCCGCCGCGGACCTGGCCGTCGCCCTGGCGCTGGCCAGCGCGGCCAGTGACACCCCGCTGCCGAAGAACCTGGTGGCGATCGGGGAGGTCGGGCTGGCGGGCGAGGTGCGGCGGGTGACCGGCGTGCAGCGGCGGCTGTCCGAGGCGGCCCGGCTGGGCTTCACCCACGCGCTGGTGCCGGCGGATTCGGGCGAGGCCCCGGCCGGGATGCGGGTGCGGGAGGTGGCGGACATCGGAGAGGCCCTGGCGGTGCTTCCCTCCCGGCCCCGCAGGGCGCGTGCGCCCGAGCCGCGGCAGGAGACCGGCGAACCGGAGAAGATGCGCCGGTAGACTCGTGCGAACGCACCGCAGAATCATCCACCGGAGGAGTGCATGGCAGCCAGCGACCGGCCGGGGAATCCCGGCAGGGCCGGGGGTGGCTCCGGAACGGACGGCCTGTTGCGCGCCTCCCTGAGCGCCATCGCCCCGGGCACCCAGCTCCGCGACGGCCTGGAGCGCGTCCTGCGGGGGAACACCGGCGGGCTGATCGTCCTCGGCGTGGACCGCGGCGTCGAAGCGCTGTGCAGCGGCGGCTTCGTCCTCGACGTGGAGTTCACGGCGACCCGGCTGCGCGAGCTGTGCAAGCTCGACGGCGCGGTCCTCGTCGACCGGGACATCACCAAGATCGTGCGCGCGGGCGTCCAGCTCGTGCCGGACGCGGACATCCCCACCGAGGAGACCGGCACCCGGCACCGCACCGCGCAGCGCGTCTCCATCCAGACCGGCTTCCCGGTGGTGTCGGTCAGCCAGTCGATGCGCCTGATCGCCCTCTACGTGGACGGCCAGCGGCGCGTGCTGGAGGACTCCGGCGCGATTCTGTCCCGCGCCAACCAGGCGCTGGCCACCCTGGAGCGGTACAAGCTGCGCCTGGACGAGGTCGCCGGCACGCTGTCCGCGCTGGAGATCGAGGACCTGGTCACCGTCCGGGACGTGGCCGCGGTCGCCCAGCGCCTGGAGATGGTGCGGCGGATCGCCGCGGAGATCGCCGAGTACGTGGTGGAGCTGGGCACCGACGGGCGGCTGCTGTCGCTCCAGCTCGACGAGCTCATCGCCGGCGTGGAGCCCGAACGGCAGCTGATCGCCAGGGACTACATCCCCGAGCCGGGCGGCAAGCGGTCGAAGAAGGTCGGCACGGCGCTGTCCGAGCTGGACCGGCTGACCCACAGCGAGCTGCTGGATCTCGCCATGGTCGCCCGCGCCCTGGGGTACGCCGCCACGCCCGAGGCGCTGGACAGTGCGGTGTCGCCGCGGGGCTTCCGGCTGCTGGCCAAGGTGCCGCGCCTGCCCGGCACGGTGATCGACCGTCTGGTGGATCACTTCGGCGGGCTGCAGAAGCTGCTGGCCGCGAGCGTCAACGACCTGCAGGCGGTCGACGGCGTCGGCGAGACCCGGGCCCGCTCCGTCCGCGAAGGGCTCTCCCGCCTGGCGGAGTCGTCCATCCTCGAGCGCTACGTCTGACGCTCCCCCGGCGCAGGTTCCCTCCTCTTCCCGCGCACCCGGCAGCGGCCGTCAAGCGGCATATCACGGAAGCATTTCGGCTGCCCGTCCGGGCCTTTCCCTCCCGGCGGCCGGGGCAGCGTGTGCCGCCCGGTGAGATCGGCCCGCCGGTGGACGGGCAACCGGCGCAGTCGGGACACCGACGAGAGGAGAGCGACGTGAGCCGGTCCAACATAGCCGCCGGCCTGGCCGGCGCCCCGGCCGGTGCTGCTGAGCGTGTTCCCGGGCTCCAGCAGCCTGACGCTGCCGGTCCGGCCGGCCGGTGCCCCCGGGATCGGCCGGCCGGGCGTTCGGCGAGCCCGAGGGGGCGCCACCGCTGTCCGTGACGCAGGTGCGGCCTCCGGAGCAGCGGTGGACGGTCTCCCGGGATCTCGTCGGGTACAACTCGGCGCTGGAGATCGTGAAGGACGGCGGGACGGTGCGCCACGACGCCATCGGCCTGGAGGTGGGGCGCCGGGCCTTCGAGCGGTACGACTCGGTGGCCGACGACTTCACCTCGGTGCGCGGCGAGTCGACGTGGACGATGCGGTTCTCGCGCGGCGACTGGGACGTCCGGACGGTGACCAGCACCGTTCTGCGGTCGACGGAGACGGAGTTCCAGCTGCACGCGACGCTCGACGGCTGCGAGGGTGAGCGGCGGGTGTTCTCCCGCAACTGGCAGGAGAGCTTTCCCCGCGACCAGCTGCAGGGGCCGGCCCGCCCCGTCAGCAGCCGCCGGCCGGCGCGGAGCCCCCGGAACCGACGGTGAGGGGGGCGCAGCAGCCGCCGCCCGCCTCCTCCTCGGCCTCGGGCTCGTCGAAGACCCCCGAGCCGCCGCAGACGCCGGTCTCGGGCAGGGTGAGTTCGACGCGGGCGGCGGCCTCGTCGTCGCCGGCGAGGGCGGCGGCGACGGAGCGGACCTGTTCGTAGCCGGTCATGGCCAGGAAGGTGGGGGCCCGGCCGTAGCTCTTCATGCCCACCAGGTAGACGTCCTGTTCGGGGTGGGCGAGTTCGCGGGCGCCGTGCGGGTAGACCGTGCCGCAGGAGTGGACGTTGGGGTCGATCAGGGGTGCCAGGCCGACGGGGGCCTGCAGGCGCTCGTCGAGGGCGAGCCGGAGTTCGGAGAGGAAGGACAGGTCGGGGCGCAGTCCGGTGAGGGCGATGACCTCGTCGACGGGCTCCAGGCGGCGGCCGTCCTCGCCGGTCAGGACCAGGTGGTCGCCGGCCGGCTCCACGGCCGCGGTGCGGAAGCCGGTGACGGCCTCGGCGTGGCCGTCCTCGACGGCCGCGCGGGCGCGCAGGCCGAGGGCGCCGCGGGCGGGAAGCTGGTCGGCCTCGCCGCCGCCGAAGGTGTCGGCGTCGATGCCGCGGCGCAGGATCCACACGGCACGGGTGCCGGGGGCCTCCCGGGCGAGGTCGGCGAGCTGGGCCAGGGCGGTGAAGGCGGAGGCGCCGGAGCCGGCCACGGCCACCCGCTTGCCGGCGTACCGGGCGCGGACGGCGGGGTCGGTGAGGTCGGGGATGCGGTGGCTGATGCGGTCGGCGGCAGCGCGTTCGCCGGGGGCGGGCAGGCCGTCGCCGCCGAGCGGACCGGGAGTGGACCAGGTGCCGGAGGCGTCGATGACCGCGCGGGCCTCCAGGCGCTGCTCGGTGCCGTCGGCCGTCCGCACGTGGACGGTGAACGGCTGGTCCTCCCGGCCGGCGTCGACCACGCGGTCCCGTCCGGCCCGGGAGACTCCGGTGACGCGGGTGGAGAAGCGGACCCGGTCGCCCAGGGCCTCGGCCAGGGGCTGGAGGTAGTGCTCGGCCCAGTCGGCGCCGGAGGGGTAGGCGTTACCGTCCGGCCGCTGCCGGCCGGCGCCCGCGAGCAGCTTCTCGGCGGCCGGGTCGATCACTTCGTCCCAGCGGGAGAACAGCCGCACGTGTCCCCATGCGCGGACGGAGGTGCCGGCCGTGGGCCCTGCTTCCAGGACCAGCGGGGTGAGCCCGCGCTCCAGGAGGCGGGCGGCGGCGGCCAGGCCGACCGGGCCGGCTCCGATGACGACGACGGGAAGCTCCGGGGTGGGTTCGGACACGGCGACGGCCTCTCTGTTTCGACAACTGTCTATCTGGTACTCACGCCAGCATGGCCGCTGATTCGACAGACGTCAACATAGACAAGGGTCGATTTCACAGACCGGCCGCGGCCACTGCGCCCCGGACGTGCGCGGCCAGCGCGGAGACGACGTGCTCCGCGTCACGGGCCACCCCGCGCAGGGTGTTGGAGGAGAACGAGCGCTGGAACTCCAGCCCCAGGTACACCAGACCGGGACGCGTGGTGGACACTCCCCCGTCGTGCCGGGGACTGCCGTCCGGACGCAGAGCGCCGAGCCCGCTCAGATACCCCACGGCAGGGCGGTAGCCGGTGGCCCAGATCACCGCGTCGATCCGCTCCCGGGAGCCGTCGGCCCACACCACGCCCCGCTCCTCGAGAGCGGTGAACACCGGGCGCCGGTCCAGCCGGCCCGAGGCCAGGGCGCGCGCGTACCGGCCGGTGTCCAGCACGAGGGCACCGTCCACGAAGCGGGTGAGCCAGGCGGCGGGCAGCCGGTCGAAGCCGGTGACCCTCAGCCAGTGATGCAGATCCCGGCCGGCGCGCCGCTGCGGGAGGAAGCGCACCGGCTCCCGGGTGGCCAAGGTGACGGTGGCCACCGAGGCCAGCTCGTGGGCGACCTGCACGGCGGAGTTGCCGGCCCCCACGACCACGACGCGCTGCCCCGCGTACGGCGCCGGGTGCCGGTAGTCGGCCACATGCAGCGACCGCCCGGCAAACCCCTCGCTCCCGGCGACCTGAGGCAGGTGCGGGTTCGAGAAGGAGCCCGTGGCCGCGACGACCCCGGCGGCCGGCAGGCAGCGCCCGTCCGCCGTGCGGACGAGGAAGCCGGCACCGTCCGCGGTCACCGACTCGACCCGGGCACCGGTGCGGATCTCCACCCCGAGATCCGCGGCGAAGCGCTGGAGATAGGCGGTCACCTCGTCCCGCCGGGGGTAGTGGTCCGGGTCCCCGGGGAACGGCACGCCGGCCAGCGCGCTGAACCGGGCCGGGGAGAAAAGGGTGAGGCTGTCGTAATAGTGCGGCCAGGATCCGGCGGGCCGGTCCCCGGCCTCCAGGACGACGGGCCGCAGCCCGGCGTCGCGGACCGCCCGCGCGGCGGCGAGCCCGGACTGGCCGCCGCCGATCACGGCGACGGGTGCGCTGGAGTTGTTCATGACCGCGATCATATCGCCATTTCGCGATATGCCAATATGTTGGGCTCCGGGGGCGGCACGCGGGGTGACTAGGATGGCGACCGGGAGGTGACGTCACACTGTGTCCGGACAGCCGGCCGGGCTGAGCACGGCCGCCCACGAGTTTCTGAAGGCGCTGGCCAGCCCCACCCGCCAGCGCATCATGCTGCTGTTCGCCCACGGCGCCGAGCTGTCCGTCGGCGAGGTCGCCGAGCGCGCCGGCATCGGGCAGTCCACCGCCTCCGAGCAGCTCAACCTGCTGCGCCGGGGCGGGATCGTGACCTCCCGCCGGGACGGCAGGACCGTGCTCTACCGCAGCGACCGCGAGTCGGCCGCCGCCGCGCTCGGGGACCTCCAGGCCTACCTGCGCGACTGCTGCTGACCCGCCGCGGGGCGGCCGGGCCGTGCCCTCAGTCCTTCTCCAGCCGGAACGAGGTCTGCGCGGGCGGGAAGCCGGACAGCTCCGCCTGCGCCAGGTAGGTGCCCGGCTCGGCGGAGGGACCCGCCGGACCGTCGCAGTCCTCGGGGCTGTGCCGCCGGTCCCAGGTCAGGGTGTGCACGGCCGTGCCCTCGGCCGGCACCCTGGCCGGCAGCGACGCGGGGCCCTTGGGGCATGCCGCGGAGGACCACACCGGCTCGTCGTCGCTGTCGGACAGCTCGACGGTCAGCGCCCGGTGGCCGAAGTCCGTCTTGCAGGCCGAGGCGCCGGAGTTCCGCAGCGTCACCCGCAACTGCGGCTTCTCTCCCGGCGCGTAGGCGTTCTCGGCCGGACGGACCGAGACGGTGACGTCCGACGCCCGGCAGTCCGGCAGCCCCGCCACGGCCGCCGCGCCGACCTGGCTTCCGCCGCTGCCGCCCGCGTCGTCCCCGTCGCCGCTGCCGGCGTCCTCCCCGTCCTCGCCTCCGGCCTCTCCCCCGCCGTCCGCACCCGGCCCGGCGTCGGCGGCGTCCTCGCCGTCGCCGTCCTCGTCGTTCTCCTCGCGCCCGCCGGGGCGTTCGTCGATGAGCGACTCGTCCGCGCTGGGCCCGGGGGTGATGGAGGTGGCGGGACCTCCCGCGCCGTCGTCCTTCCCGGCGGACCCGGACCCGCCGTCCGAACCGGCACGCAGCGCCCAGACCACCAGCGCCACGAGCAACCCGATCAGCAGCAGCAGAACCACCCTCCGCCGCCAGTAGATGGAGGAGGGAAGCGGCCCGACCGGAGTGCGCAGAGATCCCACGCGCAAACCTTACGAGACATGAGCCATCCCACCGGCCGTACCCGCCGGACGGGCCGCACCATTTTCGTATCAACCACACCCGTCCGCGCGGCGCGGGCCGTTTCGTCCCGCGCCACGGGCGTGCCAGGATCGTTTCTGCCATGACTGCGACGAGTACCTCCGCCCCAGAAGCCGACCCTGCCTCCCTGCACGCCGGCGTCATCGAGTGGTTCGACGATCACGCCCGCGACCTTCCCTGGCGCCGTCCCGAGGCCGGGGCCTGGGGGGTCATGGTCAGCGAGTTCATGCTCCAACAGACCCCCGTCAACCGCGTGATCCCGGTGTACGAGCAGTGGCTCGCGCGCTGGCCGCGCCCCGCCGACCTGGCCACCGAGTCGCCGGGCGAGGCCGTGCGCGCCTGGGGCCGGCTCGGCTATCCGCGCCGCGCCCTGCGGCTGCACGGCGCGGCGACGGCCATAGCGGAACGGCACGGCGGTGACGTGCCGAAGACCCATCAGCAGCTGCTGGCGCTGCCGGGGGTGGGCGAGTACACGGCCGCGGCCGTCGCCTCCTTCGCCTACGGCCAGCGGCACGCGGTGCTGGACACCAACGTGCGCCGGGTCTTCGCCCGCGCCGTCACCGGCACCCAGTACCCGCCCAACGCCACCACCGCCGCCGAGCGGAGGCTGGCCCGGACACTGCTGCCTGAGGGCGAGAGGACCGCCGCGCGCTGGGCCGCCGCCACCATGGAGCTCGGTGCGCTGGTGTGCACCGCGCGCAGTCCGGAGTGCGGCCGGTGCCCGATCGCCCGGCTGTGCGCCTGGCGGCAGGCCGGCTCACCCGCCCACGAGGGCCCCGCGCGGCGCGTGCAGACCTACGCGGGAACGGACCGTCAGGTCCGGGGCAAGCTGCTGGGTGTGCTGCGCGAAGCGGTGGAGCCGGTGCCGCAGGCCGTGCTGGACCAGGTGTGGCACGAGCCCGAGCAGCGGGCCCGCGCCCTGCGGGGCCTGCTGATGGACGGCCTCGCCGAACGGCTCCCGGACGGCCGCTACCGCCTCCCCGGCGCCTGACACCCCGGCCCGGACCGCCCGCCCCGGCCGCGGGCGGGCGGTCCGGCGGCGCCGCTCAGCGGGCATGACAGCCGGCGAGGTGGTCGTTGACCAGCCCGCAGGCCTGCATCAGCGCGTAGGCCGTGGTGGGCCCGACGAAGCGCAGCCCCTGCTTCTTGAGGGCCTTGGCCAGCGCGGCGGACTCGCCGGTGACGGCGGGGATGTCGGCGTGGCTCCGCGGCGCCGGGCGCCCCTCGGCCGGCGGCGCGTGCGACCAGATCAGCTCGGTGAACGCGCCCGGCGTCCAGCCGGCGAGCACCCGGGCGTTGTGCACCGTCGCCTCGATCTTGGCGCGGTTGCGGATGATGCCCGGATCGGCGAGCAGCCGCCGGGTGTCCTCGGCGGTGAAGCCGGCCACCCGCGCGATCACGAAGCCCGAGAAGGCCGCCCGGAACCCCTCCCGGCGGCGCAGGATCGTCAGCCAGGACAGCCCGGACTGAAATCCCTCCAGGCACATCCGCTCGAAGAGCGCGTCGTCCCCGCGCACCGGCCTGCCCCACTCGGTGTCGTGGTACTCGCGGTAGTCGTCGGTGGCCGTGCCCCACGGGCAGCGCGGCAGCCCGTCCGGGCCGGTGACCACGGAATCCGTCTCCATGGCGGCAGTCTGCCCGACGGGTCGGACACCGCCCCGTTACCTTCTTCGTGGCCCCGTGATGGAGCTCCCGGTCTCCGGGCTTGAGATGACTTGAGCCCTCTGTCGGTTCATGATCGAAAAGGTGGTGTCACCAGGCCCGGAGGCATCGGTAGACCGCTGATGAGGGGCATGACCGCCGACCTCACGTGAGGGCAGCAGAGGTCTCCGTAACGTGGATGCTGGCACGCTGATGCCGCAGGTGGGACCGGGAACGATACAGTTGTGGAGATGACACGTGACCGACACCAGTGGCATCGGCGTCTTCTGCGGCCTGGACATCGGCAAGGTCAGGACCCCCGCCCGCATTCTCATCGACATCGGCGACGGCTCGGTTTTCCCCACCGCCGGACACCTGACCTCCTACGCGGGCCTGGCCCCCGCCACCCGCACCAGCGGCTTCTCCATCCGCGGCGACACCCCTCCCGACGGGGCAACAAGCTCCTCAAACGCGCCTTCTACCTCTCCACGTTCACCGCACCCCGGGCACCCGCGCGCCTACTACGACAAGAAACGTACCGAAGGCAAACACCGCGTCGCCGCCCTCACCTGCCTCGCCCGTCGCCGCACCGATGTCCTGTTCGCCATGCTCCGCAACGGCACCCTCTTCCAGCCCTCGCAACGTCAACAGCTTGACGAAGCACGTAGGGGCACCTTTTCGGCTGCTTGCGCGCACTACGGCAAGGAAGGCGTGGGCGAGCATGGCGAGGGTGCTGTGCCAGTACCAGGCCACGTAGCGGCGGACCTCGTACCCGTCCAGGCCACATTCGTTCTTCGCTGCCTGGAAGCACTCCTCGATCGCCCACCGGAAACCTGCACCCGGTCCAGGTCATCCACGCCAGCGTCCAGGGGCGCATGGGCGAGGTAGCACGAGATGTCGCCCGGGTGGCTCAGGCTGCGCCGTGCCGTGCCCACCGCTGGCGGATCAGCACGCCTTCCTGATGGTCGTATCGGCTACCGGGCGCAACTGCACAGCCGCCCAGTCGTACTCTCGCTGTCCCTTCGCGCCCGCGCCGCAGGAACGGCGCTCCCATGCCTGGTCGGGGACCTGCTCGAAGATCATGGTCGATGCGTGGTCCGGCTAGGGAGAACTGGGACTTCGGGACGACCAGAGCATAGCCGACGCCGGATGTGAGACGCCCAGGCGCTCCGCCAGGGCCTTGGCCGCACCCTTCACCCGCGTGAGGAGGAATTTCGCCGCGCGCTTACGGATTTCGGCGCGGGCCGGGCGAACAGCCCTCGCTCCGCCCGCGCGAGTGCCTCCAGGACCTTGCTGCGGCACAGGGCCAGCTGCTGCTGCTCGTCATCGCTCATGCTGGCTAGTCGGCCATGGGGAACCTGTGGATGGGACCGGTGCCCGCGCAGGTCATGCCGGGTGCCGGCGTGCGTCCGGTGGGAGGCATGACGACGTCCTCTGCCCCGGAGCCGGTGCCGGTACCCATCCGAGGGCTGCTGCCCAGGGGCCAGGAGGTCGTCGCGCACCTGTGATCCCGGCGACAGGCGTCCGAAGGCTGGAGGTACGAGGGCGGGCTTCCGGCGTACCGCAACGGCCCAGGGGGCTCTGTGGAGCATGCCGAGTACCGTGTGTGGGTGTGAGGACCCCTGATCACCTGTGGACGGCGTCTCGTACTACGCGGCGCCTACCACGTATCTGGAGGCGCCCACGCTCGTGCGGGAGGTGCTGGGGCCGCGGCGACCGCCGGGCTAGGTGCTAGCGAAGGCCGACGGCCGCGGGCCCGGCCGGGGCGGTGTCGTGCACGCCGTCGACTGCGAAGAGGCGTCGACTCTGAGCTGGACCCGGTCCTGAAGGGTTCGATCATGGATTCGGGTGACGGCACGCAGCGATCAGCTAGCAGTCCCGAGAGGCAATGAGCCGGTTGGTCAGCTCCACCGTTCCGAGGTACCACCAGAAGATCCAGTCCAGGAACGCTTCGTCGTAGTCGCCGCGCTGCTCTGCCTTTCGGTGGCGCAGGTCGTAGCGGTTGGCGATCTCGAACAGTGCTCCCTCGTCCTTGCCGAGGTTGTCTTTGAGCAGGGCGCGGCGTTCCTCGAGGATGCCCGCGAGGGTGACGATCGCCGACCGTTTGCTCTCCCTCGTCGTGTCACGGCCGCGGAAGAGGGCGACCGCGTGACGGACCCGAGTGGTGACGTCCGGGGCGCTGTCGTTGAGTGCGCGGTGGACCAGGGCGCTACGGGCGTCGTCGGTGACGGCGACCAGGCGTCCGAGGTCCTCGCCTTCGGCAGCCAGCTCGTACTCAATGCCGGCCTCGCGCAGCAGCTTGTTGACCTTGTCCCGGTAGAGGATGCGGGCAGGACCGTTGTGGAACTCCGAGTGGTGCCACCCGCAGCTGTTCCAGGAGTGGAAGCGGCGGTTGCGGGGCCGGCTGACCAAGTCGTGGAAGACCTCGATCAGGCCGAAGAAGGTGTCCTCGTCCCATGTCTCAGGGGCCAGCGGCCACAGGGCCGGGATGCCCAGTCGCCGCTCGATCACTCGCGAGGCGTCCGGCAGCTGGGTGCGGTCGTCGACGCAGACCTCGCCGAAAACTTCTGCCAGGTAGCCGCTGCCGTCGAAGTCGCTGATGAGTCGCGCGAAGTCACGCCGGGCATCGCGAGTGGAACCGCCGTCGCGTGTAGGTCCGTTGCCGCGGCGCTGGGGCCAGTACGGCCGTGGGGTGGCCGCGTGCCGGAGCTCGTGCGCCCGTGCGATGAGCTCCGTAAACCAGTCGTGCCGGCCCATCACGGCCCGTCTGGTGCCCCAGCCAGCGTCGGTAGTTGCCCACGGATCGGATGGCGGCGCAGTGTGGTCAGGAAGGTCCTGGAAGTCGGCGATCGCGGTAGTGCCGGCCAGCGCCTCCGTCAAGAGCCACACCGCCCGCTCCTGCCAAGAGCCCGTGGATCGGAGGATGCACTCGCCTTCGGACACGAAAAGCGATGCGGGCCAAAGGAGTTCGTAGTTGCTCAGGTTCAGACTCACCGCAACATCATCGCCCAATGCGTCCTGCCTCTGAGGGCTGAACTGCTGCCTCCAGCACCATCTGTCAGAGGGCGGCCATAGCCTGGAGTGACGAGAACCACAGAAGGCGGGTCAATGGACGCCAAGTACTACCGGAGCCAACTGGACAGAAAGAACAGGGCTCGTGCCGACGCGGAGAAGAGAGTTGGAGAATTCCGCAAGAAGGAGGCTGACAAGCGCGCGAAGACAACCAAGGAGCGATCCGCCGCCGCCAAGGCCAGCAGCCAGAGCACTGCCAGGAGCAAGTTGCGTGCGGCTGAGCGGTCTGAGAATGAGGCCAACAAAGCAGGTAGGGAAGCCAGCAAGTGGAGCGCCAAGGTGGGCACGCTCTCCAAGGAGGCAGGTGCCCTGTCGGTCAAGCTGGCGCAGGCGGAACAGGCTGAGCGAGCAGCCGAGGAGAAGGCTCGCCGACGCGAGCAGCAGAAGACCGAGCGGCGTGCCACAGCCGAGCGGAAGAAGATCGAGAACCGCCTGGCGGCGGCGGAGAACGAGGTGCGCACGGTACTGAAGGAGCTGCGGGCCCCGAGGCCGGAGAAGCTGAGGGTGCTGCTGTTGGCGGCCAATTCCGCCGGCGACCTGCGAGTCGGCGAGGAGCAGCAGAGGATTCGCGGGGCCGTGCAGAGCGCCACCCATCGAGACCTCGTGGAGCTGGATGTCCACACGGCCGCTACGGCCGAAATCTTCCTGGACGCGCTGACTCGGTTCCGTCCACACGTCGTGCACTTCTCCGGTCACAGCTCGAAGGACCTGATCGCTTTCGAGAAGGGTGAGGACGGGTTCCACGACAGTGCCATCATCAGCGCTGGCGCCTTCGCGCGGGCCATCGCGGCGGTGGACGACGAGCCGCTGCTGGTCCTGCTCAACTCCTGCCACTCAGCACCTCAGGCCGAGAAGCTGGTCGACACCGTGCCGTTCGCCATCGGCATGTCCGAGGCCATCGGCGACCTGGACGCCATCACCTACGCGGCCCGGTTCTACGCCACCGTCGCCGACGGCCAGTCCGTGCAGGCAGCCCACCTCCTCAGCCGAGCTGCCATCGAGATGAACGGTCTGCTTGGTCGCGACCTACCGATCTTGGCCTATGCAGCGAACGTCGACCCTAGCGCTACGAAGCTGGTTACGCCTCCACCAGGATAGCCCGTGGCCATCGGGCGCATACCTCCGATGCCGTGGCAGTCCGCGAGCCTGAACCGATCGGTTCAGGCCCGCGGGCTCAGAACGCGGCTACTACAGATCGAACTCCAGGTGCTCGATGTCTGAGCCCGAATCCACCGGCCTGATTCACAGATGATCGATTCGGGCTCGGTTGACTGGTGCCCGGTGTGAAGACGCGGGGCATCCGCTGGTCTGCCCAGCTTTTCCACGTTTATCCTGGTCGGGCCCTTGCGGGCGGGTGGTCGGATGGTCAGCGCTCTGGTGGCGAGTGGGCGGCGTCGAACAGATCGGCGAAGGCGTGCTGCCAGGGCCACCTGCTCGGCAGGTGGAGTGTCAACCGCCGTGCGGTGCGCGCGAGTCGGGCCGGTACGTGGACCAGATGGGTGCGGATCGTCGCGGTCGTGGCCTTCGCGTGGAAGACCCCGGCCAATGCTCCGGCGGCCCGCAGCAGGTTGTGGGTGATCGCCCACAGGGTCAGCCACGCGGCGTTGGCCTGGAAACGCCCGGAGGGCAGGTGGGCCAGGGCTGAGCCCTTGCCGTCCGCGATGACCTGCTCGACGATCGCGTGCTGCCGGTGCTGCAGTTCGGCCTGCAGCACCTCGAAGGGGCTGTCGGTGAAGACCGGGTGGTAGCGCCAGGAGCTGAACAACTCGCCCTGCCCGGAGGCGGTTTCCATGTCCAGGCGGCGGACCCGGCGCACGATCAGTCGGCCCGTGACGTGCTCTGCCTTCGTGCGGCCGGTGAACGCCGTGTACTCGACTTCGGCGACCTCGGCGTCGGAGATCAGCTCGCCGGTGTCGGGGTCGACGAATGCCTCCGGGTAGCGGATCGCCGTCCACGCGGTCTCGGGGATGGCGCTGATCGTGGCGGCGTCGTGCGGGTTCATCCGCACCGTGACAGAGAGGTGGGCGCCCGCGCGACGGCAGGCCGCGACGACGTCGGCGTTGTAGAACTGGCTGTCCGCGCGCACCACGACGGTGCCGGTCGCGCCGGCCTGCCTGGCCGCCGCGATGGCCTCGGCGGCGCGGGCGTCAGGGGCCTTTCCCCGTCGCAGCCGCACCGCCGCGATCACCGGCCGCGCGAGCGGCGTCGACAGCGTGGCCAGGATCGGGTGCAGCGTGCGGACGCCCTTGAACCGGCCGACCTCGGCGCCCTGTTTGGCGCGTCCGAACACCCGCCGGTGCGTGGGGTCGACATCGACGAACGCCACCTGGCCGACGCCCGGGCAGCAGAGGCGTTCTCGTGGCAAGGCGAGCGAGGAAGGCCCGGTGCACACGGTGGAGTTGGCGGTTGTGGCCGTGGGTGAACGAGCGCAGGAACGTGCCCAGCGTCGACGGCGCCCGCACCCCGCTGAACAGGACGTTCATCGCGCCGTACCGCAGCCGGTCGGCGTCGTCGATCGAATCGACCCCGGCGCACATCGCCGCCACCAGGCTCATCGCCTTCGCGGCCGGGTTGGCGCCGCCGCTGTTGTCGGCCTGGTCGACTCGGATCCTGTCGGCGATCAGGCCCGGCAGGTCGAGCCGCTCGGCCAGGCGGACCAGCGGGACCAGACCCGCGTCCGCGACCAGGTTCGGCTCGTCGAACACGGCGGAGACAGCCGTTGTGGCGTGAGAGAATTGCACTCACGAGATGCCTTGCTGACTTGTGTTGATGGAGCGTAGAGAACTCACATCATCGCAGGTCACAAGGCCTCTCTTCGTACCGGGCCCCTCCCGCACCAGCGATCAGCCGGTGGATTCAGGCTGAGAACCGGATCTCCTCGAGAGAGCAGGCGCGGCGGCCGCCGTCTGGAAGCAGGTCTCCCTGAGGGCTTCGGCTGCGATCTGGCGGAGGCGGTCGTCGCTGGCGCTGGTTTCTTAGGCGGTGAAGAGCCGGGCGGCGTGGCGGGCGGCAGCGCGATGGTCCCGGTGGAGACGTTCCAGCCGGGGTCCGGACAGCTTCGGCCAGGAGGGTCTGGGGCCCGACAGCATGAAGCCGAGCATGATCGTGCCCCAGGCCCACCACAGCGCCGCCCAGCCGAAGGCCTGGCTGAGGATGTACATCCAGTACGTCCCGGCGTCGGCCATGAACGGCATGACGGCGACGGTCGCGGAGTCCCCCGAGCGCACCCGGACGAACAGGAAGACGAAGACACTCGCGGTCAGGAGCAGGGCGACGAGTGCGTCGGGGACCGCGGCCCGCAGATCGGCGAGCATTCCGGTGCGGGCCTTTTGCCATGTACCTGACTCTCTTAAGCCGGTGCTCATGCGCGGAACTCCTTCACGAGGTGAGATCAGGCGGCCGCCCCCGCACAGAGGTGTATACCTCCAGCAGTGTGACGTGAGCACACCAGGGTGGGAAGAGGGCTCCGAGTAGCGCGAGGGGACCGGCGCCCGCAATATGGGCATATGCGCCACATGATCCGGGCCGAGTACCGGGCCCCCGAGGCACCCGAGGAAGAGGAGCGCCCGCCCCGCAGGGCGGGCGACCCGGTTTCCTGGCACATGGTGCGCGGCGAGGGGGCCGTCGCCATGTGCGGCAAGGAGCTGGCGCCGGACGCCGACACCCGCCCGGACGACGCCTGGGGTACCGACCTCGGCGCCCCCTTCTGCCACACCTGCGGCGCCCTCTACCTCCGCGAGGTCCCCTGACCTCCGCCCGCCACCTCAGCCGAGGAGCGGCGGGCGGCGCCACTCCTCGCCGTCCACGTGGTGGGCGATGAACGCCAGAACCGTCTGGTACCAGACCTTGGCGTGGTGCGGGGTGAGGATCCAGTGGTTCTCGTCGGGGAAGTAGAGGAACTTGTGCGGCATCGAGCCGTCCTCGGCCGTCGCGCGCGAGGCCAGGGCCCACCAGAGGCTGAGGCCCTCGCCGACCGGCACCCGGTAGTCCTTGTCGCCGTGGATGACGAGCATCGGGGTGGTGATGGCATCCGCGTGGTGGTGCGGGGAGTCCGCCGCGATGATCCCGGGCGTCAGACCCCGGTGGAACCAGTACGCGAAGTCCGCGGCGTCGCTGGACTGTTCGAGGTTCCACACGGAGGCGTGCGTGACGATCGCCCGGAAGCGGCCGGTGTGCCCGGCGATCCAGTTCGCCATGTAGCCGCCGAAGGAGCCGCCCATCGCGGCCGTGCGGGCGCCGTCGATGCCGGGGTGCTCCACGGCGGCGTCCGTGATCGTCATCAGGTCGGTGTACGGGGCCCCGCCCCACCGGCCCCAGCCGCGCCGGACGAAATCGGTTCCGTAGCCGGTGGACAGCGCCGGGTCGGGCAGCAGGACGGCGTAGCCGTGGGCTACCGCGATCCATGGGTTCCACCGCCACGACCAGGCGTTCCAGGACATCACGGGGCCGCCGTGGATCCACAGCAGCAGCGGGGCGGGCCCCTGCTCCCCGGCGTCGTGCGGCAGCGCGAGCCAGGCCCGCAGCGCGGTCCCGTCCTCCGCCGTGGCGGTGACCTCCTCCAGCCGGCCGGGCAGCGGCCCTTCCGCACCGAGCGCGCGGGCCGGGCCGGGCAGCGCCGTGATCTCCGGCTCGCCGTCCAGGGACACGCTCACCGGTGCCGGGGGGCTGTCGACAGCCGAGCGCAGCGCGTAGACCCGGCGCCCGTCCGGGGACACCTGGATGTCGCTGTACGCGCCGTCGTCGGCGGTCAGCCGGCTGACCTCGCCGGTCCCGGCGTCCACCCGCCACAGCGGCGCGCGGCCGTGGTCGTCGGCGACGGCGATCAGCGCGGAGCCGTCCGGTGTCCAGCGCGCGCCGCGCGGGATGCGGTCCCAGCCGGCCGTCAGATCCGCCACCGGCGCCCCGCCGTCCACCGGGACGAGGCCGAGCCACTCGTGGCCGGGATCGGCGGCATCGCCGCGTCTGCGGACGATCACGGCGGCCCGGGCCCCGTCGGGCGAGATCCGCGGCGAGTGGTACTCGTGGGCGCCCTCCGGGTCGTCGGCCAGCGTGCGGCGCTGCCCGGTGGCCACGTCGAGGGCCACCACCGTGTACCGCTGGGAGCCCCCGGGTTCGGCCACCGCCCAGGTGCTGACCACGGTGGTGCCGTCCGGGGTGATGTCCCAGCTGCACTCCTCGTCCAGAGCCCGTCCGACGTGGCCGGTGACGTCGCGCGGCTCCGGGCGGTCCTCCGTCCCCGCCGTGCCGCCGCCTGCCGCGGCCCCGGGCAGGGCGGCGGCCAGCAGCCTGGTCCGGTCGGGGCCGAGATGGTGGTCCCAGTACCGGATGGGGAACTCCTCGTGGAGGATCGCGGAGACGCGTGCCTTCTCGCGCCCCTCGCGCAGCTCCTTGTCGGCCGCGGCGCCGGGTGCCGAGGGCATCATGCCCGAGCCGAGCACCACGGTCCCCGACTCGCTGACGACCGGCCCCCGCACGCCCCCGGGCGGGCGCACCAGCACCCGGGCGTCCCCGCCGCCGGACGGCTGCGCCCACAGGGCGGGCGCCGTGCTGTCGTCGCCGGGCTCCGGCCGCGACGAGACGAACAGCAGGTCGCCGTCCGGCGTGAAGCCGGCGGCCGACTCCCCCCGGTCGCCGCGGGTGAGCCGGCGGGCCGGCCGCTCCCCCTCCGGGTCGACCTCCCACAGCGCGGAGGTGTAGCGGTTGCGCTCCAGGTCGGGGGTGGAGACGCCGACGACGAGACGGCGTCCGTCGGGGGACAGCCGCAGTCCTTCCACCCGCGGCAGGCGGACATAGGCGTCGAGGTCGCGGTAGGCGTCGGGCTGTTCGTCCGGTCGTGCGTCAGTGGCCGTCATGCCGGGTTTCCTACCACCGCGCGCCGATCCGGGACACGTCATTTCTCCCTGAGCACACAGGATTCGCCCCGCGAGGACCCGCGTGGCCGCACCCCGGCGCCGGGGGAGCGCCGGGGTGCGGGAGTGCGGGCGGCCGGGGTGCGCTCACACCGGTTGCCGGACCGGTGCGCCCGCCGGCCGGGCGGCGCGCACCGGGGTGGTCCGGCCGGTGCGGGGACGCCGCAGCAGCCGCATCGCGTTGACGATGACGAGCAGGACGGACGCCTCGTGGACGAGCATCCCGGCGGCCATGGTGACGCCGCCCAGGAGCACCCCCAGCAGCAGGAGCGAGACGGTGACCAGGGCCACGATGATGTTCTGCCGCATGTTCGCCGCTGTCCGCCGGGCCAGGGAGACGGCCTCGGGGAGCTTGAGCAGGTTGTCGCCCATCAGGGCGATGTCGGCGGTCTCCACTGCGACGGCCGATCCCGCGGCGCCCATCGCCACCCCGATGTCGGCCCGGGCCAGCGCGGGTGCGTCGTTGACGCCGTCGCCGACCATCGCCACGGTGTACCCCTCCCGCTGGAGCCGGGTGATCGCCTCGTACTTGTCCTCGGGCAGCAGTCCCGCGTGGTAGGTGTCGATCCCGGCCGCACCGGCGACCGCGCGGGCCACCGGCTCCGCGTCGCCGGTGAGCATGACCACCCGGCGCACCCCCGCCCCGCGCAGCTCGGTGACCATCCGGGAGGCGTCGTCGCGGACTTCGTCGGCGACGGCCACCACCCCGACCGCCCTTCCGTCCACCGCGACGATCATCGGCGTGCGTCCCGCCGCGGCGAGCCGCTCGGCGGCCTCCCCCGCCGCGTCCGCACCGGCGGTGCCGTACTGCTCCAGGAGCGACCGGTTGCCGGCCAGGACGCGGTGTCCGCCGGAGACGACGGCGATGCCCTTGCCCGCCACCGGTTCGGTGTGCTCGGGCAGGCCGGGGGCGGGCACTCCCCCGGCGGCGGCCGCGTCGAGAACGGGGCGGGCCAGCGGGTGCCCGGAGCCCGCCTCCGCCCGGGCGGCCCAGCCCAGGACCGCCGTCCGGTCCATGTCCCGGTCCAGCACCACCACATCGGTCAGGCGCGGGCGGCCCCTGGTGAGGGTACCGGTCTTGTCGACGGCCACGGCGCTGATCCTCGCCGAGGTCTCCAGGAACTCACCCCCCTTGATGAGGATGCCGTCCCTGGCGGCCCGGCCGATGCCGGCCACGACCGAGACGGGAATGGAGATGACCAGGGCTCCGGGGCAGCCGATCACCAGCAGGGTCAGGCCCAGGACCACGTTCCCGGTCGCCAGGCCCACCACCAGGGCCAGCGCCATGATGGCCGGGGTGTACCAGGCGGAGAACCGGTCCATGAACTGCTGGGTGCGTGCCTTGGCGTCCTGCGCCTCCTCCACCCGGTGGATGATGCGCGCCAGTGTGGTGTCCGCGCCGACACCGGACGCCGTGACCTGGAGGAGCCCTCCCCGCGACACCGTGCCGGCGAACACCCGGTCGCCGGGCCCCTTCTCGGCCGGCACCGATTCCCCGGTGATGGACGCCTCGTCCAGTGCGCCGGTGCCCGCGAGGACCTCGCCGTCCACCGGGACCCTGGCGCCGTTCTTCACCACGACGGTCTCGCCGGTCCTCACCCGGTCCGCCGGGACCTCCACCTGCTCGCCCCCGCGCAGCACGACCGCGACGTCCGGAGCCTGGGCGACCAGCCCGGCGAGTGCCGAGCGGGTCCGGGCGAGAGTCGCCGACTCCAGCGCGTGGCCGACGGCGAAGAGGAAGGTCACCGCCGCGGCCTCCCAGTACTCGCCGATGACGACCGCCCCGACCGCCGCGACGGAGACCAGCAGGTCGATGCCCACGACCTTCGAGGCCAGGGCCCGCGCGGCCTTGACCAGGATGGGGCCGCCCGCCACCAGCGCGGCGGCGGTCATCAGCAGGTCGCCCGGTACGTCCACGCCCAGGGCCCGGCCGGTCACCAGCGCGGCGGCGATCAGCGTTCCGGAGACCGCCGGAACCGTCCACCTCCTTCGCGTCCACCCGGTGAGAACCATGACGTTTCCTCCCTCGCACGATCCCGTTCGGCGGGTCCCGGGGCCCTGGGGCAGGACCTGGGAAGCACGCTAGGGAAGGGCATGACCGGCGGACATGACGTGGGTCAATCACCCGCACACGCACTCGATTGACGCACGTCATGTCCGCCGCGGCCCGTCTCTCGTAGCGTCGTGTCCGCCTCCCCGGAACGGTGGGGGGACCGCCGACCGGAAAGGACCGGGACGATGAGCACACAGGCCACACCCACCTCCCGCACCGTGCTGCGTGCCGAGGGTTTCTCCTGCCCCTCCTGCGTCGGGAAGATCGAGAAGCGGGTCGCCCGGCTCGACGGCGTCACCGCCGTGAAAGTCCACTTCGCCTCGGCACGTGTCGAGGTGGACCACGACCCGTCGCGCGTCAGCGGGGACGACCTCGTCGCGGCGGTGGCCAAAGCTGGATACCGGTCCGCCGTCGCCCCCTACTGACCGGGGGCCGCCCGCCCCCGGACGGAACGGACCCGGGACCATCGGCCCCGGGTCCCACGGCCGGGGGCGGGCGTACGGTGGGCCGGGGAACGCGCCTCGCACGGCCCGGGGCGCCGTCACGGAAGGCCGTGGAAGGCCGCGGAAGGCGGAGTGGGAGAACCGATGGACGGCAAACGGCGCACCACCCCGCTGGCCCGCACCTGCGAGGTGCCCCACGCGTGCCCCGCGCCGCTGCGGCTCAAGGTGCTCTCGCACGCGCCCTGGTTCGCCGGGCTGTCCGCTGAGGAGATCGAGGCGATCGACCGCCGCATGCGGGTGAGCGGCTACGCCGAGGGCGAGACCGTCTACCGGGCGGGCGCCCCGGCCACCCATCTGTTCATCCTGGCCACCGGCCGGGTGAAGGTGCTGCGGCCCTCGCTGGACGACGGCGAGGTCCTGGTCGACGTGATCACTCCGGGGGCGATGTTCGGCTCGCTCGCGGCTCTGGGGAACTCAGCCTGCCCCGACACCGCCCGGACGCTGACCGTCAGCTGCGCCCTGCGCCTGTCCGCCGAGGGCTTCCGCGAGGTGCTGCGGCGGCACCCCGGCGTGGCGCTCGCCGTGCTCGACGACATGGCGGCCCGCCTGGAGGCGTCCCAGCAGGCGATGCGCCGGCTGGCCGGCGGCACCGTGGAGCAGCGGGTCGCGGCAACGCTGCTGACACTGGCCGGCAAACTCGGCGAACCGCGCGGGGACACCGTGCTGCTGCAGGTCCCGCTGACCCGCTCGGATCTGGCCGCCATGACGGGGACCACCACCGAGTCGGTCAGCCGCACGCTGAGCAGGCTGCGCCGCGACGGCGTCGTCAGCACCGGCCGCCGCTGGACGGCGCTCACCGACCCGGCCCGGCTGGCCCGCATCGCCCGCGGCTGACCGGGGCCCACCGGGCGGCGAGCGGAACGGGCGGGTGGTGTCGTAGGAACGTTCTACGCTCGGGTCCATGGATGCCGCACACCTCGGATTACGGCTCGCCTCCGGCGCCTTCGTGCCGCTGGTGCGCAAGCTGTTCCGGCAGGAGCCACCCGGAGCGGAACTGGTGGACCGGCCGGTGCGGATCTCCGCGCTGGTCTCGTTCACCGGGGAGCACCGCACCCTGGACGAACGCGACCTGGAGAAGCTGGCCCGCGAACTGGTGGAGCGCGCGGTGCGCGCCGCCGGGCCGCACGACGCCCCGTCGGCCGGGGAACGCACGGCTGTCGCCGGTGCCCTGGCCCGCACCCTCCACGGGCTCGGCGAGCTGGGCATGGACGACGTCCAGGCCGTGCGGCTGGGGCACCGCGGCCTGGCGCGGGAACTGCTGCGCCACAGGCCGCCGGGCGCCTACGACCTGTCACCGGACGCGCGGCACTGGTTCGACTCGCTCCTGGAGACGGCCTGCCTGCACATCCTGAACTTCTTCACCCGGCGCTCGGCGTTCGTCGCCCGGACCCTGGTGGAGCAGAGCCGGCAGCTCGACCGCCTGGTCACCGGCGTCGATCTGCTGATCGAGCGGATGCCGGCCCGCTCGGCGCTCGACGCCTCCTTCGAGGAGAAGTACGCGCGGTACGTCATCGGCAAGCACAGCCTGCTGACGATCTACGGCATCGATCTCGACCACGCCCGGGAGTGGCCGCTGGACGCCGCCTACCTCAGCCTGGAGGCCGTGGAGCGACAGCCGCAGGTGCCGCCCTCCCGGGAGCGGGGGGACGAGGAGGACCTGGCCCCGGTGCCGCAGCCGGCCGAGACGGCGCTGGCCGGGCGGGAGCGGGTGCTGCTGCGCGGAGTGGCCGGCTCGGGAAAGACGACGCTGGTGCAGTGGCTGGCCGTCACCACGGCCCGCGGGCAGGCAGGACCGGGGACGGCACATCTGCTCGGCCGCGTGCCGTTCGTGCTGCCGATGCGGACGCTGACCCGGGGAGGCCGCCCGCTTCCGGTGCCGGACGGCTTCCTGCCGGCGGTCGGATGCCCGCATTCGGCGCCCGCGGGGTGGGTGGAGCGGGTGCTCAGCGGCGGCCGCGGGCTGCTGCTGATCGACGGCATCGACGAGATCCCGCCGTCCGAGCGGGAGCACACCCGCCGCTGGCTGCGGGAGCTGATGTCGGCCTTCCCGGGAAACCTGTGGCTGGTCACCGCCCGCCCGTCGGCCGTCCCGGAGGACTGGCTGGCCGCCGAGGGGTTCGCGGAGCTGTCGCTGACCCAGATGAGCCGGGACGACGTGGCCGCGTTCATCCAGCGGTGGCACCGCGCGGCGCG
This sequence comes from Streptomyces sodiiphilus, assembly GCF_039529215.1. NCBI lineage: Bacteria > Bacillati > Actinomycetota > Actinomycetes > Kitasatosporales > Streptomycetaceae > Streptomyces > Streptomyces sodiiphilus. Next base: position 11,172 of record NZ_BAAAMJ010000048.1, on the reverse strand, counting down.
GGTGGACGGTGCCTACGAGGCCAAGCTGCTGGACGCGGTGCGCACCAAGGCGGATCTGGGCCGGCTGGCCACCAACCCGCTGATGTGCGGGCTGATCTGCGCCCTGCACCGGGAGCGGCGCGGGTATCTGCCGCGCGGCCGGAAGGCGCTGTACGACGCGGCGTTGCTGATGCTGCTGGAGCGCCGCGACCGGGAGCGGGACATGGGCCGGCCCACCGGGATCGAGCTGGACGCCGAGGAGCAGGCCCAGTTGCTCCAGAAGCTGGCGTACTGGCTGATCCGCAACGGGCGTTCGGAGATGGTGGAGGACATCGCGATCGGGCTGCTCGCCCGGGTGCTGCCCGCCATGCCGCACATCGGCGGGCAGGGCCGGCCGGAGGCCGTCTACCGGCACCTGCTGGACCGTTCGGGGCTGCTGCGCGAACCCGCCCCGGGAACGGTGGACTTCGTGCACCGCACCTTCCAGGACTATCTGGGCGCCCGGGAGGCGGTGGAGGAGCAGGACTTCCCGATGCTGGTGGATCACGCGCACCTGGACCAGTGGGAGGACGTGCTGCGGATGGCGGTGGCGCACGGCCGTCCGGAGGAGCGGGCCCGGCTGCTGCGGGGGCTGGTGGAGCGGGGTGACCGCGAGCCGGGGCACCGGATCCGGCTGGACCTGGTCGCGATGGCCTGCCTGGAGCACGCCACCCGGCTCGACCCCGCGGTGCGGGAGCTGGTGGAACGGCGGGCGTCCCGGTTCCTTCCGCCCCGGGCGCTGGGCGAGGCCGAGGCGCTGGCGGCGCTCGGCCCGGTCGTCCTGGACCTGCTGCCGGACCCGGAGGGCCTGACGGACACCGAGGCCTGGGCGGTGGTGGTCACGGCGGGGCGGATCGCCACGGACGCCGCGCTGCCCAAGCTGGCCCGGTTCGCGCGTCACGAGGGCCCGGGGGTGCGCAATCAGCTGGCCTGGGCCTGGAAGCGGTTCGACACCGAGCGGTACGCCCGGGAGGTCATGCGCCACCTGCCGCGGGACGCCAGCTGGTATCCCGTCGCCCGCACCCGGGAGGAGCTGCGGGTGTACCGGGAGATGCTGCACGCGCCCTATCTGCATGTGCTCGGCGGCTTCGGGGCGGCGGAGATCGCCGGGGCGCTGGAGGGCAAGGGCGTCACCCAGCTGAACATCCGGGACAACGGGAGGCTGGAGGACCTGGAGTTCCTGGAGAGCCTGCCGGAGCTGAGGACACTCCGGCTGCTGGACTGCCCCGGGATCACCGGCCTGGAGCCGGTGGCGTCCCATCCGCAGCTGCGCAGCCTGCGGCTGGAAGGGCTGCCGGGGCTCTCGTCGCTGCGCCCGCTGGACGCCATGCCGCGGCTCTCGGCCCTGCACGTCCGGCTGGCCCAGGAGCTGGAGCTGCCCCGGCGTGCGCCGCTGCGCGACCTGGAGCCGCCGCCCTCGGCCTCGCTGACCTCGCTGACCGCCTGGCCCCGCCTGTGGCATCTGGCGCTGCACCGGCACCCGGCGCCGCCCGGCCCCGAGGAGTGGGCGGCCGTCGGGAAGCTGCCGGTGCTGCGCTCACTGGCGCTGGGCCCGGCGCAGCTGCGCGCGCTGGAGGAGATGCCCCGGCCGATGCCCGCGGTCACCCATCTGTACCTGCACGCGGAGGACGTCCCGCTGACGCCGGTCGCACGGCTGTTCCCCGGCCTGTCACATCTGGGCGTGGCCCGGTGCCGGGAGACGGACCTGGCGCCGCTGGCGGACCTGCGGGAGCTGCGCTCGGTGTCGGTCGACGGGGGCAGGGCGGTCCGCAACGCGGAGTGCCTCACGGGAGTGGACGTGCGGCTGGCTCCGCGCTCCAGGTACTGAGCCTGCCGGGTGCCACCGGACGGGGAACGCCCCCGGGGCCATGGCCTCGGGGGCGTTCTCGGTGGCTTCGCGGGAGCCGCTCAGCTCTCCTTGGAGAGGTTGGGGCCGCCGGCCGCCTCGACGGGCGGGGCGTCCGGGAGGGAGGACTTCTCCTCGCCCCGGAAGGTGAACTTCTCGTCCTTCCCCTCGCCCTCGGTGTCCACCACCACGATGTAGCCGGGACGCATCTCGCCGAAGAGGATCTTCTCCGACAGGATGTCCTCGATGTCCCGCTGGATGGTGCGGCGCAGCGGCCGGGCACCGAGCACCGGATCGTAGCCGCGCCTGGCGAGCAGCTGCTTGGCCGAGGTGCTCAGCTCCAGGGCCATGTCGCGGTCCTTGAGCCGCTCGTCCACCTGGTTGATCATCAGGTCGACGATCTTGATGATGTCGTCCTGGGTCAGCTGGTGGAACACCACGGTGTCGTCGACACGGTTCAGGAACTCCGGGCGGAAGTGCTGCTTCAGCTCGTCGTTGACCTTGGCCTTCATGCGCTCGTAGCCGGTCTCGACGTCACCCGCGACGGCGAAGCCCATGTTGAAGCCCTTGGAGATGTCCCGGGTGCCGAGGTTCGTCGTCATGATGATGACGGTGTTCTTGAAGTCCACGACCCGGCCCTGGGAGTCGGTCAGGCGGCCGTCCTCCAGGATCTGCAGCAGGGAGTTGAAGATGTCCGGGTGGGCCTTCTCGACCTCGTCGAACAGGACGACCGAGAACGGCTTGCGGCGCACCTTCTCGGTGAGCTGGCCGCCCTCCTCGTAGCCGACGTATCCGGGCGGGGAGCCGAAGAGCCGGGAGACCGTGTGCTTCTCGCCGAACTCCGACATGTCGAGGGAGATCAGCGCGTCCTCGTCGCCGAAGAGGAACTCGGCGAGCGTCTTGGACAGCTCGGTCTTGCCGACCCCGGAGGGGCCCGCGAAGATGAACGACCCACCGGGACGCTTGGGGTCCTTCAGGCCCGCACGGGTGCGCCGGATCGCCTGGGAGAGCGCCTTGATGGCGTCCTCCTGGCCGATGACGCGCTTGTGCAGCTCGTCCTCCATGCGCAGCAGCCGGGAGGACTCCTCCTCGGTGAGCTTGAAGACCGGGATGCCGGTGGAGGCGGCCAGGACCTCGGCGATGAGCTCCTCGTCGACCTCGGCCACGACGTCCATGTCGCCGGCCTTCCACTCCTTTTCCCGCTTGGCCTTGGCGGTCAGCAGCTGCTTCTCGTCGTCACGCAGCGAGGCGGCCTTCTCGAAGTCCTGCGAGTCGATCGCGGACTCCTTCTCCCGGCGCACGTTGGCGATCTTCTCGTCGAACTCGCGCAGGTCCGGCGGCGCGGTCATCCGGCGGATGCGCATCCGGGAGCCGGCCTCGTCGATCAGGTCGATCGCCTTGTCCGGCAGGAAGCGGTCCGAGATGTACCGGTCGGCCAGCTGTGCGGCGGCGACCAGGGCGGAGTCCGTGATGGAGACGCGGTGGTGCGCCTCGTAGCGGTCCCGCAGCCCCTTGAGGATCTCGATGGTGTGCGGCATCGAGGGCTCGGCGACCTGGATGGGCTGGAAGCGGCGCTCCAGCGCGGCGTCCTTCTCCAGGTGCTTGCGGTACTCGTCGAGCGTGGTGGCGCCGATGGTCTGCAGCTCGCCGCGGGCCAGCATCGGCTTGAGGATGCTGGCGGCGTCGATCGCGCCCTCGGCGGCGCCCGCCCCGACCAGGGTGTGCAGCTCGTCGATGAACAGGATGATGTCGCCGCGGGTGCGGATCTCCTTGAGCACCTTCTTCAGGCGCTCCTCGAAGTCACCGCGGTACCGGGAGCCGGCGACCAGCGCACCGAGGTCCAGGGTGTAGAGGTGCTTGTCCTTGAGGGTCTCGGGCACCTCGCCCTTGACGATGGCCTGGGCCAGCCCCTCGACGACGGCGGTCTTGCCGACGCCGGGCTCGCCGATGAGGACCGGGTTGTTCTTGGTGCGGCGGGACAGCACCTGCATGACCCGCTCGATCTCCTTCTCGCGCCCGATGACCGGGTCGAGCTTGGACTCACGGGCGGCCTGGGTGAGGTTACGGCCGAACTGGTCCAGCACGAGCGAGGTGGAGGGCGTGCCCTCGGCTGGCGCGCCGGCGGTGGCGGCCTCCTTGCCGCCGGAGTAACCGGAGAGCAGCTGGATGACCTGCTGCCGCACCCGGTTGAGATCGGCGCCCAGCTTCACCAGGACCTGGGCGGCGACGCCCTCGCCCTCGCGGATCAGGCCGAGCAGGATGTGCTCGGTGCCGATGTAGTTGTGGCCCAGCTGCAGAGCCTCGCGCAGCGACAGCTCCAGCACCTTCTTGGCCCGGGGGGTGAAGGGGATGTGGCCGGACGGGGCCTGCTGGCCCTGGCCGATGATCTCCTCCACCTGCTGGCGGACCGCCTCGAGCGAGATCCCGAGGCTCTCCAGGGCCTTTGCGGCGACACCCTCACCCTCGTGGATCAACCCCAGGAGGATGTGTTCCGTGCCGATGTAGTTGTGGTTGAGCATCCGGGCTTCTTCCTGAGCCAGGACGACAACCCGCCGCGCGCGGTCGGTGAACCTCTCGAACATCGTAATCGCTCCTCAGAGCGGTCAGGCAGTAAAGGGGTCGGTCCCCTCCCTGTCCTTCCGCAGCTTAGTCCCGCAACGGGGGACCGCTCATTCCAACTGCTGACACCTGTCCCAGACCTCCTGCCCCGAACAGACGACAACTGTTCCAACCCGATGGTGCGAGACGATGTTCCCGCGGGCCAAGCTCTGGCACCCCGGATGGCTACGCCGTCGGCGAACGCCCCGGGGCGGTACCTGCGAGCCCACTGTCATCGCCCCCTGTGCCACTGGGGCCTTCTTACCCTTCCAGGCTGACACTCCATGCGGCAGAAGCCACGTACATCCGCTGTCGGCGAACGCCGGACCGTCGCACTTGCGCCATCGGGGGCAGGGAGGGACGGAACACCCATGGCGGAAAGTGCCCTTCCGGACACCGGGCGTGGCGCGCCCGGACAGCCCTCGGGGGCCGCCCCGTGCGGGTGCGGCCCCCGGAGACAGGGACGCGGACTGCCGGCTCTCCCCGCGCGGCGGACCCGCGGGGCCGCCTGCCCGGCCGCGAGCGGGCGCCGCCGGGCCCGTGCACGGCCCCGGCGCGCGGAGAATCAGGCGCCGGCCTTCTCGTACGCCTCACGAATACTCGCGGGAACACGGCCCCGGTCATTCACGTCGTATCCCTGCTCCTTGGCCCAGGCGCGGATCTTCGCGGTGTCCTGGCTGCCCCCGGAGGGAGCGGCGGTACGGCCACCACGTCCGCGGCCGGAACGGCCACCGGCCTTGCGGCCCGCCTGGATATACGTCTCCAGCACGCTGCGGAGCTTGTCCGCGTTGGCGGCGTTGAGGTCGATCTCGTAAGTCTTGCCGTCGAGCGCGAACGTGACGGTCTCATCCGCCTCGCCACCGTCGAGGTCGTCGAGGAGAAGAACCTGAACCTTCTGTGCCACCGGCTGCTCCCATTCTTGTTCGCCGAATAATTCATGGGTACTGCGCATGTAATCAAACCGCCCTTCCCGGAAAAACACAAACCCCGGGCCCGGATTGCTGGACGGAACGCGAGACACGACGGGATGATTCGGACATAACCACCGGGTGTCCGCGGATTCAAAGATGCAGCAGCATCCGAGTGTTACCCAATGTGTTGGGCTTCACGCGTTCCAGACCCAGGAACTCCGCGACCCCCTCGTCATAGGAACGCAGCAGCTCGCTGTAGACATCACCGGGGACCGGGGCGTCCCCGATCTCGGCGAAGCCGTGACGGGCGAAGAACTCAACTTCGAAGGTCAGACAGAAAATTCGCCGCACACCGAGGCGGCGCGCCGTCCGCAGCAGCTCGGCCAGCACCCGGTGGCCGACGCCCTGGCCCTTGAGCTGGGGATCCACCGCCAGTGTGCGCACCTCGGCGAGGTCCTCCCACATCACGTGCAGCGCACCGCAGGCGACCACTCGCTCATCGTGATCGCGCTCGGCGACCCAGAACTCCTGAATGTCCTCGTAAAGCGTCACCGTGGCCTTGTCGAGCAGGATGCGGTCCCTGGCGTATGCGTCGATGAGGCCGCGCACCGCGGGCACATCCGAGGTGCGCGCGCGGCGCACCGTGATTTCGGCCGTCCCGGACGGCCCGGGGCCGCGCTTCCGGCCGCCGGAGGGGGCGGCGCCGCCGGCCCCGGGAGTGCCGTACGCGTTCGGGGCGCTCTCCGCTTCCACCGCTGACGCTTCGTCTTCTGCCACATCCGGGAGGCTATCCCCGGGACTCCCCGCCATTCACCTCGGGGGGAGGCGCCGCCGGGCCGGCCGGGTCCGCCGCGGTCACGTCCACCACCCGCAGCGCGTCCCGCAATGCGGCGGTCTGATCCGGCGACATCATCCCGAAGAACGCGACGAGGGCGGCGGCCGGGTTGTCGCTTCGCGCCCACGCCTCATTCATCAATGCGGCGGAGTAGGCGGCCCGGGTGGAGACCGCCTCATAGCGATAGGCGCGGCCCTCTTGTTCCCGCCGCACCCAGCCCTTCTGATGAAGGTTGTCCAGGACCGTCATCACCGTCGTATAGGCGATGGAACGTTCCTCACGCAGATCATCGAGTACTTCCCGGACGGTGACGGACCGGTTCCACTCCCATACACGCGTCATGACCGCGTCTTCCAGTTCTCCCAGTGGCCGTGGCACACCGGAACGATATCCCCGATCGGGACGATGCACACAGACCGGCACAGGAAGGATGAATCCGGACGAGCCACGGACAGGGGGGCGGGGCGGGAGGCCGCCGGGAGGGGCGGCACGAAAAGTCGCCCGCACCACGGGGGTGCGGGCGCATCGGGCCGGCCGGAGGGCCGGCACCGGTCAGTCCTGGCGCTGCTGCTCCTGGCCGCTCCGGGCGGCGAACGCGGCGTCGACGGCCGCGTCCTCCTTGTACTTGTTGGCCCCGCCCTGGGACTTCACCATGGTCACGATGAGCCAGGTGAAGGCCACGGCCATCACGGTCGGCGGGAACAGTGCGGCAACGTAGTCCACGGCGGTCGGTCTCCTTCGGGCGTGCTCGGACGAGCCGGCCTCCAGAGTACCCACCTCACTCCCGGCCCGGACCGGGAGGCGGCTCGGGGCGCTTGCGGCGCGGCGGGAAGACCTCCGCCGGGGTGGGGACCGGACGGCGCCCCGAACCGGGCCCTGCGGGCTTTCTGGCCGGTTCCGGGCTCGGCCGGTGCGGCCGGCCACCCCCCTTCTCGCCGTCCTCGGCGAGAACCGGTCGGTGCGCGCGTGCGGGACGAGCCGGGAACCCCTTGAGCGTGAACATAAACCGACATTAAGCTCTCTTCGGGCAGGTTGCCACAATTGCCGGGCCGGCGGGCGTGTTCCGGCCGCCCGACGGCACACGGGCAGCCGGGCGCACGGAACGCGCGGACGCGCGGCGTCAGGCCCGGGAGATGTTCCGCTCGTAGACCAGCCGCAGTCCGACCAGCGTCAGCCACGGCTCGTGCTCGTCGATCACCGAGGACTCCCGCAGCACCATCGGAGCGAGCCCGCCGGTGGCGATGACCGTCACCTCGTCCGGGTCGTCCGCGAGCTCCCGCGCCATCCGCTCCACCACGCCGTCCACCTGGCCGGCGAAGCCGTACAGGATGCCGGACTGCATGGACTCCACGGTGTTCTTGCCGATCACCGCCCGGGGCCGGGCCAGCTCCACCTTGCGCAGCTGGGCGCCGCGCAGGCCCAGCGCCTCCACCGAGATCTCGATACCGGGCGCGATCGCGCCGCCGGCGTACTCGCCGCGCGCGGAGACCGCGTCGTAGGTGGTGGCGGTCCCGAAGTCCACCACGATGCACGGGCCGCCGTAGAGCTCGATCGCCGCCGCCGCGTTGATGATCCGGTCGGAGCCGACCTCCTTGGGGTTGTCCGTCAGGATCGGCACCCCGGTCTTGACGCCGGGCTCGACCAGCACCGCCGGGATGTCCCCGTAGTAGCGCCGGGTCACCTCCCGCAGTTCGTGCAGGACCGAGGGGACCGTCGAGCAGACGGCGATGCCGTCGATGCCGTCGCCCAGCTCCTCCCCCAGCAGCGGGTGCATCCCCATGAGCCCCTGCAGCAGCACCGCCAGCTCGTCGGCGGTGCGGCGGGAGTCGGTGGAGATACGCCAGTGCTCGACGATCTCGTCGCCGTCGAAGAGCCCCAGGACGGTGTGGGTGTTGCCGACGTCGATGGTGAGCAGCATCAGGCCACGCCCCCCTCGCGCAGGTCGAGGCCGATGTCCAGGACCGGGGCGGAGTGCGTGAGCGCCCCGACCGCCAGGTAGTCCACGCCCGTTTCGGCATAGGCGCGGGCGTTGTCGAGGGTGAGGCCGCCGGAGGACTCCAGAGCCGCGCGCCCGGCCACCACCGCCACCGCCTCCCGGGTCCGGGCCGGGTCGAAGTTGTCCAGCAGTATCAGGTCGGCGCCCAGCGCCAGCACCGGCTCCAGCTGTTCGATCCGGTCCACCTCGACCTCCACCGGCACGTCCGGGAACTCCGCCCTGACCCGGGCGAACGCCTCCGCCACGCCGCCGGCCGCCACCACGTGGTTGTCCTTGATCAGCGCGGCGTCCGACAGCGACATGCGGTGGTTGACGCCGCCGCCGCAGCGCACCGCGTACTTCTCCAGGGCCCGCAGCCCGGGGGTGGTCTTGCGGGTGTCGCGGACCCGCGCCCGGGTTCCGGCCAGCGCGTCGGCCCAGGCCCGGGTGGCGGTGGCGATGCCCGACAGGTGGCACAGCAGGTTCAGCGCGCTGCGCTCACCGGTCAGCAGGTCCCGGGTGCGGGCGGTGACGGACAGCAGCACCTGGCCCGGCTTCACCCGGTCGCCGTCCGCCACGTGCCGCTCGACCTCGAACTCGTCGGTGCACACCACCGACAGCACCGCCTCGGCCACGTGCAGCCCGGCCACGGTGCCCGCGCGGCGGGCGGTGAAGTCGGCGGTGGCGATCGCGTCCTCGGGGACGGTGGCCACCGTGGTGACGTCCACGCCCTGGTCGAGGTCCTCCTCGATGGTCAGGTGCGCGACGTCCTCGACCTGCACCGGGTCCAGGCCGCAGGCCGCCAGCAGACCGGCGAGGTCCGGGTCCAGCCCGCACTCCAGCGGATCGTGCCCGATGCCGTCCCCGGCCGCGCCGCATCCACAGGCGTCGCCGCAGCCGCCCGCGGGTTCCTCCGCGGCCGGACGGGCTCCGAAGGGCAGCAGAGTGAGCTCGACCGGCTGGGGCCGGGACGGGTCGGGGGGGTTCACACGGTCTCCTCGGGGACGATCGCGCCGACGGGCGGGAACGCGGTCGTGGTGGTGGTTCGGACATCGAGCGCGGGGCTCCGGGCTCCCGGGCGCAGGGTGACGATGAGATGCCTGCGCCAGGCATCGTCGTCGCGCGCGGGCAGGTCCTCGCGCCAGTGGCAGCCGCGCGTCTCCGCGCGGCGCAGGGCCGCGGCGACCAGTACCCGGGCGACCAGAAGCAGATTAGCGGTCTCCCAGGTGTCGGTGCCCGGTTCCGCCGATTTCCGGTCCTTTCCGGCGGTCAGCGCGTCCAGCTCGCCGGCCGCGGCGGTCAGGCTCCGCGCCGAGCGCAGCACACCGGCCCCGCGGGTCATGGTCCGCTGCACCGCCTGCCGCGCCTCCGGCGGCGGCAGCGCGACGACCTGCGCCCCGGCGGCCTCCGGCACGGGCAGGGGCCCACCGGCGTGCGCGGCGATGCGCGCGGCGATGCGCTCGGCGAAGACCAGCCCCTCCAGCAGGGAGTTGGACGCGAGCCGGTTCGCGCCGTGCACGCCGGTGCAGGCGGTCTCCCCGCACGCGTACAGGCCGGGGACCGTGGTGCGGCCGTGCAGGTCGGTGCGGACGCCGCCGGAGGCGTAGTGCGCCGCCGGGGCCACCGGCACCGGCTCGGTCACCGGGTCGATGCCGTGCGCCCGGCAGGCCGCCAGGATCGTGGGAAAGCGCTGCTCCCACATCGCGGCCCCGAAGTGCCGGGCGTCCAGGTACATGTGCTCGACGCCCTGCTCGTGCATGCGCCGCGTGATGGCCTTGGCCACGACGTCGCGGGGAGCGAGCTCGGCCAGTTCGTGCTGCCCGGCCATGAACCGGACCCCGGCCGCGTCGACCAGATGCGCGCCCTCGCCGCGCACCGCCTCCGAGATCAGCGGCTGCTGGCCCTCCGCGTCCGCGCCCAGGAACAGCACCGTCGGGTGGAACTGCACGAATTCCAGGTCGGAGACCTCGGCACCGGCCCGCAGGGCCAGCGCGACCCCGTCCCCGGTGGAGACCGCCGGGTTGGTGGTCGCCGAGAAGACCTGGCCCATGCCACCCGTGGCCAGCACCACCGCCGGCGACCGCACCGCGCCGACGCCGTCGTGCAGCCCCTCCCCCATCACGTGCAGGGTGACCCCGGCCGTCCGTCCGGCGGCGTCCGTCAGCAGGTCCAGCACCAGGGCGTTCTCGACCGTCTCCACGCCGGCCCGGTGCACCGCGGCCACCAGCGCGCGGGATATCTCCACCCCCGTCGCGTCGCCGCCCGCGTGCGCGATGCGGCGCCGGTGGTGGCCGCCCTCCCGGGTCAGGGCGATCTCGCCGGACTCGGTGGTGTCGAACCGGGCACCGGCCTCGATGAGCCGCCGCACCGCGCCGGGGCCCTCCGTCACCAGCGCACCGACCGCCGCCTCGTCGCACAGCCCGGCACCGGCCACCAGGGTGTCCTCCCGGTGCTGGCCGGGGGTGTCCCCCTCGCCGAGGGCGGCGGCGATACCGCCCTGCGCCCACCGGGTGGAGCCGTCGTCGAGCCGGGCCTTGGTGACGATGACCGTCCGCAGCCCGGCCGCGGAACAGCGCAGCGCGGCGGTCAGCCCGGCGACGCCGGAGCCGACGACCACCACGTCCGCCTCGATGAACCAGCTCGGGGCCGGTGCCTTCAGCACGGCCCGGCGGCGCGGGGCGCTCACCGCGCGGCCCCGAAGGTCAGCCGGATGTTGTCGATCAGCCGGGTGCCGCCCACCGAGGCGGCGACCGCCAGCACGGCCTCGCCGCTGTGGTCCGCGGGCACCTCGGTGAAGTCCTCCGGGTCGGCCAGCGCCAGGTAGTCCACCGCCAGCGGCGGGTCGAAGCCCGCCGCCTCGTCCAGCACCGCCCGCGCGGCGGCCAGCGCGCCGGCCGGGGAGGCCAGCGACCGCGGGTCGCAGCCCGCGGCGAGCGCGTCGGCGGAGGCCCGGTCCTCGTGCAGCGCGGCCAGCCGCGCCGCCCGGCGC